>JBMYQW010000114.1:0-12944 GCA_049601735.1 Spirulinaceae cyanobacterium
GCTGGCCTTCTTTGAGCCCCACTTCCAAACCCAACTCTAGGCTGACCTTGTCTGGCTTTGCACTTTCCAGCGCATCCTGAACTTTGCCAGAGAGCGCCTTAACCGCAGCAAAAACAGGCTCAAAGGTTTGCGCATCCAAGCTCACATCTTCCTCACCACCCAGCAGGGTGGTTTCCACCATCATGCTCACACCATCGCCCAACTCAATGGGGATGGGTTCTGTTGGTCTCACATTTTCCTCAGCCATTCATACTCTTGGACTAGACGATCAGCTCCAGTCTAGCCCAAGAGTATGAACGTATATTATTTCAGGGGGGTAGCCAGGATGGCTGCGCTACGATTTTGAGAAATTAGGTCTAATTCTCCACATAACCCTGCAAGCTCTCCGGTTTTTCAGCACGCAAGATCGGCGTTGCCCGCTCTTGCAGGGTTTTTGTCCCTTCCAAAATGACTAAATACTTGCCCGCATTGAGGCGATTGCGATAAACCAAGGCATCACCGCTCCCCTCGGATGCGCCCACGCCGCCGCCCACAAAGAAGCTGCCCATCGCGCCGCCGATCGCCCCCAAAACACCACCGATCAGATGGTTGCCCAATGGCCCTAGCCAGTCAAAGAGATAAATCTGCGTGATGCTATTGAAGACATAGCCCCCCGCAAAGCCAAAGGGAACCAGCCAGAAGGCCATAAAGCGAATTTGTTTCTGCGCCTGTTCCTTGGGGTCGATTAAACCGAACTCATCGGCGCTCTTGTAGCCCCGCCCGAGAATCGCCAGTTGGGCCAGGGGAATCTGGGCCTTTTCAAGAGCCGTGTAGGCGGCTTCGGCCTGGAGGCGATCGCCAAAGACTGCAATTAAATAACTCATAGTTGCTCCTCCGCTACCCAAACAGCCACTTTTGCACCCGCTGGAGGCTGCCCCAATCGGGCTTCCGCTCTAGGCCGTCTTTGATGTTTTCGAGGACATCGTCTCGCAGTTCACTACTGAACGACATACTCTCTTGGGCAATTTCAATATGCTGGCGCACCCCTTTCTCGCCGCTATCGAGCAGGGCAAGGGCCAGGTTGACGCGAGCTTGGGGCGCACGACTATCAGCCTTAACCCCTTTCTGGGCGGCCTTGACCGCCTTTTCGGGCTGGCCATTCAAGAGATACAGCCAGGCCAAACTTGACCAAGCTGCGGCATTCTTGCGACCGCCGCGATCGCAAATCTCCTTAAACACCGGAATAAGGGTTTCGGCTGCTTCGCCATCGTTGTAGCGTTGCACCGCCGCCTGGTACAGATCCGCCAGAGATTCAGTCATGATGCCTTAATACTGCGTAAAACAGAGTCAAACCTCTATGCTCACACGCCAAAGGACTTCCCGCAACCACAGGTCTGGGCGGCGTTGGGGTTGGTGAACTGGAAGCCACCACCAATGAGCGCATTGCTGTAGTCGAGCATCATGCCGTAGATGTAGAGCAGGCTCTTGGGGTCAGCGATAATCTGGAAGCCGTCGTAGTCGTAGACTTCATCGTCCGGCTTGATGTTCTCGGCTTGCTCAAAGTCCATGGCGTAGGAGAGCCCTGAGCAGCCCCCACCGCGAACGCCGACCCGCAGGCAGAGGTCTTCGCCTTGCTGGCTACGCAGTTGCTTGAGGTGAGCCAGGGCAGTCTCGGAGAGCAGAATGCCTTTTTGGGAGGCTTGGGGTTCTTGAACGGCTTGAGTCATGGTGGTTGAGGGGAGTGTTTTCTAGATTCTAGACGTGATACTGATCACTTATGTTAGCGTGAATCTCTGGTGCACAGAAATTGTTCCAGCGAAAAATTCAACCGTAGAGTTCCTGGGAAGGCAATGTTATATCCGAGCCGAGTTGTATGCACCAAGAACCGAATACCTCGCAGGGCAGGGAGATCCAACCGCTACAGTAGAAAAAATCTTCAACCTTTAACGTTCGGATTGGCTAGGGCGTGTCATTAATTAATCTCAGAAGCCTTATGAAACAAACGATTACACGCCCGACCCAACAAAATGAGCTATAGCGGTTTTTATAAGCATGAGGTACGTTAATCCCCTTCAATCCCCCTTGGAAAGAGGGAAGTGGTGTTCTTGTACTTTCGCAAAAGGACATAGGGGCTGTAAGCTAGTGATGGCAATAGTTTGGCGTCTACAAGACATCAAGTTGGCTATCAATGCAGAGGGGACTCCCTAAATCTCAACAGGTAACGTAATGACAAACACAGTCCCTGCTCCAGGTTGAGATTCAACAGCGATCGCGCCGCAATGCTTTTCCACAATTTGATAACAAATACTTAAGCCCAAACCCGTGCCTTTGCCAATGGGTTTGGTTGTGAAAAAAGGGTCAAAGAGTTTGTCTTTAAGAGCATCAGGGATGCCGGGACCATTGTCGCAGATTTTAATTGAAACGCGATTGTCCCCAAGCTGTTCCGTTGTTAAGGTGATTTGTTTGGGCTTCACCTCAGCCTCTTCCATGGCATCTAAGGCATTGGAGATCAGGTTCATAAAGACTTGGTTGAGCTGGGCCGGGTAACAGAAAACCAAGGGCAGATTCCCATAGTCCTTAATCACTTCGACACCTTGCTTGAGGCGATTACTCAAAATCGTGAGCGTGTTATCTAAACCCTTATGTAGATCCACGGCTTTCATTTCCGCTTCATCGAGACGGGAGAAGTTGCGCAGGGAGAGGACAATCTCTTTGATGCGATCGCTCCCTATTTTCATGGAATTGAGCATTTCGGGCAGATCGGTTTTTAAGAATTCCAGATCCACATCTTCAATGGTGTCTTCTACTTCTGGAATATTCGGCGCGGTATGGCGCTGCAAGACCTCAAGTAGCTCGAAGAGATCATCGATATAACGCTCCAGGTGGATCAAATTGCCATGAATAAAGTTGACCGGATTATTAATTTCATGGGCAATCCCGGCCACCATTTGCCCCAAGCTCGACATTTTCTCGGTTTGGATGAGCTGGGTTTGGGTACTTTTAAGATTGCCTAAGGTTTCTTTGAGTTCTTGCGTTCGCTCCTCCACTCGCTGTTCGAGGGTTTCTTGGGAGCGCTCCAACTCATGGGTGTAGTCGCCGACTCGCTCGATTAAACGGTTGAGCGAATGGGCGAGGATACCCACTTCATCACGAGTCGTAACCGGAGCACGGAGGTCAAAATCGGACTCTTCTGTCACCTTACGCGCCACCTCGGTCACGGCAACCAGGGGTTTGGCGATCGCCCGACTGGTTTGCCAAGCCAACATTGCGGCAATGGCGATCGCGATCGTAAAACTGCCAATAATAATTTGTAATCGGAGGCGCTTTGCACCAACTTGAGCCACAATCGCCACTTCCTTTTGCCGCTCAACTGCTTGCTCAAGCAGTGATAAATCTTCTGCTAAACGCTCAAACTGCAAACGCGATGCGATCGCCTGCTCGCTGGTTAGACCTTCAATAATACGGAGTTGCGTCGCTAGCACATCCTCCCCTTGTAAGTTAAGAGGGTTGATATCTGCTGATAAACGCTCGATGAGTAGCTGATAAGCAGCAACCGTTTCAGCATAACCTTGATCGAGTTCTGCATAGTCACTCGCTGGAGCCGCCAAATTTTCGGGATGCGATTCAACATATCGTTCAATTTCTGCAATGACTGCTTCAAGGCGATCGATATTACTGGTGAATTCACTCGTTTCATAATCGAACCAAATCGGATCATCCAAGACAGTGATGAGTTGCTGGGGATGGGAGCGAATTTCCAGGGTGGTATTCCTGAGCAGCGTTAAATAATCTAGCTGTTCTTCAGCAAGAGAGAGGGTTTGATCCGCACGACGCTGAGAATAGTCCCCCACTGTTAGACCTACAATTCCTCCTAAAATAGCAATGCCGATCGCTGTTGCATAGCCAGCAACAATTTTCTGAGTGATCCGCCAACGGTCGTTGAACTGCATGAATCTTTGATTTTTGATGAGATAAAGACGTTACAGCGGATTGCGAAAATATTGAGTACATCTCAAAGCCCCTCTCCCTCTCCCAAAGAGGGATTTAGGGTGTTGCGATCGCTTCCCGAGGGATGGGGTATGCCTCATGTTTATGCAAGCCGTTATAGATATTCCTTACTGCCCAAGGCCTGATACACTTCTCGAACTACATCATAGTCAGCGTCATGGGCAGCACCAAAACTCGAACCTTTGAATTTGGTGGCGATCGCTTCTGGTGACGCCTGAATCCCTTGTAACAGCGTTTCGGTATTCTCCAGTAACCGGGACTGCATTAACTCGACAACAGCCGGATCGATCTGAGAACTCACCACAAATATATCCCCAGGGAAATTATCTCCCTGGGCAATAATCGGGAAGTCTTCAGGCGAAGCACCGGCCTCTTTTAAAATCCGCTCATATTTATGGGGCGGGCGAGCCAAGGCATCTGCTTGCCCTTCAGTGAGAAGGGCTAAGTCATCTTCACCAGACATGAGGATTTCAACATCTGTCTGGGGGTCTAAGCCCGCATCAAGGAGCAGTTTAACCGCGCCGATATGCGATGTGCTACCGCCCACCTTCCACATATCGATGGTCTTACTCTCAAGGTCAGCCAGAGAAGTAATGCCACTCTCTGCTTGCGCAAAGATCGCGGTGTAATAGTTGGGGCGATTGAGAACAATTAAGGGTTGGGCTTGGCTGCGGGCCTCAATGGCCACATATTCGGACGGGCCAGCCCAGGCAAACATGAGGTCTCCAGAGCGTAAAGCAGAGGCTGCGGTGAAGAGTGTATCAACGGGAAAAAATTCAATATTGGTTTGCAGAACTTCGGCCAAAGCAGCTCGAAACGCTTCATAATCTCGTTCGAGTTCTTCTAAGCCTGCAATATCCGTCACCGCAAAGGTCAGGGGATCGGGCAGGGTGGTTTGCTCGGACTCGGTGACTTGAGTGGCGCTACAGCCTGCGGCAAAGAGTGCGGAGTAAAAAAGGAATTTACGTCGGTTCAGCATGGTGATAGTGTGAGAAATTCAGAAATAATGTTGAGATGGAGTGAACGAATTCACTATTCAATGGCAGAGCCTTGACCAAGGGCAGAATAGGTCTCCCGTAAGGTTTGGTAATCGGCATCGTCCGCCGCCACCAACTCAGAATCGAGATACTTTTGATTTGCCTCCGACGCGGTCAACGCTATCATTAAGTCTGTCTGGTTGGCCAAGATTTTGGAGCGTATTTCATTAATAAACGCATCACCCAAACTCGGGTTAGCGACAAATACATCCGGCGGCAGGTTTTCGCCTTCTTCCAAGACAACCAGCTGCTCGGCCTGCGCTTCAGAAACAGCCGTATTATAAACCGTTGAAATAGCAGCCCAGGCATCCACTTCGCCATTGAGCAAAGCGGGTAAACCCCCTTCCCGTCCTAGCATTACAATTTCAACATCTCCCTTGGCAGCCAAGCCTGCATCCATTAGCATCTTCATCGGAGAAATATGACCTGCAGTTGCCCCGAGTGAGACCATCGCAATCGTTTTGCCCTTGAGGTCGCTGAGTGTTTTTACGTCACTATCAGCCCGGGTCACGATCAGGGTATAGTAGTCCGGCCGTGTTACCCCCACAATGGGCACCACTTCAGCCCGTCCGCGCAGCAGCAAATATTCCGAAGGGCCCGCCATGGCAATATCGATCTCGCCAGACAACAAGGCAGGTGCTGCTGCGAGGTAGTCATCGACCGGGTAAAATTCAACGGGGATCTCTAGAACGTCTTCTAAGGCCTGACGAAACGCCCCAAAGTCCTTTTCTAAGTCATCCTCGCCGCTAACATCCGTCACCGCAAAGCGGAGTGTTTCAGGGCGGTTCACTGAGGGATTAGAGCCAGAGCCGTTAGTTTGAGTGGTAGTACAACTTGCCAGAAACAGGCAAGCATAGCCGAGAAGAGAACGTCGTTTCATCGATCTATTAAATCTACCTAGAAGTTGAGAGTTCAGGGGTTGAGGTTAAAGGGTCGGCGTATGCTAGTTCTTCCGAGGAATAAACCAGCGATCGGGGTAAAAGTTGGGATTCTGAGGATGTTGAGCGATCGCACCCGAGCGATATCCTCTAGCTACACCAATGATGCAAAATGCATCCTCTCATCGGGTTGTTCTCAGAATTGAGCCAGCATCGACATACCAGCATATTCAGCAGTTGTGAAAAACTTGTGAAAGCGCCCCTAGACCTTAACCTGTATCGATGAGGGCTGCTCTAGTGATGCGCCTGATCTCCCATCATTCATTCTCTGACCCTTGCTGATATTCTAAGGGATGCACCAATCTCGCTCCCAAGGACTTCTCAACCATGCGTCTCTCGCAAATGCTCTTCGTCACGCTCCGCGAATCCCCTGCTGAAGCAGTGATTCCGAGCCATCAACTGCTGCTGCGGGCGGGTTATATTCGGCGGATCGGCAGTGGTCTTTATAGCTATATGCCCCTGATGTGGCGAGTGCTGCGCAAGGTCTCGCAGATTGTTCGGGAAGAGATGGATGCCACGGGGGCGCAAGAATGCCTGCTGCCCCAACTGCAACCCGCCGAACTCTGGCAGGAGTCCGGGCGCTGGGATACTTACACCAAAGCCGAGGGCATTATGTTTGCCTTCCGCGATCGCCAAGATCGAGATGTCGCCCTCGGCCCGACCCATGAAGAAGTGATCACCACGATCGCCCGCGAGATGATCCGTTCCTATAAACAATTGCCCCAAAATCTTTACCAAATTCAAAGCAAATTCCGCGATGAAATTCGTCCCCGGTTTGGGCTGATGCGCGGGCGAGAATTCATCATGAAAGATGCCTATTCCTTCCATGAAACGGAGGACTCTTTAAAAGCAACCTATGGTGACATGGATCAGGCCTACCGCCGGATTTTTCAACGCTGTGGTCTGGACTTTGTGGCCGTGGAAGCCGATTCCGGGGCGATCGGCGGCTCCGGCTCTCAGGAGTTTATGGTGATTGCCGACATCGGTGAGGATGAGATCATCTACAGTCCCGATGAAAAATATGCGGCGAATGTGGAGAAAGCCGTTTCGCTGCCCCCCGAGGCGATCGCCTCCCCCTTCAGCAGCTACGAAAAGCGCGAAACCCCCAACACCCCGACGATCGCCAGTCTCGCTCAATTCGCTGACTGTTCCCCGACGGCGATTCTGAAAAACGTGCTCTACGAAGCGGTTTACGATACGGGTCTGAAAATACTCGTCTTGGTCAGCATTCGCGGCGACCAAGATGTGAACGATACCAAGCTGCAAAACGAAATCAGCAAGCTGGCCGCGCAATTTGAGGCTAATACCGTCCTGGCTGTGGATGTGCCCGATGTGGAAGCGCAGCAGAAATGGGCCGCCAAACCCTTGCCGTTGGGCTATATTTCCCCCGGTTTGGCTGATGATTACATTGCTAAAAAAGAGGGCATTCATCCCCAATTTGTACGCTTGGTCGATCAAACCGCCGTGGATCTCAAAGGCTTTGTCACCGGGGCTGATGAAGCGGGGTATCACGTCTTTGGCGCGAATTGGGGAGAACAGTTTGAGTTGCCCAAGGGGGTGGTCGATGTGCGCACAGCTCAGGTGGGCGATCGTGCCGTGCATGACCCCGAGCAAACCCTGAAAGTGGCGCGGGGCATTGAGGTGGGCCATATCTTCCAATTGGGAACCAAATATTCCCAGGCGATGGGTGCAACCTTCACCAACGAGGCGGGCAAAGATCAGCCGTTTGTGATGGGCTGCTACGGCATTGGTGTTTCCCGCTTGGCCCAGTCGGCGGTAGAGCAGCGCCATGACAAGGATGGCATCATTTGGCCTGTGAGCATTGCTCCTTACCAGGTGGTGATTGTGGTGCCGAATATTAACGATGAGACCGCGATGGCGGCGGCGGAAAAGCTCTATGCCGACTGTGCGGCGGCGGGGCTTGAAGTGTTGCTCGACGATCGCAAGGAACGGGCGGGCGTGAAGTTTAAAGATGCGGAGCTGATTGGTATTCCCTATCGCATTGTGACGGGGCGATCGCTCAAAAACGGCAAGGTGGAAGTGGTGCAACGGGCGACGAAGGAGACGCAGGAGTTGCCGTTGGAGACGGTGGTGGAAACCTTGAAGGGTTGGGTGGAGGCGGCAATAGCTGTCTAGGGCAGGGTCGGGGGCGATCGCGCATCACTGCATTAATCTTAATCAGCTTCGACCTTCAGAAAATAGACAGTGAGGCAGCCCCAGCGTCATACTAAAGCATCTGGATATTACTGCCCCGAGAGGACTGAGCTTATGGGTCGCCGTCGTCGCCAATACCAATACGCCAACCAGAGCAATACACCGCAAACCCCAGCAGAAATCTCGCAATATTCCCGACCCTTTCCTAAGCCTCAACCGCTCCAAGCCCAGACAGCACCCCAGGAAGCATCAACCCAGCCTGCGCAAGCTGCCAAATATAATGCCCTAACATTGCCGATCATGCCTAAGCTCACCATTGGCGCTGTGGGTGACAAGTACGAGCAAGAGGCGGATGCGGTGGCAGCGCAAGTGGTAAAGCAACTCAACAACCCTGCGCCTGCACCTGTGCAGCGTCAGGAGCGTGATGAGGACGAGCTACTCCAGAAGAAACCGTTGATGCCGCAGATCCAGCGCACTGAGGGCTATGAGGATGAAGAGGAAGAAGAAATCCGGATGAAGCCTGCTGCTGTGCAGCTCAAGAGCATGAGCACGGGTGGGGCGGCATCACCGGAGTTAGAGCAGTCGATTCAGCACGAGCGAGGCAAGGGACAACCACTAGCAGAGACGGTGCGACAACCGATGGAGAATGCCTTTGGGGCCGATTTTGGTGGGGTGCGCATTCATACAAACAACACCGCTGATCAGCTCAATCAATCGATCCAAGCCAAAGCCTTTACCACGGGGCAGGATGTGTTTTTTCGGCAGGGGGCTTACGCGCCGGAGAGTAAGGGAGGTCAGGAGTTGTTGGCTCATGAGCTGACCCATGTGGTGCAGCAGAGTGATGGCATGGTACAGCGATCGCTAAAGACAGGCGATCGGGAATTGTTAAATCAACCCAGCCAGTCCGAATTATTCATTCAAAGAAGGATTTTTAAATACAAGAAAAGGGTTGGCAAAGCAACCAAGGCAGTTGATGTCAGTGAAGATAAATTCTGGAAAAAAATTGTAAAAACTGCTAAGGGATATGACCTTAGTGGTCTAGAGCTAAATGAACGATTCGCCCAGACGATATATAACCACTTCACCATCGTTAATGGTGCTCATTGTACCTTGTCTGAAGCAGTGAACTATTACTGGATATCCATGACTCAGGCGTATGATTATCTCCTGGAAAGTGAAGCTAATATGCGTTGGCTTGCAGAGAAACTCGATGAGCAACAGGCTCAAGAGGAATACATTGAGCGTGGCTCTAACGAGATCATGATATGGAGAGGGACAAATCCCAACCAAGCCAGAAAGATTTTAGAAAATCAAACCATGGGAGGTGAACCAGGTGGTCAAAATCATCGCCTGCCCCCCTCAGAGGATGTCGCAATCAGGCAAACAGGATTTAATATCAAAGCGACTGAGTTTGGCAAAATAGAAGAATGGTCACAAGAGCTAGGGGGCTTAATGGGCTTCGCTACGGATGGTGTCATGTTGGTAGCAACTGTTGATCAATATGCTGTAGCCAAGGCTCAGAGTAACATTGGAGAGCGTGGCGTAACTGGCTACGCAGACCAGATTTTGGGACAAGTCATGGTTGACGACATCGGCAGAGAATCCGGAAAATCGCATGAAGACAAGATGTGGGAAAGTGCCAAGCACTGCTTCTACCGTATGGTAGGTGCAATAGATAAGACCGAGGCGAATGTACCATTCGAGGAAATGTGAGTCGTAGCTCACCACAACAGCATCAATATATTTCCAAGATATTAAGCTGGGCAAACGTTGAATCTTGAGTCTTCCAAACACAATCCAAAGGTTTTCTTATCTAACAGTCAATCCAACCAATCTCGAATCTCCATATCCGTCAGCACTTTCTCAATCTTGATATATTCGCTCCGTGTCGCCTGTAACAGATGTTTCATCTGAATCGGTTCATCCGCTTCCGCCGCAATAAATGCTGCATTCATGGCAATACTTTTGATATTGCCCCCTGTCACTTCTAACTGAGCCAAAAGCTCATAATCGAGCTTCTTGGTGGGCGTTTGTGCCGGAAAAACTCGCCGCCAAATTTCTTCCCGTTGGGGCGCTTTCGGGAACGGGAAATTGATCAAAAATCGGATGCGACGCAGAAAGGCTTGGTCGAGCGAGCTTTTGAGGTTCGTCGTCAAAATCGCCAACCCCTGAAACGCCTCCATTCGCTGCAACAGATAGGCAACTTCCACATTGGCATGACGGTCATGGCTGTCTTTGACTTCGCTGCGTTTACCAAACAGCGCATCCGCTTCATCAAAGAGCAAAATGACACCGCCGCTTTCTGCTGCATCAAAGAGCTTGCGCAGATTCTTCTCGGTCTCGCCGATGTATTTACTAATAATTGAGCTGAGATCAATCCGGTAGACATCGAGGTTGAGTTCGGCGGCGATCGCCTCCGCTGCTAAGGTCTTACCCGTCCCGCTCGCCCCCGCAAACAGCGCCGTAATCCCCAAGCCGCGCTGCTTATTTTTGCCAAAGCCCCAATCTTGATACACCTTGAGGCGCTGGCGCACCTGGGCGGCGATCGCCTGCAACACATTTTGCTCTCGCTCTGGCAGCACCAAATCTGACCAATCTGCGCCCACCTCAATCCGCTGGGCCAACTCATCCAAACGGGGGCGACTCTGCATCCGGCAAATCTCCCACAATGCCCTCACGTCTTGCTCTTCCTGGCCCTTGAGCGTTAAACAAGCGGATTGAATTTGCGCTGGGGTGAGGTTGAAATGAGCAATCAGTGGTTTGACTTCACCGTTCAGGTCAATCTCAGTCGCTTGCAAACTTGCCTGCCAAATCTGGTGCTGCTCTGCTGAAGTGGGGGCAGTTACCTCAAAGGTTACGATCGCCCGGTGACGCTGGCTATAGCGCAGGCTACTACTCAAGAGCAGCGGGAGCTGCACCGTGTCGATGAGCTGCTGAATCCCCAGCGGCAACTTATCGCTGTAGCCCAAGTCCAGCAACAAAATAGAGCCATTTAAGCGCCATTCCCGCTCCAGCAAGCATTGAATCAGGCTCAGGCGCTCACTCTCCCTCGGTAGCAGTTCCGTCGGCAGCGCCAGCAACTGGGCTTGGCATTGGCTGGCCACCCGCTGGGCGATCGCCCGCTTCGTCTGCTCATTCGCCCCCCAGAGCTGGATCACTGGGAGCCTTTTTTGGGGCTGTTGCCACAGTTGCAAAATGCGATCGGCGATCGTCTGGTGCGAAGCGACTAAATCTGTACCAACCTGCACGGGCTCTAAGATGCCTGCAAGGCGGTGATCAAGATAGCGCACCCCCATGAGGTAATGGAGAATTTGCTCATCCAGGCGCAGGGGCGCTTGCGTTAGCGCCTGACTCTCGCCCAGTTCCACCAGTCGCCAGCGGCGCAGGGGTGCAGTCGGGGTCAGCGCCTGCCATGCTGATTCAGGCAAGACGGTTAAGGCCAAGCTCAAGGTGGGATAGGGTTGCTGCAGATTGCCACTGGCTTGGGCACAGAGTTGACCCCAGTCTCCGAGAAGTTCCATCCCGACACAGAGGAGGATTAAATCACGCTCGAAAGACGAGAGCTGAAATTGCTGACAGAGATACGGGAGAGACCAAGCGGTGGCCTTGTCTCCATTGACGGTCGGAGCGGTCGGGGGTGGGGGCTCCGGGGCGAAACCTGTGGATGCGGGGATATGTGCAAGAAGACGAGCCCTTACAGTATGAAGGGCGACTTGGAGATGCTGCTGATTGTGTTGCTGCCACATCGAACGAGAATCAGATGGAGCTTGGGTCATAGGCTATGAATCGATTCAGCGCGAAAACCTGGCGATCGCACCTCCAGGACTTAGGTCTGGAGACAAAGACAGATTTATTTACCATTTTGCAACGGGCTTACAATGCCCCCCATCGCCATTATCATACCGCGACTCACATTGCTGATTGCTTGGCTCAACTCCAACAGCATCAAGCGTTAGCCCTGCGACCTGCCGAGGTGGCGATCGCCCTCTGGTTTCATGATGCGGTGTATCATCCCCAACGCAGCGATAATGAGGCGCGGAGTGCGGCTTGGGCGCGGCGATATCTAACCGCAGCGGGACTAAAAAGCGATATCTGCGATTGCATCACTCAGCTCATCCGCGTCACCCAGCATCCCGCCCGTCCCCAGACAACAGATGAGCAGTTGATGGTTGATATTGACCTGAGTATTTTAGGGCGGAACCCCCAGGAGTTTGAGATGTATGCGATCGCCATTCGCCACGAATATGCTTGGGTTCCGGATGCGGTTTATCGCACCCAGCGACGGGCTTTTTTACAACGGTTGCTGGCGCAGGAAAACATTTATCACACCCCTGCGTTTCAGTCGCGTTATGAAGCCTCAGCTCGCTGCAATTTAACCCAGGCGATCGGTCATTTTACGGATCAATTGAGTGAATAATCCAAAGTAGAACATTACTGAAGTTCAGTATTTTGGCTCATAAATTGCGTCATCGCTTTCACAATCAAGGTGAGGTTATGGCGATCGATCACCTCAACAATTGCACCCGGCGCAAAGCTGATGGCATCGACACATCTTGCTGACCAATAGGTGCCTTGAAACCGGACAAGACCTTGGTGATTCGGGGCGATCGTCTGCTCCACGATCGCCTGTCCCTGCCAAGCATAGAGTTGTTTGCGTACCATTTGACCATTCGAAAGTAAATGGCGGATTACCTCCGATTACATTAATGTCTATTGCTCCATCTGCGCCTCCATTACAAGAAACATCCAAAATGGTATTCACCACTATGGTGGCTGCTTCCTGGTCGCTTACCGTTGCGATATCGAAACTGCTACACCCGATGGCATC
>JBMYQW010000115.1:0-12742 GCA_049601735.1 Spirulinaceae cyanobacterium
CGGGCGATCGCTGTGACCAATTGGGGATAATTGAGCTGGCGAGCCGAAAGATTAATTGAGACTTGCAAGGGTCGGGGATGCTGCTGATTCCAAATCCAAACATCCTGACAAGCCTGGTGCAAGGTCCATTCCCCCAGGGGGATAATAAACCCCGACTCTTCGGCAATGGGAATAAACTGCTCGGGTGAAATAAAGCCTTGCTCCGGATGTCGCCAGCGAATTAGCGCCTCAGCACCAAAAATCTGACCCGTTTTCAGTTCCACAAAGGGCTGATAGTAGAGCACAAACTGATCCCGTTCCAGGGCTTGGTAGAGATCATTGCGAATAATGATGCTCTGCTGGTGGTGCTGGTGGAGACTGGGCTGATAGATCTGCACCTGATTGCCGCCCCGGCGCAGCGCCTCTTCTTTGGCGAGGTTGGCCTCCTCTCGCAGCGGGTCAAACTGAGCCTGCATCAGCAGCGCGGTGGCCACCCCCAGGCTGACGGTGACGTAAAGCTCCCGCTCATCCAACACAAAGGGCTCGGCACATTGGGCTTGCAACTCCTCGAGCTGGGTTTGCAACGCTTCCAGCGTCGGGCAGTCGAGCAGCAGCAGACAAAACTGGTTCTCGCCCAGATAAGCCAAGCTATTGGGGGCATTCACGCGCTGCTGCAACCGTTGAGCCATTTCCCGCAGAACTTGTTCCTTGGCGCGATCGCCCAGGGCATTTTGCAGCCGGGAGAGGTGATCCAACGAGAGGTCAATCCAACTCAGCATTTGGGTTGGCTCACGGCATTCGGCCGTGAGTTCCTGAAACTGCTTCTGGAGGGCAAACTTGTTGGGCAAAAAGGTCAGGGCATCGTAGTGGGTCAGGTAGTCTACGGCCGCTTCCGCGTCATTGAGCTTGCGGTTGAGGGCTGCCAGGACTTGCTCGCGCTTCTCCAGTTGGGTTTGCAGCGATCGCAGCACTTCCCGCCGGGTAAAGGGCTTGACTAGATAGTCATCCGCCCCCAATTCCATGCCCTGGCGATAGGCGGCTTTGTCCGCGCAAGCGGTCAAGAAAATAAAGGGAACCAACAGCAGTTCGGAATGCTGTCGCACCGCCATCAGCACAGCATAACCATCAATCCCTGGCAGACGTACATCACAGAGAATCGCCTGGGGTCGTTCTTGCTGGGCCAAGAGCAGGCCCTGGTTCCCATCGGCAGCCCCCACCACGCCATATCCCGCCATTTCCAGTAGCTCCGTCAGGCTCTCCCGCACGGTGGCGTCATCTTCAATGACCAGGATAGTGTTCATAGGGGAAGGATATCGCAGCGCAGGATATCTCTGGGGTTACGGCATCAGTACGGCGGCTGGAGGGCGAATCCCGATAGAATTGTTAAGGACTGTTGCAGCCCCTAATGT
Organism: Spirulinaceae cyanobacterium; assembly: GCA_049601735.1. Classification (GTDB taxonomy): domain Bacteria; phylum Cyanobacteriota; class Cyanobacteriia; order Cyanobacteriales; family Spirulinaceae; genus SIO3F2. The sequence goes on from JBMYQW010000115.1 coordinate 1,389, forward strand.
TATGCCTTCACCCCTCAATCTCTCTGATCCGCTCCCCCGCTATTCTAGCGAGGCTTCTCCCCAAGCGCAGGATCAGATCCGGATCCGGGGTGCGCGTCAACATAATCTCCAGAATGTGGACTTGGACTTGCCGCGTAATCGTCTGATTGTCTTCACCGGGGTCTCGGGCTCGGGCAAATCGTCCCTGGCCTTTGACACGATCTTTGCCGAAGGGCAGCGGCGCTATGTGGAGTCGCTGAGTGCCTACGCCCGTCAGTTTTTGGGGCAACTGGACAAGCCTGACGTAGATGCGATCGAAGGCTTGAGTCCGGCCATTTCCATCGACCAAAAGTCCACCTCCCACAACCCCCGCTCCACCGTGGGCACGGTGACGGAGATTTATGATTACTTGCGGCTGCTCTTTGGTCGCGCCGGGGAGCCCCATTGCCCCATTTGCGATCGCAACATTAAGCCCCAGACCATTGACCAAATGTGCGATCGCGTCCTCGAACTGCCCGAACGCACCCGTTTTCAGATCCTCGCTCCCGTCGTGCAAGGGCAAAAGGGAACCCACAAGAAACTCCTCTCTAGCCTCGCCGCCGAAGGCTTTGTGCGGGTGCGCGTCAATGGCGACGTGCGGGAGTTGACCGACAATATCAAACTGGCTAAAAATCACAAGCACGATATTGAAATTGTCATCGATCGCCTGATCGTCAAGCCCGAGATGACCGAGCGCCTGGCCGACTCCCTGGGGACTTGTCTCAAACATACCGAGGGCACGGCGATCATCGCCACCGACGAGCAAGAGATTATCTTCTCCGAGAACTTTGCCTGCCCCGAACATGGCGCGGTGATGCAAGAGCTTTCCCCCCGGCTCTTTTCCTTTAACTCCCCCTACGGTGCTTGTCCCGTCTGTCATGGCATTGGCTTTAAGCGCACCTTTGCCCCGGAACTGGTGATTCCTGACCCTTCAATGCCCCTGTACAGTGCGATCGCCCCTTGGTCAGACAAAGAAAATGCCTATTACCTCTCCCTGCTCCACGGCATGGGAGAAGCCCACGGTTTTGCGCTCCAGACCCCCTGGAGTCAGTTAACACCCGAGCAACAAGACCTCCTCCTACACGGCTGCGAGGAGCCGATCTACATCGAAGCCGACCCCTACAAGGGTCAGGGCTACCACCGTCGCTTCATCGGCATTCTCAATATGCTGGAGCGCAACTACCAAGACAGTAGCTCCGATGCCTATAAGCAGAAGCTGGAGCAATACATCGTCAATCGCAGTTGCGAAGCCTGCGGCGGCCAGCGCCTCAAACCCAGTGCCTTGGCCGTGCGGCTGGGGCAATACAACATCAATGATCTGACCAGTGTTTCCATTCGAGTCGCGCTAGAGCGGATCGATAACTTGCAACTCACCGAGCGTCAGGCGCTGATTGGTGAGCTGGCGCTCAAGGAGGTGCGGGCGCGGCTGCAATTTTTACTCGATGTGGGCTTGGACTATCTCACCCTCGATCGCGCCGCCATGACCCTCTCGGGGGGCGAAGCCCAGCGCATCCGTCTGGCGACCCAGATCGGCTCCGGGCTCACGGGGGTGCTCTACGTCCTGGATGAACCCAGCATCGGCCTGCATCAACGGGATAACGATCGCCTCCTGGCCACCCTGCAACGGTTGCGGGATCTCGGCAATACGCTAATCGTGGTCGAGCACGATGAAGACACGATCCGCGCCGCCGACCACATTGTGGATATTGGCCCCAAGGCGGGGGTTCATGGGGGCGAGGTGGTGGTGCAGGGGACGCTGCCGGAATTATTGGCGAGTGAGCGATCGCTCACCGGAGCCTATCTTTCCGGGCGATCGCAAATCCCCACGCCGGGCCAACGGCGGGAGGGCAACAAGCGCCACCTGCGTCTGCTCGGCTGTCACCAGAACAACTTGCAGAATATCGATGTGACGATCCCCCTCGGGCAGTTGGTTTGCATCACTGGCGTTTCGGGCTCGGGCAAGTCCACCCTGGTCAACGAACTGCTCTACCCCGCCCTGCGCCATCACCTGTTTAAGAAAATCCCCTTCCCCAAGCACCTGCAAGACTTTAAGGGCATTAATGCGATCGATAAGGTGATCGTGATTGACCAGTCGCCGATCGGTCGGACGCCGCGCTCCAATGCCGCCACCTACACGGGCGTGTTTGACGCGATTCGGGCGATCTTTGCCGAAACCATTGAAGCCAAGGCCCGGGGCTATAAGCAGGGGCGCTTTAGCTTCAATGTCAAAGGCGGGCGCTGCGAAGCCTGCGGCGGCCAGGGTGTGAACGTGATCGAGATGAATTTTCTGCCCGATGTCTATGTGCAATGCGAAGTCTGCAAAGGCGCACGCTACAACCGCGAAACGCTCCAGGTGAAATACAAGGGCTATTCGATCGCCGATGTGTTGAACATGACCGTCGAGGAGGCCGTCACCACGTTTGCCAATATTCCCAAGGCGGCGTCGCGCCTGCAAACCTTGATGGATGTGGGTCTGGGCTATGTCAAGCTGGGGCAACCGGCCCCGACGCTCTCAGGGGGGGAAGCCCAGCGTGTCAAGCTGGCCTCCGAACTCTCGCGCCGGGCCACGGGCAAGACGCTGTATCTCATTGATGAACCCACCACCGGGCTCTCGTTTTACGATGTGCATCACCTGCTCAATGTCTTGCAGCGCCTGGTGGACAAAGGCAATTCCGTGCTGGTGATCGAGCACAACTTGGATGTGATCCGCTGCTCGGATTGGCTGGTGGACTTGGGGCCAGAAGGGGGCGATCGCGGCGGTGAGATTGTCGTCGTGGGGACGCCGGAGACGGTGGCGGCCCATCCCACCTCCTACACAGGGCATTACCTCAAGGCGGCTCTAGAGCAATATCCACCGACTCCTCCTGAGTCAGTATAATGAAAGTCCATTGAGGCAAATATAATGAGTCAACATCTTGAAATTGAAAATTTCAATACAATTACTCATGTCAGCTTTCCAGTTCAAAAAATGCTGGTTCTGATCGGACATCAGGCAAGCGGAAAAAGCACCATCAGTAAGGCGATTTACTTCTTCAAGTCTTTGCGCGATGACTTGATCCTCTATTTGCAGAAATCCTATGAGCAAGATATTGGCAATCTGTCTATTTCGAACTTTGCCAAGCAAGCGAAGCGGAAATTTATCCAGATCTATGGTTCAGTAACCCAATTTGAACAGATGAGGATTTTTTATGACTACGGAAATTCATTGACTGTCACAATATTACCTACTGATGACAAGCAATATACTGATCTCATCTTTAGTGAGAATCTATGTGACGAGATGAAGTCCCTGCTCAATGAAACCCGTGCCTTTTATGACGAAATCAACTCCAGATCACTAACCTTTTCTGCATCCAGAGAGTTCACAGAGAAGCGATCGAGAGAAAACAATTTTTTCAAGGATCTCAATCGCAAGATTGAACGGATCTTTGGCGACGATCGGGATCTTTTCTTTATCCCAGCAGGACGTAGTGTAATCACTGCCTTATCTCAGCAACGCTATAACATCGACTTGGGGAGCAAGCAATTTGATGATTTGGATGCCAATAATCTTAAGTTGGACTTTTTAATGAAAGGATTTATCGAGCGGATTGATGATATAAAACCTCTCTTCAATCAAAATGTACCCAGATTGATACAAGCAGAAATCCAAGAGGAGCATGAACAACAACAGGAGCGTCTTGAATTGACGCAACAGCTCATCGCTAATATTCTCAGAGGTGACTATCATTACCGGGATGGAACTGAAACGTTAGAGTTCTCTTCTGGCAAACATAGTTTAATAAACTTTGCATCCTCTGGTCAGCAAGAGGTTCTCTGGATTCTCCTTTTTATTCTTTTGATTATCCTCAACAAGAGGAAAGTTTTCTTGGTCATTGAAGAGCCAGAGGCGCACCTTTTCCCTGTGGCCCAGAAGCAGCTCGTTGATCTCATCGCATTGCTTGCCAATCAATCAGATAATCAAATCATTGTTACAACCCATAGTCCTTACATACTTGCCGCCTATAACAACCTCCTATATGCACACAATTTAGGTGAGCACAAAAGAGAAGAAATTGCCAACATTGTTAATCCATTACTTTGGTTGGATAGCAACCAAATTGGCTCATATATCTTAGAAAACGGTCAGAGCAGAAGCCTGATTGATCAAGAAACTCATCTGATTCACTCAGCGGAAATCGATCGCGCTTCGGAGATCATTGTAGACATCTTCAATCAACTTTTTGAGCATGACGATGAGTAAAACAGAGATAGAACCAAAAGAAAGCCAGAATAATTGCGAATTTTCCAAAGAGAACTATCTCAATTGTTGTAGCTGTGGGAACGGTTCAAAAATCATAGCGCAAGAAAGTCGGCGCAAATACATCTTAGAGAACCCAAGCCGGAAAGCCGTTTGTCGCATCAGAGTCGATCAATGTGTTATTACTTCATCACAAACAAAGAAATGTGATTACTTAATACTCGTTTGCAATGATAATGTCGCCTATCTTGTAGAGCTAAAAGGTAGAGATTTTCTCGGCTCTGTCAGACAATTAGCATCGACAATCGACGAACTCAGACTACTCTTCCCGATATTGCCGAAGAGAATTTATGCTAGAGCCGTATTGACTAAATCTCCATCAGTTAAAGCGATTACAAATGATCCGGATGTTTTGAATCTCAAAAAAAAATTGCGGAAAGTTAATGGCGACTTCAAATATGGCACGAATCAATATCGTACCGATCAAGCATAAGAACTACTTAAGGTGTTAGATCTCATCCATCAATTCCTTTACTACACCTAGGGTTTGTCGTCAGTTAGACTTCAAACTCTTGTTATGACTGACTTACAGTCCCTTTTCCTGTTGTTTGGGTCGGGCGATCGATCCCTTCGTAAGGCTTCTGAGGTTAATTGATGACACGCCCTAAGTTATTAAGTCAGCCCAAACCGCCCAGGGAATGTTTCAGAAAGTGTAACAGGCGAATCATGGCTGGGTTCTGTTGGCATACTAGAGGCCCAAATTGACTGATTCAGCCCTTGATCCCCCTGAGACGCCATGAAACCGTTGCGATCGCTCTTTACCCTCTGCCTTGCCCTGCTGCTGTTCCTCAGTAGCACCAGTGCAGCCCAAGCCTTCTGTGGCTTCTTTGTCGCCAAAGCCGATACCGATCTCTATAATCAAGCCTCCCAGGTGATCATTGCCCGAGATGGCGATCGCACCATCCTCACCATGGCCAACGACTACCAAGGTGAAGTGGCCGACTTTGCCATGGTTGTGCCCGTGCCCGTCGTGCTCAAAGAAGAACAGGTCAAAGTGGGCGATCCCAACGTACTCAAGCGGTTGGATGACTTCAGTGCCCCACGCTTGGTGGAATACTTCGATGAGAACCCCTGTGCGCCGATTCGACCGCCTGTACTGATGCGTCCCGCCCCAGCGAGCGGCGACAGATTGCGCCAAGAAGCGCCTCAGGAAGAGGTCGATCTCGGTGTCACTGTCGAGGCAGAATTTACCGTCGGCGAATACGACATCGTAATCTTGAGCGCCGAGGAATCACAAGGTCTGGAAACCTGGCTGCGTCAGAACGAGTACAACATCCCAACGGGGGCCCATGAACTGTTGCAGCCCTACATCCGCCAAGAGCTGAAATTCTTTGTCGCCAAGGTGAATCTCGACGAGTTTGAAAAGAGCGAGACCCAGAACCTGCGACCATTGCAAATGGCCTTTGAGTCACCCCGGTTTATGCTGCCGATTCGGTTGGGAATGCTCAACGCCCAGGGGGATCAAGATCTAATTGTCTATCTGCTCTCGCCGAAGGGTCAGGTGGAGCTGACCAACTATCGCACCGTTAAGATTCCCTCTAATGTGGATGTGCCCGAGTTTGTGCAGGAAGAGTTTCCGGATTTCTACACCACGATGTTCCAGCAGTCCTACGAAACCGAAAACAAAGAGGTAGCTTTTCTGGAATATACCTGGAACATGGCCTGGTGCGATCCTTGCTCATCCCCCGTTCTAAACCGCGAGGAATTGCACAAAGCAGGTGTCTTTTGGTTGGGCGGCAACAGCGCCAGCGGACGGATCGCCCCGCCGAACAACAATGTGGTGATCACCCGGCTCCATGTGCGCTACAGTCGCAATAAGTTTCCCGAAGACCTGATGTTCCAGGAAACGGGCAATCAAGAAACCTTCCAAGGGCGCTACGTGATTCGCCGCCCCTACCGGGGTGAGATGAATTGCGCCGCTGCTGCACCCTACCGGGCTCAGGTGCGCGATCGCCAAGAGCAAGAAGTCCGTAATTTGGTCAAGCTCACGGGCTGGAAGCGCACCGAGGTCTACCCGAAAGTAGATTGGTTGGTTGAGCGCCCGGATCCAGACCCGACACCCTGGTGGCAAAACGTGTTTGGCGAATAGGAATTCCGTAGCGCGAGCGTCTCGCCCGCCTCAATTAAAAACTTGATGTCGTTGAAGGGGCTGGGTAGGCATTGCTTACCAGATCAGGGTTTTGGCTACTTCATCCCCAATAACTATTCAACCCACAAAGGTCAAACAATCTTGAGCCGACCAAGACACATGAAGCGTCTTCTGGTCTAATCGGCCCTGACTGCCTGGATTCGGCTGACGCACAATCACCGTCGGCATAGGGTTTTGTTCATCCCCATCACGAGGCTGCAACGTCACCACGTACTGAACATGGGTTCCCAGATACATCGTGTGTTCGATGCGACCAGGAAAGCAATTGTCGTGGGCCGTGGGCTCCGCCGTGAGGTGAACTTTTTCGGGGCGGATACTGAGCTGAACGGTTTGCGGAGATTGGGGAAGTGATCGAGACCACAAAGACAATCCGGTTGAGGTTTTCACCTGAAAGCGATCGCCCTCCTGCTGCTGTACCTCTCCCGTAAACAAATTGGTCTCGCCAATAAAGTCCGCGACAAAAGCTGTCTGGGGCCGCTCATAAATCTCGCTGGGAGTTCCCACCTGCTCAATTTGCCCTTGGCGCACCACAGCGATGCGATCGGCAAGCGAGAGCGCCTCTTCCTGGTCGTGCGTCACCATCACAAAGGTCAACCCCACCTCTTGATGCAAACGCGAGAGTTCCACTTGCATCTCCTTACGCAACTTGAGATCCAAGGCTCCGAGCGGTTCATCGAGTAACACCACAGCAGGGCGATTCACCAGGGCACGCGCCAGCGCCACCCGCTGACGCTGCCCCCCCGAAAGTTGCTGCGGATAACGTCCTGCATAGGCTTCTAGGCGTACCCCCGCCAAAGCTGCCGCAGCGCGCTGTTGAATTTCGGGGGCCGCTAGTCGCTTGAGTTTGAGGCCAAAGGCGATATTCTCGGCCACGGTGAGGTGGTTAAACAAGGCATAGCTCTGAAAGACCGTATTCACCGGCCGCTTGTAGGGCGGCACACGATTCATGACTTGGTTTTGAATCAGTACCTGGCCGGTCGTGGGAAACTCAAACCCGGCGATCATCCGCAGTAGCGTGGTCTTGCCACAGCCTGAAGGGCCCAAAATACAAAAGAATTCACCCTGACGGATCTGGAGGTCAACCCCATTAATCACTGATTCGCCATCAAAAGACTTGTAGATCTGCTGGAGTTCCACATCCCAAGCGGTGGTCAAGGGTGGCGGGGATGAGTGAGTGGAATCAGACGACGCAACGGGGAGCATAGTGAGAGCAAGTCGTGAATCAATCCCCAAGGGATGAAGGTTCCTCTTATACTAGCAACCTCCTTGCCAACCGAGAGAATCGGGTCAGATTCAGCCATGGTGTCGGTTTGAGTACAGTGGCAGCTCCCCAGGCCCAGATCTTCCCAACTGGGTCTTAGCCGGAGCGAGCCCGGTTTTCTGAATCGTCTCTGCTGCCCTCTGCCTTTCCTGGCGACTACCCCCATTTTTTCGGTTGGAGGTTAATATAATGTCAAACCTTGAGCGATTCTCAGGCAAAGCCACAACGATAGTTTTAAGGTTTAGTTTTAGTCCTCATCCATTAGGATATCCGTAGCTCGGTGTCTAATGGCTTGCCAAGTTTTAGAATTTCAGAGTGACTGAATCTTTCCCTAATGCCAGAGGTGCGCAGTCCGTCGCTGAACCCTAAGGCGTGTCATCCATTAAGCTCAAAAGCCTGATGAGAATAAGCGATTACACGCCTGCCCCAACAATTATGAGCTAGGGGCTGTAACCGAGGTAAAACTTGGGTTTGAGCCCCTAAATAACGACAGCCCCTAGTTTGCAGACGTTAATAATGCGAGCGATTCACCCTACCACCCTTCAAACCCCGTCCAGAGTCGGGCGCAAACAGACCCCCCGCACCGTGGGTCTGAAATATCAGTCGGTCTTCATCATGTTTGTGGTGAGTCTTGTGTTACTCGGCGGCATTGGTTCGCGCCTGGCCTACCTCCAACTGGTGGAGGGCGACAAAAACACGGCCCTGGCTGAGGACAATCGGATTCGTACCATCCCTCGGCAGCCGGTGCGGGGAACGATTCTCGATCGCAAGGGCAAACTCCTGGCCAGTAGCCGCTTAACGCATTCGGCTTATATTTGGCCCCTGGCCCAGCGGCATCCGACCTGGGATCGCACCGTGGAGCGACTCTCACAAATCTTGAACCTGCCGCCAAACGAAATTCGTGATCCCGTCGAAGCAGCAGAATACAATTCACCCACCCGGATTCGGATCGCGCGGAACCTCACTCCGGAACAGATTACAGCGATCAAAGAATACAGCTCTGAACTGGCTGAGGTCGATGTGGATGTAGAACACGTCCGTGTCTATCCCAACAAAGCCGTCGCCTCTCACATTCTGGGCTATACCGGAGAGTTGAATGCTGAAGAACTCGAAGAACGGCGTCCCCAGGGCTATCGTCTCGGGGATATCGTCGGTCAGATGGGCGTTGAAGAGTCCCTAGAGCCCCTCCTCCGGGGCGAATGGGGTGGACAACAGGTCGAAGTGGATGGCGCTGGACAGGCGGTGCGGATTTTGGGTCAGAAAGATGCCAAAGCAGGTAAAAACGTTACCTTAACCCTAGATACGGAACTTCAAAAAGCAGCCGAGAAGGCCCTGGGCGGCCGTAAGGGGGCTGTCGTTGCCCTAGACCCGAATGACGGGGCGGTGCTGGCGATGGTTAGCTATCCAACCTTTGACCCGAATATTTTTTCCTCGCGCATCACCGAGAAGCAATGGAAGGAACTCCAGGGTAAGGGTAATCCCTTCGTGAACCGCGCCCTACAAGGCTTTCCTCCCGCCTCCACCTTCAAAGTGGTGACGGCCGTTGCGGGGATGGAGGAAGGCAAATATCCTCCCGATACGGTGTTGCCGACCTATGCTTATTTGCGCGTGGCGGGTACGGCCTTTGGGGAATGGAACCGAGCGGGCTTTGGACCGATGGGCTACGTCCGCGCCATGGCTTGGAGTAGCAATACCTTCCATGGACAAATTGGTCAGGGCATTGGTGGGCCCGCCTTGATTGACTGGTCACGGCGCTTTGGCTTTGGCTCAAAAACGGGCATTGAGCTGGGTTCGGAGTCCGGCGGATTAATCGCCGACGATGCCTGGAAACAAGAGCAATTCGACTGGAAATGGACGGTTGGCGACACGATCAATATGTCTATTGGCCAAGGGTTTACCCAGGCAACGCCGCTGCAAGTGGCGGTGATGTTTGCTGTGCCCGCCAACGGGGGCTACCGGGTGAAGCCTTACTTGCTCAAGGATGATACGGATAAGACCGAAGAACGGGTTTCTTTGGATTTAGACCCCGCCACGATTGAAACGATTCGGAAGGGCCTGCGATCGGTAATCACAGGCGGCACCGGAACCGTGGTGGGTCAACCGGGCATCCCCACGCCAGCGGGTAAAAGTGGTACGGCCGAAGCCCCACCTGGGGAGTCCCATGCCTGGTTCGGGGCTTATGCCCCCTACGACGACCCAGAAATTGTCGTGGTGGCGTTTGCTGAACATTCCGGCGGCGGCGGCGGTAAAACGGCCGGGCCCATTGTCGCCAAGGTGTTGCAAGCCTACTTTGCGCAGAAGGGCCAATAATCGATGATTAAAAGATGATTACGCTTAAAGGGCGTCAGCTTGGTAATTGGCAGGCGCTGTTTGCGCTGCTGATGTTTGGCTATATGTATCTGCCGATCGCCGTTTTGACGCTCTACAGTTTTAACCAGTCTGCCTACAGTGCCCAATGGACGGGGTTTTCGCTGCAATGGTATCGTCGGCTCCTGCAAGATGGGCGGATCTTACACGCCCTCGAAAATAGCCTCGCAGTGGCGATCGCAGCCGTCGTCATTGCCGCCGTTTTAGGTAGTCTCATGGCCGTGGGGCTGGCGAAATACCGCTTTCCGGGGCGATCGCTCTACCGAGGCGTTGCCTACCTGCCCCTGATTGTGCCGGATATTGCGATCGCCGTCTCAACGTTGATCTTTTTGGCGGTGCTGGGGATTCAACTGAGCCTCTGGACGATTATTGCCGCTCATATTGTCTTTTGCCTGGCTTACGTAGCGATCGTGGTCTCGTCGCGTTTGACCAATCTTGACCCCCACCTCGAAGAGGCGGCGTTAGACCTAGGCGCAACGCCTGTCCAAGCCTTTATTCAAGTATTGCTGCCGGAGCTGGCCCCCGCGATCGTGGCGGGCTGCTTGCTCTCTTTTGTCTTGAGCATGGATGATTTTCTGATTGCCAGCTTCACGGCGGGTACAGGTGCGACGACCCTGCCGATGGAAATTTTTAGCCGCATTCGCACGGGTGTTAAACCGGATATCAATGCTCTAAGTGTGCTGCTGATTTTGGTTTCGGGGGCGATCGCTTGCTGGGCAGAATATCTGCGCTACAAGGGAGAGCAGCGACAGCAGGGTTGATCCAGGAGTGGGTAGGGGAGGGAGCGTGGGAGAATTTTTAGCACCGCTCGATGAGCCGAGTTTGGCGCTGGCCTGGCAGCACACCGACTGGCCTTCTAAACTTGCCATCCCGCACTATCAGCTTCACGAAACGGTCGATTCTACGAACCGCTTGGCTTGGGAGCGCCTTCGCCAGTTCCCAACCCCCCAAGTCGTACTGGCCCGCCAGCAAACGGCCGGGCGCGGCCAATGGGGACGGGAATGGCGATCGCCCCTGGGTGGGCTCTACCTCTCGCTGGGTCTGTCTCACGTTGATTTCGCTCCACTCCTGCTGACCTTGGTGAGCGCCTGGGGCATTGCCCAACAACTCCAGCGGTCTCAAGTGCCGATCGCCCTCAAATGGCCCAATGACTTGCTGGTTCGGGGGCGGAAACTGGGGGGCATTAAAGTGGAAACCCGTCAGCCTAGTCATGCTGTGGTGATCGGTGTTGGGATCAATGGCACTAATCCAGTCCCGAG
>JBMYQW010000116.1:0-8589 GCA_049601735.1 Spirulinaceae cyanobacterium
TCAAGCGGGTTCAGATCCTGCAAAAAAATCGCCAGTCACCGCCTGAAACCCTTTGGCTAATTAACTTGAGACCACTTCTGCCTAATGGATAGCATAACAAGGGGTTGAAATTCGAATAATGACAGCCCCTAACCGAACCGATAGCCAAAGCCCCGTACCGTAATCAAGTAATCGGGCTTGCTCGGGTCGGCTTCGAGCTTCTCTCGCAACCAACGGATATGCACATCCACGGTTTTGGTATCACCAATAAAGTCCAGTCCCCAGACTTGCTCAATCAGCTGTTCCCGAGACCAGACCCGCCGGGGCGAGTTCATAAACAGCTCTAGCAACCGAAACTCTTTGGGAGAGAGGCTTACGTCTTCACCCCGGACGGTCACCCGACATTCATCCACAAAGAGCACCACATCGCCCACTTGCAGAACGGAGTTGGGCAGGGCGGCGATGAAGTTCTGTCGGCGCAGGAGGGCGCGGCAGCGGGCGATAAGTTCTCGCATACTGAAGGGCTTGGTGAGGTAGTCATCGGCCCCCACCTCCAGACCTAGAACGCGATCGGTTTCGCTAGCCTTGGCACTGAGAATCAGAATCGGGATGGTGTTCCCGTTGTGACGCAGCAGGCGACAGAGATCTAGCCCATTGAGGTGGGGCAGCATGATATCCAAAACGATCAGATCAAAGGTCTTCCCACCGGGTTTGTTGGCTGCATCAAGGCACTCAAAGGCGGTTCGCCCATCTACAGCAACCACAACGTCATGGCCCTGCTCTTGCAGCGCCAGACAAATCATTTCTCGGATCAGGGCTTCATCCTCAACCACGAGCACACGGGGGGCCGTAGTTAATTCCGGAATCGAGCGGCCCTTGGGGGTGTCGAGCGATAGCATGGGCAGTTCTAGACTGGATAGTCTTAGGCTTTTGTAGTCTTAGGCACAGATATACACTAAAACAGTTCGCCTGACCATGAAGATTATGTGCAGTTTATGAGTGTCATCCATTGCGACGTCCTGCATAAAGTTCGCCCTTTACCCTAGAGAGAATGGGTAGAGCCCCGCCTTAATGTTCAGCCGCCCTCGATCCATTAAGGGATCCAACCCTGCAATCTTTTGTCGAAATTTTCAGGATGCTGGGTTGACAAGTTGCACCCGTAACCCTGTCCCTTGGATAGAATTTTTGGGACCGAACAACCCGGCTTTTTAAGCCCCTGCTCAAGTTCAACATCGTCCAGAATGGTGTAATAGGAATGTCTAGGCAAAATGTTCGATAGAGGTCAAGGAAGTTCAACGATGCAATGGGCATCCTATCCAGCCGTGAAACATTTGGTGCTCCTGGGAGGAGGCCATAGCCATGCGATCGCCCTCAAGCGCCTGGGAATGAAGCCGATCGCGGGGTTGCGCGTCACGCTCATTTCGGATGGGGTGCAGACGCCCTATTCCGGAATGTTGCCGGGTCATGTGGCCGGAATTTATAACTACGACGCCGCGCATATTGACCTCAACCATTTAGCCCAGTTTGCTCAGGTTGACTTTTATCTCGATCGCGCGATCGGCCTCGATCTGTTTCGCAATCGGGTGCTCTGTGCCGAGCATCCCCCTGTCGGGTTTGATCTGCTCTCAATCGATATTGGCAGTACGCCTCAGGGGGGCGGGATTCCGGGAGTCGAAGAACACGCGATCGCCGCCAAACCCGTGCCACAATTTCTGCGGGCCTGGGAGCAGTTTCTGGCGCAAGTGACAGCCCGTCCCAACGCCTTTTACCCGATTGTGGTCGTCGGCGGTGGGGCAGGCGGTGTGGAGCTAGCCCTGAATATGGATGCCCGTCTGCGCCAAGTCCTCGCGCCGGAACGGTTTAGCCTCACCCTGGTGCATCGGGGGCCCCGCTTGCTGCAAGATCAGAATCGCTGGGTGGCGGAAGAGTTGACCCGGATTCTCCAAGAGCGCGACATCACGGTGTATTGTCTTGAGTCGGTTACGGCTGTCACCGCCGATACGGTCTACTGTGCCTCAGGGTTGACCCTCACCACGGCTTACACCGTCTGGGTGACGCAGGCGAGCGCCCCCGATTGGCTTACGCGCTCAGGGTTGACCACCAGCGATCGCGGTTTCATTTGGGTCACCGACACGCTGCAATCGGTGTCCCATCCCCAGGTGTTTGCGGCGGGGGATATCGCCACGATGCAAAACCATCCTCGCCCCAAGGCGGGCGTGTTTGCCGTGCGGCAGGGGAAGCCGCTGGAGCAAAACTGGCGTCGTTTATTGTTGGGTCAACCGCTGCGCCCCTTCCGACCCCAACGGCGCTATCTGTCGCTAATTGGCACGGGCGATCGTCGGGCTGTCGCGGCTTGGGATGGCTGGTGCTGGGCATCTCCGCTGCTCTGGCGCTGGAAAGATCACATCGATCGCGCCTTCATGAAAAAATTTGCTGAGTTGCCAACGATGGTAACAGAACCCCAGGACGCCATTCCCCTACCGCCCCATCAGCCGCAAATGTACTGTGCGGGCTGCGGCTCAAAGGTTGGCGCAACCCTGCTTCAGGATGTCCTAGCACGCCTTGAGATTCCCCCCCATCCCAAGGCGATCGTGGGGCTAGACACCCCCGATGATGCCGCCGTCCTCAAGCTGCCCAGTCCCACGCCCACCCAGCCCCTTGGCCAATATCTGGTGCAGACGATCGATCAGTTCCGAACGATGCTCCGCGACCCCTACCAGTTTGGCCAAGTGGCGGCGCTGCATTGTCTGAGCGACCTCTGGGCCATGGGGGCCACCGCCCAAACGGCCCTAGCGACGGTGACGCTCCCCTACGCCACCGACAGGATCACCGCCGATCTTCTGTTTCAGGTGCTCTCGGGGGTGCTCCACGCCCTCAAGACCAACCAAACTGCCCTAGTGGGGGGGCATAGCCTCTTGGGGGAGCATTTGAGCTTGGGGTTAGCCGCCTATGGTATGGTTCAACCCAACCAACTCCTGACCAAGGGGGGCTTACAGCCGGGCCAATGGTTGATCCTGACCAAGCCCTTGGGAACTGGAACCTTGTTCGCGGCAGACCAGCGGGGTCGGGTGCGGGGACGCTGGCTCCAGACGGCGATCGCCATGATGTGCCAAGCCAATCAGGTTGCTGCCCAGCTCCTGCAACAGCATGGCGCAACCGCTTGCACGGATATCACCGGGTTTGGCCTGGCCGGGCATTTGGGTGAAATGCTGCGGGCGTCGGGGCGATCGGTGGCGCTGTATCCCGAGCGACTGCCCGTGCTACCCGGAGCGTTGCGCACGTTAGCTCAGGGCTTTACCAGCTCCCTCCATCTGCCGAATCGTCAAGCCGCAGCTTGGGTGGCGGGGCAATGTGAGCCGCCCCTGTTTGAGCTGCTATTTGACCCCCAAACCTCCGGGGGGCTCCTAGCCTCACTGCCCGCGAATCAAGCCCGAGCCTGCATTCAGGCGTTGCAAAGCCAAGGCTATCCCCAAGCGACGGTCATCGGCCAAGTCTTGCCCCAAGCGCAAACGACTTCGCCGACCATTGTGCTTCAAGGGTAGTGAGGGGTTCAATCAATTATCTAAATGTATTCAAGCGAGGTGACGTTTATGGCAACAACACAAACGCCTAACACCCATTTATCCATTCACGCTCAAACCGAGCTACTAGAGGGTAATCGTATCGAGATCACAATGCCAGAGCTACCCAACTTGCCTGTTGGTACCAAACTAGAAGTCTTGGTGATTGTTCCTCAATCCCCCAGTCAGCCCAAACTCTCTGTGTTGGAAATGCTTAAGCAAGCACCGACTGCCAACACTTTTCAGACAGCTCAGACAGTGGATAACCATATCAACGATGAGCGGAGCACATGGGACAGCTAGAGCTTAAAACCGGGAGTCGCGTTGCTCGTCTGAGCGCGATTCCCGTCACTGTATTGTGTGAACAAAAATGTCCTAACGGGGTCTAGCTTTGCTATAGCATTGAAAATCAACCCTCTCTGAAAAAAGGAGCGCATCGTTAGCGATGCGCTCCTTCAACCATGACCAAATTGCTAGTTGGAGAGTTACTAAAAACCTTTAAACTTCGTAAGGCTCGGAACCAGAGAACTTGAGCGTGACCGGCTCAGGGTTAGAGCCAATATTACGGGTTTTGGTTCCCACCGCTTCACGGCCTTCATTCACCTTCTCAGGAAAGACGCCATCTGCCGGGTGGAGATAGGTGGTTTCACCGTTGGGATAAATGCGATAGATTTTATAGTCTTGAATTTTGGGCTTGAACTTGGTGCGCAGTTGTGTACCGAGGGCCAGGCATTGCTCTTTACGAGCCAAATACAGGAGGTTTTCCCCTTCATTCATGGTTGCGGCACCACCGGTCGGCATTTCAAAGACTTGCTCTTTGGTGCTTGTCCAGGTGATTGCGTACTTCTCTTCTGTCTCTGCTTTGCTAAGGAGGCCGCCCGTGCTGCCACCAAACTTGGGCATTGCGCCGGAAAGTGCTTCTGTCATAACCGTCTCTCTAAAAACGATAGTTTACGGGAATGCTACCACCCTCCTCGATCGCGGCCTCCTAGTTTGTCAAGAACTGTAACAGTCAGGCGCACAGTTCAGAGAGCTTTAGTTGAAGCTGGATTCGCGCGAAACAGCGCCATCATCTAAAGCTGTGACTCCAGTTGCTGCAACAGATGCGGCGGGACACGTTGCGCTTGGCAATAGGCCCGCAGGCGCGATCGCAGCGCCGCGCGAGATAATCTTAAACTGCCCAAGCATTGCAGCACCTTCTTGAGGTAGAAGAGCCAGTAGCGCCAGCGGGGCACTTGGGCTTGCTGAATATACATCCGATTGACGATATGCCAGACGTTGTGGTGAAACTTGAGCGTCCAAAGGGCTTGAAGAATTCGCCACTTCTTCACCCCGGTGGATGCCAGCCGCCATTGTAACCAGACAGGCATATAGCGCACCACATCGGCAACGGTGTAATCAGCATAGCCTTGCAGACGTTGGGTTAAGTAGAGGGGGACACCCGCCCGCTTAGCCCGCTCGGTATATTCATAGTCGCCGCCATAGTGGGGGAAACGCCGCACGTCGGGGCGGCCTAAGAGTTCGGCTACTGCGCGGGGAATCACGACAATGTTGCCGTTGAGAGTGTTGGCTGCAATGTGATCCCGCCCTTGAAAATCTGCCATCTGCCGCACGGGTTGTCCCCCGGCCAAACCACTAAACGCGAGCCAGTCGGGGTGGTGGCGATCGCGCACAATCCCGCCCATAATCGCTGCTGGATAATCCTTTACCGTCAATAGGGTTTGGAGATTCGCAATAAAGTTGGTTGCCAATTCCAAATCATCGTTAAGCCAGACGAGAAACTGAGCCGAAGTGTGGCTGAGGGCGTAGTCCATGCCCGCGGCGATCGCCCCTGTCCACCACCAGTCACCTGTACCCCGCAATAGCACCACCGTGGGAAATTCAGCGGCGATCTGCTCCGGTGTGCCATCGCTGGAGCCATCGTCCGCCACAATCACGCCGTAATCTACCCCTACCTGGGCGATTTGCGCCGTTAACTGTCGCAAGATTGCTTGGGTCTGCAACCAGCGATCGCGCACAGGGAGGATGAATGCGACTTGCATGACCATCTTCATCGTTTTCCGGCACGACGCCAATGCTCACGCCAAACATAGAACGGACTGACAATGCTACAGCGCAGGAATTCCATCTCGCAGGCGGCGACAACATCGTTTTGAAGGCGATCGCGGTTCTGCACAAAGAAAACAGCGGCTTTCCAGCAATCTCGCACCAAACCAATCCAAACCACTAGCAACCGCTGCCAAGGAGCAAAGCGGAGCATTCGGATATGATGCCGTGCCAGTCCCGTGCTACGGACAATGAAGAGGAGCCCGTTGCGGCTCACCCGGCGGGCCGGAATTTGGTGAAACAGCACCATTGCCGGGTTATACCAAATCTCCCAGCCCGCGTTCTGGATTTGGAGAATGGCTTCGAGATCTTCGCTGTTGAGGATTGAATGGGGCGATCGTCCGCTTAAAAAAGGACGAGGCGGCACGGCATCAAGCCAAGCCTGACGCCGCACCACTAACCCTGCTGAGGGGGGGAGCATTTTCGACTCCGGCGTGTAGAGTTGTTGCTTTGCCCCTCGCTCGGTAATCGCCAGAAATCCTGCAATTCGCTCAAACCGTTCTGGGGGTGGTACTTCAAAGTCGCCATGAATCTGACTCCCGTAGGCCCCCGCACGGGGATGGGTTTGGGCAAAGTCCCCAGCGGCGGCAACCCAATGGGCATCCGGGAGCGTATCGTCATCTAAAAAGCCCACCAGCTCGCCTTGGGCCTCGGCCACGGCCCGAATCCGGGCAAAGGCTGCTCCCTGCTGGGGTTCATTCACCAGCCGCAGGGGAATCGTTTCTGGCCAAGTGGCTTGGATTTGCCCAACCACATCAACCAGATGATCGGTGCTGTTGTTGTCGATGATCAGCAATTCCCAAGCGAAGGTGACGCCCGTTTGAGCACGGAGGCGATCGAGCACTTGGGGCAGGCGAGTTGCGCCGTTATAAGTTGGAATAGCAACGGTCAGCTTCACAGCGTCTGAGTTCGCCCGAGACGAACGGAAAGGCTCGAAACACTTCTTTTTTTAAGGAAGCGTTAGGGGCAACCCACCTCTTTTCTTTGGGGTACTGCTCCCTACGAGAAGACGTTTCGCCAGGCATCCCCTCTGGGGAGGGGCGGTCAAGCGTAGCGCCGACCGGGGTGGGTTCAGGGTATTGGCTACCAATGCAGCAATTATAGACCGCGCCTCGACGTAACATTTTCGTTACATTGCTTAACCCAAGTCCCCCAGTGAGGCAAGTTAAAAGGCATATCCATTCAGGCTCAGGGGAGATTGGGCGATAAGCGCAACATTTTGTAAGGATTTCTCAGCAAAATCGGGACGCTATGCCGGGCTCCCCTATGATGGGGATTAAACTTTGTAAAAATTCGTAAGATAACGGAGGCTCTAAGGTGGCTATTCCTCTAAAAAGTTATGCGCCGACCTGCCCGAATGTCCGGGTGGAAGGTTTTGAAGTTGGCAACAACGTGTTTAGTTTTTCCATGGATGATGTGACCGATTCAACGGATTTGGACAACCTCATTGAGGCTGCCTACCGTCAAATCTTCTTCCATGCGTTTAAGAGCGATCGCGAGCCCGTACTCGAAACCCAACTGCGCAACGGTCAGATCAGCGTACGTCAGTTCGTTCGCGGGCTGCTGCTCTCAGAAACTTATACTCGCTCGTTCTACAACCTCAACAGCAACTATCGCTGTGTGGAACAAACCGTCCAGCGCGTTCTCGGCCGAGAAGTCTACGGCAAAGATGAGAAAATTGCTTGGTCGATTGTGATCGCCACCAAGGGGATGCAAGGCTTTGCCGATGCGCTGCTCGATAGCGATGAATATCTGGATGCGTTTGGCGAGAACACGGTTCCCTACCAGCGTCGTCGCGTCATTGATGGCCACGACCAAGGCGAAACCCCCTTCAACATCCAGTCGCCCCGTTACGACGCCTACTACCGTTCGATTCTGGGCTTCCCTCAAGCGGTTTGGCAGAATGCGATCCGTCGCTTTACGCCTCAAGAAACCTCCGGCAAGGCTGGCGATCCGGCGCAATTCTTGACCGCAGCCCGCAGCTTGAGCAGTGCTCGTGGGGTTGCTACGCCGCGCGTGACGACTGCCAGCATCAGTCTGGCATCTGTGCCCTACCGCAAGTTCAACGGTTCGATCGGGCCGGACAACGGCTAAAGTGTAGCCGATTCAACAACGGACTCAGCGAAGTCCTACCAGGCTCCCGACTGCCCAGAATGCTCAAGACAATTGTGTATTCTGGGCCGTCGGGAGTTTTTGTTCTGCCCTGTAGTGGCAGGAGAGGGAGCGGTGAATGCCGGGCGGGTCAAAGGTTCGTGGTCTGTGGGGATGCCGCCTGCTGGGGTGGCTCTCCAGTGGAGCGGCCGGTCAGGAAATAGGTTGTCATGGACCCTTTGCCCTTAATCTCGATCGCGCCTCGCGCTTCCAAGACATAGGCATCTCGCAAACGCTGATAGACTTCGTGGGTGACTTGAATCCGGCCCGGCAAACTGTGGGATTCCATCCGGCTGGCGGTATTCACCGTATCGCCCCAGATGTCGTAGGCAAATTTCTTGAGACCGATGACCCCTGCGATCGCACTGCCGGTGTGAATGCCGACACGGATTTGGAGCTGGTGCGGGATGGTTCGGTTCATCTCCTCCAGGGCCTGTTGCATATCCAGCGCCATCTCGGCGATCGCCTCGGTATGGTCTGCCTGGGGTTCCGGCAGACCGGCCACGATCATGTAGGCATCCCCGATCGTCTTGATTTTCTCTAAGCCGTGATGCTCGGCGAGGCGATCGAAGCGCGAAAAAATACTATTGAGCAGTTCCACCAGTTCGGTGGCACTGATCTGGCCCGAGAGCCGCGTAAAGCCGACAATATCGGCAAAGAGCACCGTCACGGCGGCAAAACTCTCGGCGATCGTCTGGCTTTCATACTTGAGCTGACAAGCAATCTTATCGGGCAAGATGTTGCGCAGCAGGTCTTCCGATCGCTCCTGCTCCACCTCCAGGTCTTGATAGGC
>JBMYQW010000116.1:8599-12725 GCA_049601735.1 Spirulinaceae cyanobacterium
CGCAGTACATGGCCTTCCGGGCCGTGAACTCCGCCTGGGTGCTGCGCTCGTGCAGATACACCGACAGGGTGGCCACAAACGAAATCATCGCCAGGGTAAAGAGCCAACTGGGCGGGCTCGTCCAATCGCGGGGATACCAGTCCAGCATGGCCTGCTCGTTCGCTAGGGCAAAGCCCATTTTGATCAGAAAATAGCTGCCATAGGTCAAAATATGACAGAGCAAATGCAGCCGCCAGCGCACCGGAATCAGGGTCGCCTGCAAAAAGAACACCAACACCCAGTTGAAAAAGTCATCTAAAATATCGAACTCGCTGCCGCCGAGCGCCACTTCGACCAGTTGTTCAATCACGTTGATCGAACCGGAGGTACAGAGAAAAATCACGTTGAGGGCGATCGCCCCCCGCGCAAACCGCAATCCCCCCAAACTACAGAGCAAGGCCAGTTCTACCCAAAGATCCACAAACCACCAGTCTGGCAAAGCCTGGCCCATTGCCAGGTTATAGACCAAGCGGGGTGTAGTCATGCAGAGAAAAATCCCCAAGCCCAGACTCAGCACCAGGTAGAGGCGCTGCCTCATAAAGCGGTGTTCCCATTGCTTGTAGCTCATGTCCGGTGCAGGGGTTGGGCCTTGCAGCAGGCTCAACCCCTGGCCGAGCAAGCCGAGAAAGGTCGGGGAAAAAAGGCGGTGGAGCATGGGTAGCAAACACCAGGTAATGCGAGCACGACGTTAAGTTATTCAGCTATTGTGACGGCTAATCCGTGGGAATTGCCTGAGCGTTCTGGACGCACCCCCGTGAATCTCGCCTTGAGCGAGTCTGAGCAGCATTTTGTGAAGTGGTTTCTGGCCAAACGAGTATCTCGTCCTTAGCGAATCATTCCCCTGCGTTGGCAGTGAACGCTAGACGGAGCCTAAAGATGCCATCCGGTGCTTCAACCGCAACAAAATCCCTGCCACCTCGGTTAGGCGATCGCGCCGCGATAGCAACGAAAACGGCTCGGAAAAATCGTAAACTGAAATTCACATTAGGTAATTCCTAACCACTGCACAATTGTGCGCATTCGGACAGCACTTCTCTGACGCACCCCAATCCTGTGTGTTCTATGACAGCATTGGGGTGAGATTTTGCTGCACCTTCCTCATGACTCAATATTCAGCTTACTGTGCCTCCCCAACCCGAGATTGTCAACTCCCACAATCACGGCGTAAGGGAGGGTTTGAAACCCTCCCTTACCGGATTTTGTGCATTTGGATCAAGATATTCGGGCTCGGTATTACGAGCCTGCTGACGGTGCTGATTTACCCCGTCGCTGTCCAAGCTCAAACCATCACCCCCGCTGCCGATGGTACAGGGACACAGGTTACGGTGGAGGGCGATCGCATCGATATTCACGGCGGCACATTGTCGGGTAATGGCGCGAACCTCTTCCATAGTTTTCAAGAATTTGGGCTCACCGAGGCGCAAATTGCCAACTTCCTCTCCCAGCCCGGGATTGCGAATATCCTCGGGCGCGTCGTCGGCGGTAATCCTTCAGTGATCAACGGCCTGCTGCAAGTGACGGGTGGCAGCAGCAATTTGTACCTGATGAACCCCAGCGGCATCCTGTTTGGGCCCCAGGCACGGCTCAATGTGCAAGGAGATTTTTTCGCGACGACTGCCACGGGAATTGGCTTTGAGTCCGGGGAATGGTTTAACGCGGTGGGCACGGCGGACTATGCGAATTTAGTCGGGACACCGAACCAGTTTGCTTTTGATGATGTGGGGGCAGGGGCGATCGCCAACGCGGGCAATTTAACCGTCAACTCGGGACAATCCCTCACCCTTCTCGCGGGCCAAACCGCCAACACCGGCCAGCTCACCGCACCCCAAGGCCAAGTGACGATCGCCGCTGTTCCGGGTGAAAGCCTGGTGCGCATCTCCCAGCCGGGACATCTATTGAGCCTAGAAATTGAGCCGTCGCGTACCGCCAGCGGAGCATTACAGGACATTAACGCCCGTGATCTGCCCCAGCTCTTGACGGGGCCAAATTTAGAGACCGGACTAACGGTGACGGCGGACAATCGAATTCAAGTCGAGGCCACGGGGATTGAACTCCCCAACAGTGGGGCGACCAACATCGTGTCTGGAGAGATTACCGCCGAGGAAGTGAACCTGCTCGGCGATCGCGTTGGTCTCTTTGCCGCCCAGGTTGATGCCTCAGGGGCCACAGGCGGCGGTGATGTGCGCATCGGGGGCGACTATCGCGGCGAAGGAGATGTGATGAATGCCCACGCCACCTACGTGGATGATGCCTCCGTGATCAAAGCCGATGCCCTGAACTCGGGTGATGGCGGACGGGTGATCGTCTGGTCAGATAACACAACCCGCTTTTTTGGCGAAATTAGCGCCCGAGGCGTCCAAGATGGAGGCTTTGTTGAGGTTTCGGGCAAGAAAAATCTGGTTTTTCCGAACTTGGAAGATGTTGATGTAACCGGGCAATGGGGTGAGACGGGTATCCTCCTACTCGATCCAGAAAACATTTTTATTATTAACAGCCCCGGGGAAGATGATGATGACCAAGTATCATCCGAAGGCGAAGTATTTGCCTTTTCAGGGCCGGGAACATTTGTTATTAGCAATACCGAGCTCAACACTTTTACTAATGTTTCCCTCTTTGCAGAAAACAATATTATCTTGGGCCCCAACCTCAGTTTAAGTAGTGTCAATTTTTTGGAATTGCGAGCGGGTAATACGATCCGCAGTCTCGGCACTGGAACCTTTACCATTAACGAAGAACTCGTTGCCAGGGCGGGTCAAGATATTATTTTTAGCGGCCCCATTGATGCCGATGTTGTTGAACTTTTTGCCGAAAGAAGGCTCCAGACGAGAACGATCGAAGCGGCTGATGAAATCGTACTCTTTGGTGAACAACAAGTTGAGGTTAATGGCTATTTAGAGGCGGGTGACGATATTTTCATTGAGAGTGACGGTTTGGTTACGGTGAGCGA
Source organism: Spirulinaceae cyanobacterium (assembly GCA_049601735.1). GTDB lineage: Bacteria > Cyanobacteriota > Cyanobacteriia > Cyanobacteriales > Spirulinaceae > SIO3F2. The sequence goes on from JBMYQW010000116.1 coordinate 11,586, forward strand.
CACCAATGGCGGGATTAGCATTGACAGTGGGGGAGCGATCGAAATCATTCATGGTGGCGGCATTTTGGGTGAGCCGTTTGTGGTGGGTGACGCCAGCTTCAATGGTACGGCGGGCGCAATTCTGAGTAGCAACGCCTTCATTGCCCCCTTCCAAGAAATTGATGGTCGGTTTACCGAGGGCAATATCACGATCGATGGCGGGGATGATCTCGGTGGGTGTGAGTTCTTCTTTTGTTGGGGGTTCGATGATGAATTTGGGGATGAGTTTGACGAGGAAGATGAAGACTTCGAGGGGCCAGACGACGAGTTCTTTTTCGAGGATGAACGGGGCGAAGACTTCGCTGAGGGCGATGAAACTCTCGATGAAGGCTTTAGCGATGATATTGCCGAGCATTTTGGGCTAGAAGAGCCGCCGATCGCCTCCAATGTGCAAACTCGCGATCGCCTCCAAGTCGCGCGGGCGCAAATCGGTGACATTACCCCGGTGATTATCTATCTCCGCTTTGGTACGACTGAGGTAGGTGAGCCTGATGCAGAGACCCTTTCGCGCCGCAAAGATGCGGTCAAAACCACCGCTCAACCACTGTGGGATTTTTCCGCGGCAGGGGTTGCTCCCGCCCCTGCCCTGAGTCAACGGCAAGATAGCGATCGCCTCGAAATCGTCCTAGTCAGCCCCGATGCACCGCCGATCCGACGACAAACCAACGTCACTCGGGAGGAACTGCGGGATCTGACGCGGCGGTTGCAACGCAGTATCAGCCGTCCTTCGCGCCGCCGAGCCTTTCTGCCCCCCGCCCAAGCCTTGTACCGCTACTTGATCGAGCCAATCTTGCCCGATCTCAAACAGCAAGAAACCAGTCACATTAGCTTCATTGCCGATGCCGGGCTGCGATCGGTCCCCTTCGCCGCGCTCCATAGTGGCGATCGCTACTTGATTGAAGACTTCAGCATCAATCTCATGCCCAGCGTCTCCCTGACCAACCTGGACTACACCAACTTGCAAGATGCCGAGGTGCTAGCGATGGGGGCATCTACCTTCGAGCGTCAGAGTCCCTTGCCCGCTGTGCCCCTAGAGCTGAGTTTGATTTCCAGTGAGTTGCGATCGGGGACAGTCTTTCTCAACGAAGACTTCACCGTCAG
>JBMYQW010000117.1:0-12681 GCA_049601735.1 Spirulinaceae cyanobacterium
AAAAGGTGACGGTGCAGTTTGGCTTGATGAAAACGACGGTGTCGTTGGCCGAGATCGAGTCACTTGATGGCAAGAAGGTGACGGTTCAAGAGCCGGAATCGAAACCGGCTAAGGCGAAAACCCAGCCCAAGTCAGCCGAGCAAGCCCAGCCAAAGGTGCAGCCGAAAGCCCAGCCAACAGTGCGGAGCGATCGCAACACGCTCGATATTCGCGGCTATCGCGTGGCCCAAATGGAGTCAGATCTAGAAGCGGCGATCCAGCGGGTTTATGAGTTGGGCGTACTCTGGATTTTGCACGGCAAAGGCACGGGCAAACTGCGGGAAGGCGTGCATGAATTTTTGGACACACATCCTCAGGTCGATCGCTTTGAGTTAGCCCCCAAAAATGAGGGGGGCTCTGGCGTAACGATCGCTTATTTGAAATAGTCGACAGCCGCTTCTCGTCGTGCTTCCTCGCGGTTGAGTTCCAGAATATCTTGAAGTGCCTCGCGTAAACTCACCAACAGTTCTTCCCTGGTGCGCTCCTGGGCATTCACGCCACTCACTTCTTCGATCCAACCCATCCACCAATCACCGTCTTGCTTGATAATGGCTGTAAACTGAGGGTTCATCATCGATCGGGCTCGTCCTAAAATCGCTGCTACTGGTATAGCATTTCTATCACCCTACACAATGGCAATTCACTGCGATTCCCCGTTCTGGTTACTTCGTTCTGGCCACCCCCCCCTCCTGAGGAGGAGAATCGCGTGATGCGCCTTGGTCGCTGGCTTTGGATGCGCTTAATCAGTGCTTGGGCGATCGGCTTGCTCATGAGTCTGCTGATCGCGCTGCCGTCGCTGCCCCTCTCCTGGTCGCTCAATCCGGCGGCTACTGCCCCTACCATTGCGCTCAGTCAAGATTGGCAATATCAGTGGCAGGGACAGGGGCAGGAGCAACTGGAGTTGCCGGAGCATCCGCCCTCGCTCACGGTGGGCGAATGGAGTGCGATCGCGCTGCCCCAACACCTGACCGTTGGTGCCTCGCCCATTCTCTGGCTGGCGCTGCCGCTGCCGGAGGGGGCGTGGCAAACCCCCACCCTTTATCTCCAGGGCATCCCCAATCTCCTGGATGCCTACCTGGGTGATACCTTGATTTATCGGCACTTGCAGCTTGATGAGCAGGGGCAGATCCGCCATAGTGAGGGCACCTTTCCCCTAGTCGCCTTAACGCCGGAGCAATTGGGAGAGCCCCTGATGCTGCGGCTCTATGCTGCCTCGGAGAGCCGACTGGCCCTCGGGTATAGTGGCTTACCCCAACTCGGTGATCAGGCCGCTCTGTTCCGCCGCCTGCTCATCCAAGATAGCCCCCGGCTCATTCTGGGCTTTCTCTTTTTGTCCTGCGGGTTGTTTCCCCTACTGCTTGCCCCCCTGCGCACCACTGGAACGGCTTACTTGTCCTTTGGCGGGGTTGCCACGTTAATCGGCATTTACACCATCACACCGGCCCAGCTCATTCGCCTCCTGTTTGACTACAGCCTGGTTTGGACCTATGTGCATCACACCACATTTCATCTTTTGCCCGTCAGCATTTGTCTCTTTTTTGAACATATTTTCGGTGCAGGGCCCAGACGCCTGGTTCGTCGCCTCTGGCAATTGCACTTGGGCTATGCCCCCTTGGCGATTGTACTAGCCGGAACAGGGATTTGGTCTTGGGACACAGCGGCGCTGCCCACGCAGCTCCTGGACTTGGTCAGTGCCTCTGTTTTGATTGTTTTGGCTGGGTCGATCGCCCTCCGTGGTAATCCAGAGGCGAAGATTTTTGCCTGGGGATTTTCGCTGTTTTTGGGCTGCGGGATTCATGACTTAATTGTCTATCTCTCGCCCAATTTTGTCTGGCGCTTTCAGCTCTATATCTGGGGAATGCTAATCTTTTTGATCTGCCTGGCCTTCATTTTAGAACGGCGTTTTACCGAAGCCCAAAACCATCTCAAAGCCTATAACAAAGCCAGTGATCGCTTTGTGCCCCATGAGTTTTTAACCCTCCTCGGTAAAACCAGTATTTTGGATGTCAATCTTGGGGATCAGGTGGTGCATGAAAACATGACGGTGCTCTTTTCTGATATTCGTTCGTTCACAAGCCTCTCAGAGAGCATGACACCGGAGCGCAGTTTTAATTTTCTCAATGCCTATCTCGAATGTGTGAGTCCGGTAATTCGTGAGCACCGGGGCTTTATTGATAAATACATTGGCGATGGCATTATGGCCCTCTTTCCCCACCGCGCCGAAGATGCCATTCAAGCGGCGATCGCCATGCAGCAGCAACTCGCCCGGTTTAATCAACGCATTACGCAAGAGGGCTATCCGGGCATTCAAATCGGGATTGGTCTACACCAGGGGGCATTGATGTTGGGCACGGTTGGCGAGTCCCAACGCATGGAAACGACGGTCATTGCCGATGCGGTTAATCTCGCCTCGCGCCTCGAAGAGTCCACCAAACAATACGGCGCAACCTTGCTCATTAGTCAGCAAACCCTCGAAACCTTGCCCGATCCTGAACAGTTTGAGCATCGCTTTTTAGGCAAGATTTTGGTCAAGGGCAAGAAAGAAGCCATTCCCATCTGCGAAATCTATGCTGCTGATCCGGAACCGTTGCGGACGTTTAAAACCCAAAGCCGCGCTCGCTTCGAGTCTGCCATTCACCATTACGATCGCGGCGACCTAGAAATCGCCCAGTCCCTCTTTGAGCAACTCTGGCAAGAACATCCGGCGGATACCGTGGCCCGGATGTGTTTGCTCCGCTGTAAGTCGCTGCATCGCTTAGGAGATTCTGCCTAAAATTTGCCCCTTAACCCTCAAGGCAACCATGACCACGCCAGCCCCAGCCATCCAACTCACCCCCAACCCCAGCGCGGCCGAACTCGATCGCCTCGGCGTCAAGCAATGGCCGATCTGGGAGAAAGAAGCCTCAACCTTTGACTGGTACTACGACGAGCCGGAAACTTGCTATTTGCTGGCGGGACGGGTGACGGTGACACCCGAGGGCGGCGAGCCCGTAACCTTCGGCACGGGCGATTTAGTGCGCTTCCCAGCAGGCATGGGCTGTGTTTGGCAGATCCATGAGGATGTGAAGAAGCATTATCAGTTTTGGTCTCTACCAGATTAAATCTGCTCTCAAGTCACTACGTTCTGGTCACTACCGAATGTTGGCGTGTTTGAGATTATGGGCGGCAGCCTGACCTTTGGACACCAGTTCTTTGAGCTGCTGCTGTTCCTCTTCGCTTAATCGGACTATTGCATCGTTTTGGCATCCTTTACTCCTGGGCAACTCGCCCATTTTCTCTTCATGCCTCTATATTCGCGTTGACGCAACACTAGGGCTCAAATCGCCCGTACCACGCCGCTGCACAGCTCTCACCCCGCTGCTGTCGCAGCCAACACCAATATTGATCACCACTGGAAAAATGCCACCATTCATTGGGATGTTGGAGAAAACCTGCCGTCGTCATAACCTGCTGAAGGAGTTCCCGATGCTGATGATATTGGTATTCCGGCGTCGAGGGCGTCGCTTGGGTATAGTAGTCCGGATAGGAATGGGGTGCGATTTCGTCAATTTCACCGCCCATGGGCAGGTGCTGGCCCTGGGCATCAACAATCGTAAGATCGATCGCCGCACCAGTACTGTGGGGCGGTGGCGTCGCCGGGTCAGCATTGGGTGGTGCCCAAAAGGTCAGCACCTCCTCCCAGAGTTGCTCACGTTCGGCGGAGGATAAGCTGGCTGGATCGGCCGTTTTAGCCTGGGCTAACTGCGCGTAGGTGTAGTCCACCATGAATTGCTGCACCGCTAGGGGGCGATAGGCATCAAACAGGTGCAAGCGCCATTGGGGCCGTTGGGCCTGGAGCAACTGCTGGGCCTGGAGCAATTGCTGGAGTACGGTGGCCCGCAGAAAGTAGGGAGAACGATTGCCGTATTCTGCTCCCAGTTTTTGGTAGGGCGGGGGAGATTCCACCGAAAATTCCGCCAGAGGAATGGGCAGCAGCGGCTCATGGCAGTCTTGAATGGGAATCTGTTGGTAAGGCTTCATGGGGACGGGACAAGGAGCGGGTCTGCCAGCCGAAGCGCCCCGTGAGCGCGATCGCGGCGACAAACAACCCCCAGACTAACCCGAACCAGAGCCCGGTTGCACCCCGCTGCTGGTGCAGCCCCAACCAATAGCCCGTGCCCAGACCCATTAACCAATAGGTGCAAAGACCAATGACCAGCGGAATCTGCACATCCTTGATGCCCCGCAATGCCCCATTGGCAATAATCTGGACACCATCAAAAATCTGAAACAGTCCGGCAATTTTGAGCAAGGTGATTGTGAGGGGAATGACGGCTTGGTTAGCCGGAGCGGTTAAATCCAGATAAATGCCCACGATCGGCCGCGGTGCAAACCAAAAGAGCAACCCCATCAGCGCCATAAAGCAGCCTCCCAAGCCGATCCCCACAAAGCCCGCCTGCCGGGCTCCCGCTGCGTTCTGTCTACCCCAATATTGTCCGACACGGGCAGTAGTGGCGTAGGCAATACCCACCGGAACCATAAACGTGGTGGCAGCCGTTTGCAGGGCAATTTGGTGGGCCGCCAGTTCCGTCGTGCCGAGCGTGCCCATGAGATAAGTGACACAGGTAAATAGACCCGTTTCCACTGCAAAGATCGCAGCACTAGGCAGGCCAATTTGACTCAATTCCAGTAGCAGCGATCGCCGCGGCCCTTGCCAGCGAAAGAGCCGCCAGCGCCGAAAACTGGAGTGGTATTGCATCCAGATCAAGACGATCGCAAACTTGAGCCAAAAAGCCGCCATGCTGGCCCAGCCCAACCCAGCCAGCCCCAACTCCGGAAAACCCCATTTGCCAAACATGAGCACGTAGTTGCCCACCACGTTAAAGCCAATGCCCAGCAGCATCACCTGCATAATGATCCGGGGTTGATTGGCGGTTGAGGCGATATTCTTGAGCACGCTAAAACCCACGGCGGCCGGAAAGCCCCAGGCGATCGCGCTCATGTAGGCTTGGGCTAAGTCCAATGTTGCCGGGGGTTGACCCAGGCTACGCCAGAGGGGTCTCAGGTTGAGCATCACCAGCATCACGGGCAGGGCGATCGCGGCGGCGAGCCAGAGACCCTGACTGCTGATTTGCGCCAGGCGGCGATCGTCGCCCTGCCCCCGCGCGATCGCGCCCAAGGCCCCCGTGGCCGAGACCAGACCCGTGGCGACCAGAAACAGGGACACAAACGTCACATTGCCTAACGCCCCCGCGGCCAGGGTGTTCTCCCCCAGCCAGCCCATCATCATTGTGTCAATAAAGCTAATCGCCGCCTCCGAGAGCTGGGCTGCTGCCAGGGGCAGGGCCAACCGGAGGCAGGCTTGGGCTTCGGTGAGGATGGGCGGCGTTTCGAGAGGGGAAGCAGGGGGTGCGGGCATGGAGTTAAGCAGGGCAGAGCTGGATGGAGGATTGGCGCCCCGTTGCCGGATAAATCGGCGTCACGCTGGCTACGGTTGTGATCTATGCTGAATAGATTGCTCCTGCTGCCGGATAGTTATGTCTCTTGAGCGCGATCGCCAACTGCTGGATACCTATAGCTGCCTTGAGCCCCGTGTGCCCCAAACCCCAGCGGAGCGGGCAGAGTTGCGATCGGCTATCTTGAATCTGACTCAAGCGGCCGAGAGCGAGAACCTAGGCATTTGTGCCGATACCCTCACCGCAGCGTACCAAGCCCTGGGGCAATATCTCAAAGCATTGGACTATCCGGCGCCCGCAGCGCCTGACCCGACCGCTCCCACGGCTGAACCCGTTTATCTCAAATTCAACACCAGCACGCTCAAGCATTTTGCCAAGTCCTATGAGGGCGAATATCGCGGCGTGTTGATTGCCTGTCAGGCTGAGGAAGATCTGATTAATGGCACGTTTGGCTATTTTCCGCTGGACTTGTTTGTTGACTCGGAATAGGGCTGGTTATTCATACGAATGGGCGATCGTCGATCGCCCGTTTTAATCCACCAACTATCACAGTAAGCCGAGCGGTTAGGCGATTGCTCAGAATGAATATCCCAGCTCATGGTCGGGACGGTGTGTTACGGCTATCGCCTTTAGCGAAGCCATGCCGAAGGCTATACAGCACCCTACGTGGTATGAACTTTTCGAGAGATCACCTCAGGAGCGTCCGAGAAATGCAAACCCTGATCCAGAGGCTTGCGATTCATCCTTGATTCTTCTGTCTGCTCCGCACGAGCAAAGCTCTACATCCTTCTGCCTTCTGCCTTTAGCGATATGTCCAGTTCTTCTGCCAACGCCGATTTTTTAACCCTTTTCCAAGCGGCTCAACGTGCGTTTGAGCGGGGGCAATATCGCCAGAGCCTGGAGCTGCTTGAATCGGCTCTAGAGCAGGTGCAGCCTGGCTCCCGACCCGGCGGGGAAGCCCAACTCTGGCGGGTCAATGCCTACCAAGCTCTGGGTGAAACAGACACCGCGATCGCCCATTGTCAGAGCCTCATCAACCACCCCTTTGTGGCCAAGCCAGCGCAGGATTTGCTCTACATCCTCAAAGCACCCGTGCTCAACCGACCCAAAGAATGGCTCACGGAAATTCCCGATCTGCAAAATCTAGAGCCCGACGGGGGCGATCGCTACAATGCACCGCCTCCTCGCCCGCGACCGATGCCCCAAGCCCAACCCGAGCTTGACCCCAGCCAAATCAATGATCAAGATAATCAATTCGTGCTGTGGGCGGCGATCGTGCTAGCGATCATCTGCGGCGGGTTATTCTTCCTGGCTTAGTGCTTTGTCAAGAGTGAAATGAGGGGGTGTCACGTAGATTAACGTGAGTTTCGGTTAAGGAATTCCTTCAAACCCTTGTCTGACCTAGCAAGATGTAGCTGTTGTCCGATATTGCAGGAGTCTGAGGTGGCAATTTCCACCTCAGCAGGAGGTGTCGGGGGGCTGGCCCCCTGACAACCGGGTTTGACAACGAGATCGCTAACTTTTCAAAGGATGCGATGATGGCGCTTATCCAAAACTCACGTTAGATTAGCCTGAAGTAACGAAACCCAGTATCTGCGAGGGTTGTGTTGGGTTACTCTCCGCTCAACGCCAATCCATAATCTAGGATTGATACTGTACCAACGTTCTGTACAAATAATCTGTCCTGAGGGAGATGCACAGTGGGAAAATATCCTCCGTTTGACTCCGCTAGCCGAATGTGATATTGATTTTGGGACTTATTGCCTGCATCACCCCCACCAACGCCCGATCGCGATTGATAGTATAAGAGGGGCGATCGCGCTCATGAACCAAGGCGATCGCCCTAACCGCCCATCGCCCTACCCGCCCTACGTCTTTGCCAACCGCATGACTACCCTGCCTTATCCACCCCCCGTCGATCCTGCTCAAGGGACTGACGTGAATAGTCCTGATCCGCAGGGGGTCGTGGCACTCAAAGAGCTGGTTGCCCGGTTGCATCGTGAGCAGCACCGAATCCAGAACCTCTTGAGTTCGCTGGGGTTCGCCCTGCGGAGCTTTAACAACCTCAACCAGTTTTTAGAGATTGTGCCCTTGATGGCGGCCCGCGTGACCGATGCCGATGGCGGGGCCCTGGTTCTGCTCAAACCCAACGGCCAGCCTAAGCTCGAACAACTCCATTGTCAGGAGGGGCACGCTTGCCGCAACATCCGTATTGCGCTCGAAACGATCACTCGCCAGATGAGTCAGACGCGGCCAGGCATGATGGCCGGGGAAGGCCTCAACTCCCTCCAGGATTTTCAGCCCGCTCAGTTTGACGAACAACTCAAGGAGCACCTCGACCCGAATATCAATCTTTTTGGCACACCGATCCTGGTCAATAACCGAGAGCGGGGTCGGCTCTTTGTCTTTAGTGATGCGGAGTCCTATAGCTGGACGGCAACGCGCCGCAAGCTGGTGCAGCTAGTGGCTGACCAGACGGCGGTGGCGATCGCGAACCAAGAACTCACCAACGAGTTGCGCAAAAAAGAGCGCCTCGATCGGGAACTGGAGATCGCCTCGGAAATTCAAGATCACCTCTTACCCAACCGCTGCCCCGAGATTGACGGCGTGCAACTGGCCGCCCGTTGCCAGACGGCCAACCGGGTTGGCGGTGACTATTACGACTTCATCCCCACCACTTACGAACAATTTAGCGGCGCGGGGCGAACCCAGTCGCGTTGCCCTTGGTCGATTGTGATTGGCGATGTGATGGGTAAGGGCGTCCCGGCGGGTCTGATCATGACGATGACGCGGGGAATGCTCCGGGCAGAGGTGCTCAACCGCCATGCTCCAGCCCAGATTGTGCAGCACCTCAACCAGGTGATGTATGCGGATCTGGATAATTCCCATCGCTTCTTGACCCTCTTTTACTCGGAATACGACCCGAAAACCAAGCGTTTGGCCTACACCAATGCCGCCCACCATCCGCCGCTACTCTGGCAGGCGGCCAGCCAAACCGTCCAGAAGCTCGATACCTGGGGAATGCTGATTGGCTTGGATATCCAGTCGGAATATACTGATGCCCAGATTCAACTGGCCGAGGGCGATACGGTGGTGTTTTACACCGATGGCTTTACGGATGCGGTGAACCAGGAGGGCGATCGCTTCGACGAACATCGCTTCATGGCTGCGGTGGAAATGGCCTGCCAACAGCAATGCAGCGCCCAAGAAATTCTCGACTATCTCTTTAGCAAGGTGGAAGCGTTTGCTGCCGAAGAGCAGGGGTCGGGGGATGATATGACCTTGGTTGTGATGAAGATTCAGTAGCCATCACTCTAGAGGTTCTAGTAACTCAGCCCAACGAGGATGAAATTGCGTCAGTTTCCAGTTGGTTTGCAACTGCAACGGTGTTCCCCTAATTTGGTAGCGAGCGTCAAAAGATTGCGATCGCAACAGGGCCTCAACCCCCTCGGGTTTGAGGCTCGGCTCGCAATAGAGCAGGTTGTCGGCCGGCTGAAGATTGTCATGATCGGCGTGGGTTAACCAAGCCTCGGGCTCAAACTCCCGAGGCAAGAGTACGGCAATGCTCTCATCAATATAAACTTGTCCCCAATGGTCTTGAACAGCCGCTGCTGCTGTCACCGCATTAAAGGCTGGAATATTGGCCGATCGCTGGAAATGACTCAGATCCACCGTCCGCACATTGGGCGAGAGCGCCGCACCTAAAATTGATAAGACGACGCCGACGATAAAAACCTGAACCCCCCAGCGTTTGCTGCGAGCAGTCGGGTTTGCGCTGCTCATCCAGGGCCAAACCAGCGGCCAAGCCAGACTAATGATGTAGGGGAAAGCATAATATTTCGCTAATGTGCCTGCGATGCCACTAAACGCCAACAAATTGAAGCCGTACCAGGGGAGATAGGCCAGAAAGCCAATCAGCAAGGTGGGTCGCCAGCGGGGATAGAGCGACAGGGCAAGGGTGGCGATCGCGGGTAAATAAAGATAGTGGAGGTTGCGGAGTTGATCGGCGAGGCGTTCTTGAAAAAAAGCGCCGGACAAATGGGCAAAGGGCGGGTCGCCCAGATAAACCCAGGTCAAGGCGTTGTCCTGCTCGGGGAACAGTAGCTTTTGCAATAGGATCATTGCCAGACTGTAGACAAACGCAAAGCCAGTCAATCCCCATAGCCACCGTCCAGCAGGCTCTCGCCACAGGGCGCGATCGCGCCAGCCCTGACCTAGCAGCAATAATCCGAAAATCCCCACGATATGGAAGCCCATATCTTCCCGCACTAACAAGCAGAGCAGGAAAGGGGCGATCGCCCAGCCATACCGCCGACGTGCCACCAGCGTCAGAAACAAAATCAAAAACGTGGTTCCCGCAATCTCCGGGTGGGTGTCATACATCAAGACTTGCGTGATGCCGTTAAAGGCAAACAATAGTCCTAAAAATGCTGCCCCAACAGGTCGCCAACCCTGCCGTAATCTGGGAAACTGAGCGAGCAAAAAGCCATAGACTGTTACCGCAGGCAGTCCATAGTAAATTCCCTGATAAAAAGCATAGCTCTGCACCATGTTCAGCGGCACAATGTAGCTGAGAGCTGAGGTGATCCAGAAGATGCCAAAGATATGGATTCGTAAAAGTGAGCCCCAATCTAGAACCGTTGGGGCTGGTAGTGCCCAGGTATTCCGCCAGCTAGAACTTGCCATGACGCCCGAATCTAAAATCGAAGCCTGGCAATCATAAAAATGGTCAACAATGAACCCATAGTTTTGGGCAAAGGGAATGACAAAAATCAGGATGGGGAGTACCTTGGGCAGCAAGCCAGGGGGCAGTTTGGGCATAGAATGAAGGGCTGGATGCCATTGAGCAGGCTCATCCTAGCATGACCAATACCACTCGGGACGATCAGTCTCCACCATAAACGACCCCAAAAAATGGTGCATTACAACAAACTGAAACCCTTGAAAATTAATCTAAATCAGGGTTGGCAAACCCTAAATGCGGCTCAATTCCGAATGCCGATTTTGGTTATGACTGGCTTTAGTCTTTTGGGATTAGCGGGCATTCTCAACCATGCCATGTGGCGCGATGAGCTGAATGTTTGGTTGATCGTGCGGGATAGCACCAGTTGGGCGAATTATCTCTACAACATTCGCTACGAAGGCCATCCGCCGCTTTGGTATTTAACCCTTTCGTTTTGGAATGTATTTACCGATAACCCCCTGGTTATGCAGCTCTGGCATTGGAGCTTGGGGATTACGGTGATGGTAATTTTTTGGCGGTTTTCTCCCTTCGCCCGCTGGCAAAAGACTTGTTTTACGTTTAGCTATTTTCCCTTCTATGAATATTTTCTAATCAGTCGCAACTATGCCCTGGGCATTCTCTGCCTCTTTGGTGTTTGTGCCGTCTTTCCCCATCGTAGAAAACGCTACTGGCCCCTAGCGATCCTGCTGGCATTGATGGCCAATACCAATGCCTATGCGCTCCTGATCGCCTTTGGTTTGGTGCTAATGCTGGTGATTGAAGCGATCGCCAATCGTCTTGGGCAATGCTCTGATTGTGACCCAACCAATATAAGACCCACTGTAGGGGCAGGTTTCAAACCCGCCCCTAAGCCAGCCTGGGATAGCATCGCTAGTCTCTTGATCGTCGCTGTGGGCTTTGCGATCGCCGTCTCGATCCTCCGGCCGCCAGCCGATAGCTATCTGCAAGGGGGTCTCACGGGCTGGAACTTTGTTTGGTCAGGGGAGCAATGGTGGCGATCGCTCTCACGGGTTTGGAGTGCCTACGCGATCGTGCTCATTCCCGCCGACTCGCGAGTTTTCGATACCAACCTCTTCGGTGTGATTTCGCTAGTCATCATACTGACCGTGAGCTTAGGGCTCTGGCGCAAACCCCTGCCCCTCTTTTTCTATCTCTTCGCCTCGGGAGAAATTATCTTTTTCACCTATGTCAAATTCCTCGGTTCGCCCCGCCATTACGGCCATCTCTGGTTTGTGCTGTTGGCCGCCCTCTGGCTCTCAGCGGATTACGCACCGCTGATGCGTCAAGTCCCCTGGCAACCGCTGCGCTGGGCGGAGAGCATTCTGACCCGTTACAAAAAATATCTGCTGGGGCTGTTCTTGATCTTGCAACTGGTTGGCGGTCTCGTCGCCTACGTCCGGGATTGGACCTATCCCTTCTCCGCTAGCAAAGCCACCGCCGCCTATCTGCGGGCCGAGCAGCTCGATCAAGACTTCATCATCGCCAGTGAAGACCTGGCTATGGCCCCCATTAGTGGTTATCTCAACCGCAAGCTCTACTATCCCGAACGGCAAGCGTTAGGGAGCTTCACCCTCTTTAACTCAGCGCGCCAACCGGTTACACCGGCCCAAATTCTTGACCAAACGCAACAGATCCTCACCCGCGAAGCCCCAGCGGTTATCCTGATTCTGAACAGTCCCCTGGAACTGGAATCTGGCGGGCTAGAATCTGAGGCGCTGACGATTGAGCCGTTGGCGGAGTTCACCCGAGGGCTGATCTACAACGAAAAGTATCATCTGTATCGTGTTGCTCTCAAAACCTAACCGATTCAACGCTTACTTAATTGATGAAAATTGCCACCTGGAACGTTAACTCCGTCCGCACACGGGAAACCCACATTGTCGATTGGCTTAAGCATCAGCCCGTAGATGTGCTCTGTCTCCAAGAGACGAAAGTAGTTGACAAAGACTTTCCCCGCGCAGCCTTTGAGGCGTTGGGCTACCATCTGGCAATTTCGGGGCAGAAGTCTTATAACGGTGTGGCGATCTTGAGCCGAGAGCCATTGCAAGATGTGGCGATCGGTTTCGGTGAGATTGCCGCCGACACCAACTTGGATGATCAAAAGCGGGTGATCTCGGGGGTTTTGGGCAAGATTCGCATCGTTAATCTCTACGTGCCCAACGGTTCAGCGGTGGGCAGCGAGAAGTATGAATATAAACTGCTGTGGCTGATCATGTTGCAGCAATACATCCAGCATCTCCGCGCCACGCAAACCCACGAACTCTGTGTCTGTGGAGACTTTAATATTGCCCTCGAAGCGCGAGATATTTACAACCAACGTAAACCGACCGACATCATGGCCTCTCCGGAGGAGCGCAAAGCCCTGCGTCATGTGCTGGATGTGGGCTTAGAGGATGCCTTTCGCAAGTTTACCGAGGCGGGCGGCCACTATAGCTGGTGGGACTACCGTCGCGGGGGCTTTGC
>JBMYQW010000118.1:0-9626 GCA_049601735.1 Spirulinaceae cyanobacterium
AAAAAGAGCCGTCCCTTGATCTTTATCAATGCTTGCCATGGAGGACGGTCAGGTTTTAATTTCACGGGACTAGGAGGATGGGCGGAAAGGTTGATTCGTGCTCGTGTTAGCGTATTTATTGGAGCAATGTGGGAAGTTAGCGATGAATTAGCACTTAAGTTTGCCCAGACGTTTTACCTCGCTCTTTTGAAAGAGAACAAGACAATTGCGGAGTCTTTTCGCCAAGCGCGTGAAGAGGTTCGCCAGATTGCTCCTTACAACTCAACTTGGTTGGCATACACGCTTTATGCTGATCCAGAAGGAAGAGTCAAGAATTAAGATCTGGTTTAAAATATTAGTGATTTAAGAAGGAGATTTTTTATGACACAATTTAATAACTTCACAGAAAAACTAATTGAATTCGATGAAAATCAGCTAATGTTACATCTGGGAATGATCACGCAGAGCATCAGTGAAGAGCTGGAGGGTCGAACAAGAAGTGTATCTATTGACTCTATAGATCTCACTCCCATCGCAGTCACTAGATCTAATAAAGATACACTCAATTTTGGTCAACGTGTATTCAAACGCTTAAACGCTGCATCCTATGAGCTTCTATGCAAAGATCCTTTTGATGATGGTGAAACTTTACAAGAGTTCAGCAAGCTATTGGAGGACAGTACCGAGAAAGCTGCTAGATTTCTAGCACCTGTCTTGGTTGCCCATTTGGGCTTGGCTCCTACTGTAGCAGGCATTATCACTGTTTTGATTGTTAAAACGATATCAAAAGCTATTGCCGATGAGATATGTGCTACTTGGGAACAAAGTCTTGGTGCTCCTTTGATTAGTACACCCGAAGCATAGTAGACAGGCTAGAAAAAATCTAGAAGATACAATCCTGTTCAAAGGTGTCCTGTGTCAGATTGATTCACAACTCGACCGTCTTCATGTCTCATCCGCACATAGCTTCCCCGCTGCCGAACAATCACAAAATCTATTTTTTCGAGCGCAGCGATGAGTTTTGGGGCAGTAACACTAGGCAGTTTTGGCATTAGACAACCAGTTTTTGAACACCGACAAACGCGGTTGTTGTTTCTGCGGCGTCTTGTTCTTGTTCTGCCAGACACAGCTCCACCACTTCACGAATATTGATCATCAATTCGTCGATGGTTTCACCTTGGCTATAGCAGGCCTTGAGCTGAGGAACTTCGCCGACATACAAACCATCCTCATCTCGTTCAATGACCACATAAAACTCTTGGGCACTCATGGTTTTGTCTTTAACGAAATAACCGTATCAATATTTTCTACCAATGCTATCCTTGGGGGCTGTCATCATTTAGGGTATGTCGTCACTGGACAGACACCCCTACAACAGACTGGTCTTGAGTCTATAGCATTTCATCTGTTTTTTGGCGGCTCTGCGGCTCTGCCACCTGCACCATTGAAAGCATCTGAATAAGGATCGATCCCCAGAGGACGGGAGATTCCGTGCGATCGCAGCCGAAGCAGGGCAAGGCGTTAAAGCGCCAGGCACATCACACGTTGGCGGAAGAGTTGGCTGCTTATTCGGATGAATCAGGCTGGGTGTAGCGATCGCTCCACTGCATCACCTCCCACAGCACATGGGCAACGCTCTCCCGCGCTCGGTAGCCATGCCCTTCAAAGGGTAACTCCACCCAGCGCACCGTCCCGCCGAGTCCGCGCAATGCCTCGTAGAGCCGCTCACTCTGCACCGGGTAGGTTCCCGAATTGTTGTCATTATCGCCGTGGATCAGGAGCAGCGGTTCGTTGATCTGGTCGGCAGAGGTGAACGGCGACATCCCCATGTAGGTGTCTTGGGCCTGCCAAAAATTGCGCTGCTCACCCTGAAACCCAAACGGCGTCAGGGTGCGATTATAAGCGCCGCTCAGGGCGATGCCCGCGCCGAAGAGATCCGTCTGCGCCAGTAGATTCGCGGTCGTGAACGCGCCATAGGAATGCCCACCGACCAGCAGCCGCGCGGGATCGGCAATGCCTCGCTCGACAACGGTATCCACCGCCGCCGTTGCACCCGCCACGAGCTGTTCAATGTAGGTGTCGTTGGGTTCCCGATCGCCCACCCCCACGATCGGCAGCGCCGGATTCGCCACCACCGCGTAGCCGCGCAGCAGCAGATAGAGCACCGAGGCGCGGTTAGGGCGAGTAAACGTATTGGCTGCCGCCGTCACCTGCCCCGCCGTCTCGGCATCCTTAAATTCGCGTGGATAGACCCAGAACAAGGTCGGGAGCGGGCCGTCGCGCGTCGCGTCATAGCCGGGGGGTAGATAGAGAGTTGCTGAGAGCGGCACACCATCGGCGCGTTCATAGGTGATGATCTCCTTCTGAACCTCGGCAAACTGGGGCGCGCGATCGCCATAGTCAGTCAAGGCTTGGGGGGTGGTGTCGGTTAAAGCGTCGTAATAAAAATAGTTCGGCGGCTGCTGGGTTGATTGGCGGCGGGTGAGCAAGGTCGGCGTCGCTGTGCCCCCAAAGTCAACGACTCGCTCGAAGTAGGGATCTTGGGCCTGCCAGAGGCGTTCGGTTTGGCTGGTTGTGAGCGATCGCCGCTCTAGAAACGGATACACCCCCTCGGGCGACGCACCGCGCCCCGCGAAGTAGACCCCTTCGCCGTCCGGTGTGAAGCGCAGCACCGAGCGACCGTAACGGTTCTGCTCCGTCAGCGGCTCGCCGGGATCGTTGTAGGCGTCCTGATAGTTGCGCTCCAGCAACAAGGTTGGGGCCACGGCGGGGTCAGCGGGGTTCAGTCGCCAGAGGCGCTCTTGGCGGTTGTTGAACCAGCGTTCCCGCACCAGGGCCGCGTCTTCTCGGCCCCAATTCACCTGGCTGAAGCGGTATTGCGATCGCCAGAGCTGCTGGGGCGGCTCGGTAAACGGCGCAGGCAACTGCCAGAGGGTATCCCGCTCGTCCGCGGGTTGTCCGGCATCGCCACCATCCAAGGCTTCGACCCAGTAGAGGGTTGCGGCTTGGTCGCTGCGCCAAGCGATCCGCCGCCGCCCCGGTCGTGTTGAGCCAATGGCAATCGGGATATTGTCCGCCAGGGGCAAGTCGGCAACTTCGTAAACCATCTCACCCGTGCGGCTGTCGAGGACGACCGATCGCTTTGGGAAGCGCCAAGCGGGGACTTGGTAGGAGAAGGGGCGATGCAGCGTTTCGAGTAGGAGGTAGCGACCGTCGGGCGAGGGGCTGAACCAATCGATCAACTGCGGTGCAACCAGCGGACGGCGATCGCCCTGCAAATCAATTTCCACCAGTGCGGCGGTGAAGTAATGCTCAAACAGCCGCACATCCTGACGGTTTTTGAGCAGATTGGTGTAAGTCCGTGCCGGAGCGGTGCGACCGAGGTTTTCTTCGATCCGGGGGCCGTCGGGAATCTCGGGCGTGGGGGGTGGTTGACGGTGGGTGTCGGGCACGATTTTGCAGATCAGACCCTGACTGTCTGGCTGCCAGGTGCAGGGGTTGCCGTCGGTGGCGTTGAGCACGGGTTCGGTAAGGCGGCGGGCTTGGGCTGTGCCGAGCGGCGCAATCCAGAGTTCTAACCCGGTCTCGCGCAGGAGGGTAAAGGCGATCGCCTGGCCATCGGGCGACCAGCGGACATAGCTAATGCGAGGCTGTTCTGGTAGACCTTGGATGGCTTGCCAAGGCCCGTCGGGGATGCGACGCACCCGCAGCCCTCGGTACGGGTTGAGATGAGCGGGGGCATGGGTGCGGGGGTTGATTTCTCGACCGGCTAAACCGAGGGTCGGTTCGGCGAGTTCAGCGAGGGGGCGCAGGGCGGGACGTTCGAGTTCGAGGAGCCATTGCTGCTGGGGCGAGATGCTGACGGCGGGGGAGAGGGGCGCATCGATCAGTTGGTCAATGGGTGGGGGCGGTGTTTGCCAGGGGATTTCGCTCATGCTGGGGGTCGCCAGAAATAATGTTGTGCAGAGGGCGATCGCCCCGATCAACCCCCATCGCCACTGTCGCCGCATCGTCTATCGCCCTTAAAAGTTTGTCGCTGATTTATGTTCACCATGGCGGGTGCTTTTTAGCAAGGGTGCGATCGCTCGGTTTCTTTGGAATGCACCCGGCTAAATGCTGTTCTTAAACCTCGTCTAAGTTGAGACCCGGAGTTTTTCTGTAGGGGTAGTGCCTCCGTGCCTACCCCGGCGGGGTCTGGGGCAACCACGGGGGGATTGCCCCTACAGCATCCTGGAAACTACAGGTTTCAATCTGGTCTTGGTTTAGAGACGTTCACTGAAATCCCTTCCCCCCACCGATGACCTTGAATGAGTGGCAAACTGATGGATAAGTCACCGGATCAAATCCAGTAATGCCATGACGATCGCTGTTGCCCCGCCCCAAACTATCACCGCTGAAGCCTATCTTGCCCAAGAAGTTGAATTAGAAACCCGTAATGAATACCGTAATGGAGAAATTGTCCCCATGACTGGCGGCACTCCAGCCCATAATGAACTCAACGCAAACCTTGTCTTTCTCTTGAAGGCGGCTTTACGGAAACAGCCCTACAGCATTTTTATCACTGATCAGCGTCTGTGGATTCCGGAGCGCAATCTCTACACCTACCCGGATACGATGGTGACACCCCGCCCGGTGGAACTCCAGTCTGGTCGCAAAGATACGGTCATCAATCCGATTTTGCTGGCAGAGGTGCTGTCTAAGTCCACCCAGCAATATGACCGCACCGAAAAGTTTGCCGCCTACCGCACGATCGCGTCGTTCCAAGAATATTTGCTGATTGATCAAAGCCGCCCCTATGTGGAGCAATATGTTAAACAAGCGGCAAACCAATGGCTCTTTACGGAACACATCGGGTTGGATAAAACATTGACGTTGCGATCGCTTAACAACATTGAAATTGCTCTGGCAGATTTATATGAGGCGATCGCATTTGATGCGGCTGATGTTTAGGGGGTCAATTCCGAAGTCGGCAACATTCACTTTCACTGATCGGCTAAGATTGATATTGATGAACTGAATTGTGGGCGGTCAAGGGTATGGATCGGGCGATCGCCCCGATCAACCCCCATCGCCGCATCGCCTGTAGAGCCTCAAGTTTGCCTCTCGTGGTCTAGTGTAATAACGCAGTGCAGTATTATCGAGGCTTTGAAGGCGATCGGCCCAGAGGCGGCAGCGTTTGTGATGCGCTATCTTGGGGATGTGTTAGGAGAGGATTATCTATGTTGCAGTCAAAGCCCCCAAATCGGAGTGTTATCCGGCAACTGCGGGATAACACCCGTGATCCCGCAGTTAGACCGCAAGCACTTGATAACCCCTACCCACGCTGTGTGCAACTTAAAACGATAGCACCAGGGTTTTAGGCGATGTTCAAGGAATCGCTAAATTGGCAAGCCTTGCATTGTAACGGTTCTAGAAAAGTTGCACATCGCGTTACTCAGGGAAGCTATCCCCCACCTGCGGTCTAATACACAGTTATGCTGCTTTTTTTGTACTCGTATAGCTTCAGGAGCTCTTATACGGGAAAATAGTTAGATCCATGCAAGATATGTGAAATATGAGTTCTTATGCTAGACAGTAGAATCTTCTAGGTACATAGTGATGAATAACGCCACAGGTGACATTAGCCTTATCAAAAAACTTGAAAGCGAGATTGGATCTTCTATTGAGATTCAGCATGAACGTTTATTGGAAGAAGATAGCTCTAAATACACTGATGACTGGCATTATAGCTTTTTTGATTTTGGTGGTATTCATCATGGCTCATATATAAGAGAAGTTTATGCTAACTTTGACGGTGCACGACAAAATAGTAAGCTGGCAATAATCAACAATCATGAATGTGTTATACGCCTGTATTTAAACTCTTTGCCTATAAAGGAAATTCCAAACACTTTATTTGAATTCAAAGAACTTGAAGTCCTATGCCTTTATAATAATGAATTTAATTTGATCCCATCTGAGATCAAAAACCTCCATGCTCTAAAAGCCTTAAATATAGAAAGCAATTCTAATCTCAGAGAATTGCCTTTAGAGCTAGCCGATCTTCCTCGACTTGAAGTGGCAAATTTCTGGGATCTAAACTCTTTATATTCTCCACCAAAAAACATTGCTTATCGTGGCTTAAATGCTGTCAGGAATTACTTTGAATCTCTTGGAGAATCTGACGGAATCGACTATCTTTACGAAGCTAAAATGGTATTTGTGGGTAGAGGAAGTGTAGGCAAAAGCAGTCTGGTTCGCAAAATAACAGTTCCTGGTTATCAATTAGAGGAAAAGATAAAAAGCACAGAAGGGATTGAGATTGGCACTTGTGATTTGAAGATATCCCTTGAAAAGAGTGACCGTTTTCGTTTCAATATTTGGGATTTTGCAGGACAAGAGAAGTATGATGCTACCCATCAATTTTTTATTACCGAGCGAACTCTTTACTTGTTTGTTACAGAAGCAAGACAAGAAAGTAACTATCTGGATTTTGACTATTGGCTTAATATTATTCAGATACTAGGTAATAGTAGTCCTGTCATTGTCGTACAGAATAAAGTCGACCAACGCCGTAGAGCTTTGCCGTCCGATAGATATTCTAATCAATTTCCTAATATAGTTGAATTTGTTAATACCAGCTGCGCCGATGGCTATGAACATACGATTGATATGCTAATGGCATCAATCAAAGATGCAACGAAGAAACTCCCACAATTAGGGGATAAACTACCTTCAAAATGGGTTGCAATTCGTAAAGAGTTAGAAGATCTAGATGTTGATCATATAAGTTATCAAGAATATCGAAGTATATGCTCTAAGTATAAGCTAGATCAAGAAAAAGCTGATTATTTAAGTCGCTATTTTAATGATTTGGGTGTGATAGTTCACTACAAGGATAGTTTACTACTTAAAAATTTTGTTGTAGTAAATCCGGACTGGGCTGTTGATGGGGCATACAGCGTGCTTGACGCATCTGTAGTAGAAGAAAACTATGGTCATTTCAACGATAAGGATCTTGAAGAGATTTGGAGTGACAGAAAATATTCAAGTAAACGTCCTGAGCTTCTAGAGCTAATGAAAAACTATGAACTTTGCTTTGAGTTACCTGATAAAGGTAATTATATTGCTCCAGAATTGCTTCCAGCTAATCCAGTGAATTACAAACCAATTAATTCATCCAAAAAATTAATATACATATACAGCTATCAGTTTATGCCAGCAGGTATCATCACTCGACTTATTGTGAAGCTAAATCGCCAGATTGACGGTAACAGCTTTTGGCGAAATGGGGTAGTTGTAAGGCATGAAGATGCACGAGCAGTTATTATTGAGGATTTTGCTGCTCGGCAAATTCGTATTGATATTGAAGGTCTTGAATCTAAGAGAGAGCTTCTTGGTATTATCAGACGAGATCTTAATGATATCCATGAGGACTTCCATAGACGCATCAATTATAATCAACTCGTATCGTGTATCTGCAATCAATGTCGAAAACGTATTAAAAGAAACCAGAAGCCACACTATTTTAATTGGTTGACAATTCAAAAGTATGCTAGAAATAGAGTAAATGAAATTCGCTGTGAAGAGTCAGTTGAAAATATTAGTATCCCCGAATTATTAGATAGGATTATTGAATGTAATAGTTCTTTGCTAGGGTCGTCAACAAGAGATGGGGAGAACGAATTTCATAAAGGATTAGCCAGTATCATCAAGATTATGACTACTAACAAAGAGCCTGCACATCAAACAATTATTCATGCACACAATAGCAATATTGGTGCAATTCAATCTGGTAGTAGTACCATCCATGATATCAATCAGAATATTGATGAGAACTTGAATGAGGTAACAAGGCTTATAAAAACTCTCAAGGCTCAATCACAAACTTTCCCAGATGATGAGAAAACTGGGGCTGAAATTGTGATAGAGGATCTAGAGTCAGATCTGGCTGATGAGAAAAAACGTGAGCCTAAGCGATTAACTAGAAGAATATTAGCCCTTTGGGGCATTGCCTGTGCAATTGCTTCTGGTGTGGCAAGCGTAGCAGACTTTAGTAATAACTTGCTGAGTCTGGCCGACTATTTGAATGTAGAGATTCCAAGTGAACTGATTCAGCAAAACCCACACATTCTTGATGTACTACCTGGTGGTTAGCACAAGCGTAGCCTAACATTTACGTGCAACGGACTGCTCTGCTTTATTCAGGATTCCCCTGTTCAGCTCGTTACCAGGCTCCGCCCAGTAATGTCAATCAGGAGTCTTTGCCTCCTGTCCATTCATTATGTTCGCAATCATGCAAACTTGGTGGGTTAGGCTTCACAGTGATGCATCCAACCCAGAGGATTGGAGCCCATGAAGGCAGTGGTACAATCACTGTATGCAGTTTGAGTGGAATGACGACAAAGCGGCGAGCAATCTATCGAAGCATGATGATTTACGGGCAGAGTATGACCTCAAGAGCCTCCGAGTCAGAAAGTTGGGCTCTGGAAGAAAAAACTTTGGTCGAAACACTGTACGGTTAGAGCCTGATGTCGCAGAGATGTTTCCTACTGCTGATGCGGTTAATGAGGCGCTACGATTCTTGATTAGAGTAATGCAGGATAATCAGGCGATCGCGCCAACGGCACAGGCTAGCCCTTCAAAAAAACCTTGAGAATCATTGTCTTATGCAAATAACCCTTGATCTTGACAAATCTCTCCTTAACGAAGCCCTTGCACTTACTAACCTGGCCACTCAAGAAGAGTTGATCAAAGTCGCTTTGCAAGAATTGGTGCGATCTCGGCGTAAGAAAAACTTGCTCGACTTAGCAGGACAAATTCAGCTTTCCCCCGATTTTGACCACAAAGCCCTGCGTGAAATTCGTCATGCTGCTGATTGACACATCCGTTTGGGTTAGCGTATTCCGCGATCGTGGTGGTCAAATTCGCCAGCAACTCGAAACCCTGATTGCCAGAGGATTTGCCATTAAGATCAACTTGCTTTTGTCCTTGGCAGAGAAATGGCTACACTTGTAAGTAGCGTCAAAGCAATTGAAACGAGGTCAAGTCCATGACAGTTCGACAACCCCGCTACAGTAAAGAGGAATTTGCTCGACGTGGTGATGAGATTTATGAATCTCAAGTGCGCCACCAGATTGAAGCAGGCAATCATGGCAAGATAGTGGCGATCGATATCGAAACTGGAGCATTTGAGCTTGCAGACGATACGATGGCTGCCACTCGACAACTTTATGAGCGTATCCCTGATGCCCAGCCTTGGGTTGTTCGGATCGGCTATCGTGCCGTTCATTGCTTTGGCGCACGGAGTTTGAAAGACGCTCCATGATGCAAGGACGTGTGAACCAGCGGTGTGAGGCTGTGATCTCGATCGCTGTGAGAGGTGGGGATAAGATTAAAGCTGTTGATGCAGTCATTGATACGGGTTTCAACGGCTTTTTGAGTCTGCCGATCGCTATCATTATGGAACTCGATCTAACTTGGAATTACCGCGATCGCGCTACGTTGGGCGATGGTAGCGAAGCATTGTTTGATGTTTATGGTGCGGAGATGATCTGGAATGGGCAGTATCGAGAGATTGAGATCAATGCAGCAGAGACAGAGCCGTTGTTGGGGATGAGAATGCTGAAGGGTTATCGGTTACAGATTGATTCGATCGAGGGTGGGTT
>JBMYQW010000118.1:9636-12417 GCA_049601735.1 Spirulinaceae cyanobacterium
GATCGAAATGTTATCGAATGTCAGTTAAAGGCGATCGGTGAGCAGGAGGGTGGACATTGCCCACCACAAGCCAGCTTTGGCGATCGCCTCCGGTTGATCTCAGGCAAGGCAGCTTTGCTGCGCAGCATTGAGAAACTGGATCAGCCGCTCAACCCCACACACGCTGCAAATCCAAGCAAAACCCAGGCAAAATCGGCTCTCCTGAAAGAGTGTCTGGGTTCTCTAGCACTTCGACCGCTTGACCCGGACGATAAATTTCCACCTGCTTGTTTTTAGGGTCAAGCAGCCAGCCGAGTTGTGAGCCGTTCTCGATGTATTCGGTCATTTTGGCTCGGAGGTCTTTGAGGGTGTCGGTTTCTTCGCTTAACTCCAACACAAAGTCAGGGCAGAAGGGTGCAAAGCCTTCTTGTTGTTCGGGTGTCAGAACATCCCAGCGCTCTTGACGCACCCAGGATGCATCGGGGGAGAGGATGGCGCTATTGGGGAGCGTAAACCCTGTGGAAGAGGCAAAGGCGAGACCCAGTGCAGGGTTAGCTTCACACCAAATCGCAAGCTGACCGGAGATTTCGAAGTTTTGGATGCCTGTCGTGCCACCTGTTGGGGGTCTGACGATCAGTTCTCCGGTTGCGGTGCGCTCAAGTCGAATGTCGCGGTTGACGGCAGCGAGGGTGGCGAACTGTTCTAGGGTGACGCGCAGGGCGAGGTTGTGGGGGAGTTGGAGCGAGAGGGTTGGGGGTTGAGGCGGGGCTTGTACCATGGTTCGCTTCGTGCGGCTGGGTCTTGTTTCTATTGTACGGAGTGCTGGGGGGGTTGAGGTTTGTCGCTGGCTTAACAATGTGCGTCATCGCCAGCCGTATTCTCCACACAATAGAGGGGTTGATTCTACTCCGGAGCATCTTTGGAGTGAACGCTGAGATGCGGACATTAGATCGACGCAGGCAATGGTTTCGTATAATAGGGGAGCTTTAAGGGCAAAACAACAAATAAAGCTATGAGAGAACAACGCTGGTTTGGTGCTCTGTTAAGAGGACTCACACACTATCTTGCTCGCAACATTCGGCGTTGGCCGTTACTGCTGCTCACCGCAGGATTGACCCTCAGCCTGGTGCTGTTCGGTCACAGTATGATGCTCCAAGGGAGAGGCTTCGCTAGCGCACAAGACGCTGAACCCTCTGAACCAAGTCCGACCAATGCCACCGTCTATCATTTCAAAGTGGGCGACTTGAATGCCATGGCCGTGAGTGATGGCACTCTATCTTTTCCACCCAGCTACTTTGTCCCCAAGGCCGACCCTGATGCAGTGACGGCGGTGCTGACCGAGCATTTTCTTTCCACCGAAAATGTGTTTGCCCATATCAATGCGCTGTACCTTGAAACCGATGAACACAAGGTACTGGTTGACACCGGTTCAGGTAATGCCTTTGGCCCCACTGCGGGTCATCTGCTGGAAAACCTTGCCGCAGCAGGCATTGCTGCCACCGATATTGACACGGTTCTTGTGACCCATGCCCACCCAGACCACATTGGCGGCATCTTGGATGCGGAGGGTCAGTTGCGGTTGCCCAATGCCCAGTTCTACATTTCCCAGGCAGAGTCTGACTTTTGGCTGGCGGATACAGTAGAGATGCCCAAAGCCCTAGTGGATGAAGAAACCAAAGCCGGGATGATTGCGGCAGCAAAAGCAACCCTGAGCGCGATTCAAGATCGCACAACCCTATTTGCGATGGGTGATGAGGTCATCCCCCATATCCAAGCAATTGATTCAGCGGGTCACACTGCTGGACAGGCTGCATTTTTAATTACGTCGGGTGATGAGAGTCTACTCTCTACAGGCGATGTCTTCTTTAGTGATCCGCTCAACCTGGAAAACCCAGACTGGGAAGTTGCTTTTGATAGCGATCCTGAGCAGGGGGTCATCGCTCGTCGTGAGTTACTGGAGACGGTTACGGCTGAACGCCGTCTGTTGCTGGTTCCTCATATGCCGTTTCCGGGGCTGGGTCATGTCCGAACTCAGGGCGATGCCTATGGTTGGGAACCGATTGTCTGGCGGTTTACGGTTTAGCGGTTGTTTTTGGGGTGGGTGTTTCGGCTAGATTATCAAACTGCTGAGGAAACACCTGCCTGAAAAGTCGCGATCGCGATCTCGATACAATTAGAGGCGACTCCCTCACCGGAAGGCGGATTTTCATGGTTAATGTGCTCAATGCCAGTTCCCTGACGCTGCAAGACGTCCGCGATCGCTGCCAGCTCGATTTTCAATATGAGCAAGACTTTGCACCGTTTTTAGCGTTGCAGCCGTTGACGGCGAGTGAACGCGATCGCGCCACTGAACTCCGCCAAATCTGGGAACGCTACTATGTCCAAGGCAAAGTGAGCGAAGGACAGGTGAACTTGTTAGCGGTTTCTCCGTTGCTGTGGAATACGGGCTATGTACTAGAGCCCACACTGCAAATTGCGATGGAGGAGAATATCGCAGAGATCGCGATCGAGGATGGTGAAACGGTAATCCGGGGGCGCATGGATTTACTGATTAGCCGTTTGCAAGGGCAAGTGCCGCTGTGCGTATTGATTATTGAAACCAAAAACAGTGCGATCAGCCCGGCTGCGGGTTTAGCGCAATTGCTCACCTTCACCTATGCCAGCAGTTTTTTGGCTGGGCAACCGTTCGTCTGGGGATTAGTCACAAACGGGGCAGACTACCAGTTTGTGCGGGTTGAACCGGGTTTGTATAGCAAAGAGAGGGCTAGTTAGGACATAATAGAGTGGTTAGTAGCCGAGAAG
>JBMYQW010000119.1:0-12394 GCA_049601735.1 Spirulinaceae cyanobacterium
TGCAGTTGAGCGATCGCCAGGCCCGTCAGCTAGCCGATGGTCTGCTGCAAAACATTGTGCCGCCGGACGTGCTGCGCCAGGCCCTGATTGAATTTCTGACCGATCGCAACATTGGCGTGATCGACGAGGGCTTTCGAGAAAAGACCAGCGGCACAACCTGGGTCGTGGCGAATTTGTTTGGCCTGCGCAACTCGCTGCTGCGGCTGCGCAGTTTTTGCCTCGATGAACCCGAAATTGCCAATGCCCGATTTCAGGAACTCATTCTGTCCTTGGAATTGCGCGATCGCCTCCGCTTTTGGTTCCAGCAACTCTCACTCAAAAATCTCCCTCCCGAAACGATCGCCCAATTGCGCCGCACCGTCAAAGAAACGGTTCGTTCCTATCTCCAGACCAAGAGTGGCGATCTACTCCTCAGCCTCAAAGATTCGGTGGATTGGCCCAACTTTTCCGGGCTGCTCCTGACCCGGCTGCGCGATTCCGATGTGCTCCACGCCTCTCTCGAAACCGTGAGCTGGGAGCTAGCCTTAATTCTGGAGCGATACCTGGAGAGTGAACTGGAAATCTTGGTCGCTAAAGCGATCCCCATTCTCTCCTTAGATCAATTAATCATTGAGCGAGTCATGGCAACCACACCGGAGCAGTTGGAGAGTACAGTGCAGGGCATTGTGAAGCGTGAGTTGCAAGCGATCGTCAATCTCGGCGGGGTTCTGGGGTTGGTGATCGGCAGTCTGCAATCAGTCTGGTTGCTGTTGCGCTAGGGGAAGCTAGAGCAGCAAAAGCTGAATTGACAATGAATTCCCCCCATAACCCCGCATATCACGGCAGAGCCATGTCACGAGATTGGACTAGCTCTGCGGCTGTCGCACCTGGATCATCTCGATCGCCCGCGTGACACTCTCCGGGGTAATCACGACCAAGCCGCCCTCCGCCACCATCTCAAGACCGGTGGCGATCGCCTCCTGCTCACTGAGAATTACGCGATAGTCCGCATCGGCATTCACTTCTTTGATGCCCTGAACGATAAAGTCTGCTACCTCGCCCTCGCGGCGACCCCGCTTGTCGTCATCTTCTTTGATCAGGATGCGATCGAACATCTCCACCGAAAGACGACCCAGCAAGATCAGGTCTTCATCGCGGCGATCGCCCGGTGCGCCAATCACGCCCAGGCGCTGCCCCTGCCAGTTTTTCACAAAGCCCCCTAACGCCTCATAGCCCGCCGGGTTATGGGCATAGTCCACTAGGGCGTGGTGACGACCGAGGTCAAAGAGGTTCATCCGCCCCGGTGTCTGCTCGGCCGAGAGTTGGAAGGTGCGCAGCCCCTGCTTAATTGCCTCAATCTCGACGCCCTGGACGAAGGCTGCTGCACAGGCCGCCAGCGCATTGGCGATCATAAACGGCGCCATACCGCCCAATGTGATCGGCACATTCTTGGCTTCTTCCAGGTGATAGGTCTTATGTTCACTACGAATCGTGAGGTAGCCATCTTGATAAACAGCAGCCACCCAACCTTGATTGCAATGGTCGATGACCGTTGGGTTATGGGGGTCCATGGAGAAATAAGCAATCTTGCCGGGGGCTTTTTCGACCATGGCCCGAACCAGGGGATCATCGGCATTGAGCACCGCATAACCCTCTGGGGAAGTGGTTTCGGCAATGACGCCCTTGACTTGGGCCATCTGCTCGATCGTGTCAATGTCGCCCACGCCTAAATGATCAGCCGCGACGTTTAGCACAATTCCCACATCGGACTGCTCAAACGCGAGTCCCGATCGCAAAATTCCGCCGCGCGCGGTTTCCAGCACTGCCACTTCGACCGTGGGGTCTTTGAGGATGAGCTGGGCGCTCTGGGGGCCGGTCGTGTCGCCCTTTTCCACCAGATATTCACCGATATAGATGCCATCGGTGGTGGTGTAACCCACAACCTGGCCCGTTTGCCGGAAGAGATGAGCGGTGAGGCGAGTGGTGGTGGTTTTGCCGTTCGTGCCCGTGATCGCCACGATCGGGATGCGACTGGAGGTTCCTGGCGGAAAGAGGAGATCGAGTACCGCACCGCCCACATTCTGCGCCGAGCCTTCACTCGGGGCCGCATGCATCCGGAAACCCGGAGCGGCATTGACCTCGACAATCACGCTACCGGTCTCGCGCAAGGGGCGACTGATATCAGAGGTCACCACGTCAATTCCGGCAATATCCAGGCCAATCGTGCGGGCCACTCGCTCGGCGATCCAGACATTCTCGGGGTGGATCTGCTCGGTGCGATCGATGGCAATCCCGCCTGTGCTCAGGTTGGCCGTGGCGCGGAGATAGACTCGCTCGCCATCCCGAGGAATACTCTGGGCGTCATAGCCTTGCTTGTCAAGGATTTTACGGGCGGTGGCATCGAGCTTGATCTTGGTTAGCACATTGTCATGGCCGTCACCGCGCCGGGGATCGCGGTTCGTCTGCTCAATCAGTTCTTCAATGGTGGCGCGATCGTCGCCGATGACATGGGCCGGTACACGTTCGGCGACGGCGACGACTTTGCCGTTGACGACCAAGATCCGGTGGTCATTGCCTTCGTAAAATCGCTCAACGATCACCGATCGTGTCTTGGAGGCTTCGCTGGCCAGATCATAGGCTGTTTCAGCTTCTTCCCAAGCGGTGACGTTAATGCTGATACCCCGGCCGTGGTTGCCATCGAGGGGCTTGATCACAACGGGATAGCTGCCCACGCCAGCGATCGCCGCTTCAAGATCTTCAAAGTAGTTGATTACCGTCCCCCGCGGCACGGGAATCCCCGCATCTTCCAAAATGCGCTTGGTCCCTTCCTTGTCACAGGCGAGTTCCACACCCAGAATGCTGGAATAGTCCGAGAGGGTTGCCTGGATACGTTTACTGTTGGCCCCGTAGCCGAGCTGGATCATTGCCCGCGCACTGAGGTTAAACCAGGGAATGCCCCGTGCTTTGGCCTCGGTAATAATCGTTTCCGTGCTGGGGCCGAGTGACGCCGTGATCCAGAGATCTTTGAGATCATCAATATCTTGGCGCAACTCCGTCGCCGCATAGCTGCCCGTATCCACAATGCTGCGGCAGAGGCGGACTGCGGCACGTCCGGCGTAGCGACCGGCCTGCTCATCAAGATATTCAAAGACCACATTGTAAACGCCCGGCTCACTGGTCTGGCGGGTGCGCCCAAAGCCCACGGGCATTCCGGCCAACTCTTGGAGTTCGAGAGCAACGTGCTCAATGATGTGGCCCATCAACGTGCCCTTTTCGACCCGCTCCAGAAAGCCACCCCGGTAGCCGGGGGAGCAGCGATGCTCCATTAGGCTGGGCAATGCTCGCACCAAACCATCATAGAAACCCCGAATGTCATTGGAATACACCTCATCGAGATCGACGAGATCCAGGCGCATGACAATCAGCTTGGTGCGGCGGATACTCCAATAGTTGGGGCCACGGAGGGTCAGGGTTTTCAGAATCTTCATCGTCGCTGGATTGACAGGGGGAAAAGACGCACAGGGATATAGATAAGGTTAAGCGCAAGCATTCTATACAAGTTGCCGTATCGAATGCGGTCACTCAATGCACAAAACAGTTTTAACGGTCACACTAGCAGCAGGGCCAGATCAAGAGCCCCGCCGCAATTATGCAGTTTTTTCATCTGAAGGGGGGAGGGGGGACAGGGGACGGCGTTGGTGGAGATGGAAGCGATCGCCATGGCAGAGGACATGGAGTCGCAGGCTGTGCAAGCTCAGGGGGTCGGTCACCGTGACCCGGTTTTGGTTGGTGTGAGAGAGACCATGGGGGTCAACAATATTAATCGTGCCTTTGCCGATCACCTCAATCCAGCCGCTGGGCTCAAACATGGCGCAGGTGTCTTCGTCAATGCCAATGCCCAGGCGGTCAGGGTGCTGGGCGATCGCACTCAACAGACGAGCCATGCGGTTCCGGTTATGGAAATGCTGGTCAATGATCACCTCAGGAATAATGCCCAGTCCCATCGTCATATCGACCAAGGCCCGATTCGGCGATTCGCCACTACCACCGCCACCGATCATGTGGTGGCCCATAATGGCTGCGCCCGCACTCGTCCCCGCCAGGGTGATTTCATGGTTATGGGCCCGTTCCCGCAGGCGCTCCATCAAAGGCGTCTCGGCTAGCAGACCACAGAGGCGCAGTTGATCGCCCCCGGTCATGAACACGCCGGTACATTGGTTGGCATAGTCCAGATAATGGCTATCTTCACCATGGACGCGATCGCGCACATCCAACAGTTCGACGCGCTGGGCCCCCATGTCGCCAAAAATTTTGCTATACCGCTCCCCCACGAGCATCGGTTCGCGGGAGGCAGAGGGGATGATGCCAATCACAGCAGCCGCGCCACCCGAACGCTGAAAGAAGGTGTGCAGAATCTCGCGTCCATGCACCTTATCTTCTGCACCACCAATGACGAGAATTGCGGTTTGGGTCGGGTTGGGCATCAGACTCTAACTCAATCGCTGCGGATTTCAAACTCAAGTTGCAGTGCCTATAGTATCGCTTTTTTGGTTAATTCTTGTGTAGAGCTGGCTGAATGCGCCGATTTTTCTGGGCTAAAATGGTTGAATTTGCTACAAAATTCGCGGGCGCGATCCCATGCGGTTCGATATAGTCACGCTCTTTCCCAATTTCTTCAGCTCACCGCTGCAAACGAGCTTGCTGGGTCGGGCCTTGAGCCAGCAGATCGCGCAGGTACAGCTCACTAATCCCCGCGACTTCACCACTGACAAGCACCACCGCGTGGACGATATTCCCTACGGTGGCGGTGTCGGCATGGTGCTCAAACCGGAGCCCCTGTTTGCCGCAGTAGAATCATTGCCCCAGCTTGCGCCTCGGGAAGTGATCTTAATGAGCCCCCAGGGGGAACCCCTGACCCAAACCCTCCTGCAAGATCTGTCCCGAAACTCCCAACTGGTGCTGCTCTGCGGTCATTACGAAGGCGTAGACGAGCGGGTGCGGGCGCATCTGGTGACGCGAGAGGTTTCCCTGGGCGACTTTGTGCTCACGGGGGGGGAAATTCCGGCGCTGGCCCTGCTCAATGGCGTGGTGCGGCTCTTGCCAGGAACAGTGGGCAAGGCGGAGTCTTTAGAGCAGGAGAGCTTTAGTCAGGGTTTGCTGGAGCACCCGCAATATACGCGCCCGGCGGTGTTTCGGGGCTGGGACGTGCCTGAGGTGCTGCGCTCAGGGAATCATGGGGCGATCGCCGCTTGGCGACATCAGCAGCAACTGGAACGGACACGCGATCGTCGGGCGGATTTATGGGCGGCTTGGCAGGAGGAACCTGAAACCTAGACAAATTCAGGAACGCCTAACCCTGAATCATATCAACAAGCCCTTACAACTCATCGATCGTTACCAATCCACTATCTATGAACTGAATCACCAGTTCTTGTTCATCCAGCAAAGCAGTACCCAATAGTGGTCGTCTACCCGTCGCAACGATCAGAACATCTCGTTCTACACCATCTCAAGGAATGACCGCTTCATGAAGCGGCAACAAAACCTCGCTGTTATCTGCCAAGTTTGCAGAAGTATCATGTCTGAAGGTCAAGCCCATCAATGATACTGCTTCCAGAGGAAGACACAGTTCTCCTGTGAAACCCGTGTCTATGACAAACTCAATCGGCACTCTTGAACCATCTGATAGCAAAAAAGTTAGGACAACAGTTGCCTGTCTATTCGTGACGATTCCAGAAATCACTGGGTGACACGCTCCATGATTCCGCCGAATGAAATGGCAACGTTGTATCCAATGCGAATCCCAAAGAGGCGAGCGTTTGGGTGCTTCTTACTGAGGTTACGGGATGCTTGCAGCCCGGTCTTATCAATCGCATAATCACCTGTCTCAATGTCGATGATGACCATCTTGCCAATGTTCTCTTCTATCTCCACTTCGTGGCGAATGCCGCTTTCATACAGTTGTTCTGCACGTCTTGCAACTTCTTCACGGCTTAAAAGTATGGCTTGCATATTTTGGCTCCCGATCAATGTGCCCTATGTCGGATTCTTCATTTTACCGCGCAATCAGGAGTAGCATAAAAGATCTATCGATCGGCGCTTGCTCTGGCAGCCTAGACCCTTGCAATTCAGTTGGCGGATGATGGAGCCGTTATCAACCGCCGTTCACGGTCAGCCGCATAAGCAATACAGGCTTTTAAATCTTCTCGCGTCAGATCAGGGAAATCATCGAGGATTTCTGCTTCAGTCATCTCGGAAGTAAGGTACTCAAGCACTTCATAAACCGTAATCCGTAAGCCCCGGACGCAAGGTTTCCCACCGCGTTTCTGGGGTTCAACTGTAATAATATCTCGGTATTCATGGTTTCTCTCAGCAGTAGGGGGCATTAGGCGGTCAATTGCTTTGGTAAATTTCACAACAACTCCATTGCTGCTGTAACGCACTGAGTTGCCACACATATACCATAATCTGAGTCACGAAAGTTCAACTTCCAGATTGGTCTTACAAAGGGTTGTGGTGCGTTACGCAGGAGTAGAAGTTATCTATTTATTGATAATTTTCTCCCCTGCTAACGCACCCTACTGCCTTGGCTACTGCCTTGGCTACTGCCTTGGCACTGCATGGGGTCAACCCAAACTTCCAGAAAGTTCCAGTTATTCCCCGCTAGGCCGAGTGCGGGAGATGGGATGGTATTTGTCGTCTGCATCAATATTTGTTGTTATGGCTCGATAATCCGCTGTATTTAAATAGCTATCCCGCTTTTGTCACTTTAGGAAGAGAGAATTTCAAGATCCTTGATATACAAGGATTTCAGAAAAACGAGGTGATTTTGAGTTTCTATCAGTTTGAAACTACTCAAACCCATACACTGAAAGTCTTTTAGGATTTAGCGATTTTATTCTACGTCCAGAGTGACAAAAGAGGGCTATAGCGGATCTCGTTAGCATAAGGTACGCCGCACTCACCCCAAACCCTCTCTCCCAAAGGGAGAGGGGCTTTAAAGCCGTACTTCGTATTCATGAAAACTGCTATAGCCTATTTCATAAATATTAGGTACACAGATCAGCTCGAATCGCCTTCACTGTAAGGGTTGACTGCTCCTCATGGTTTCGCGATAGGTTATATAGATTCTTCTCAGATGATAGCCTGAATCCATCAGTGAACAATCTCAATTGCTTTTTCTCCAAGTTTAGGATAGTGAATATCTAGAGGTTGATCGTGTTCGTCGGTAACAAGCCAGGGATGAGTCAGAAAAGTCATGACGCTAAAATTATCGAATGGTTTTAATGTGGTGAACAGGACGAGATACCCATCAAAGTCAATCCAATAAATCTTTCTTACCTGTAGGGTTTGATTGTAAAATTTCATCCTTGTCTGTGTATTTGATTCTATCGAATAAAGCCTGGCTTTCAATCTTGGGACTACTTCATTGCAATCGATCCATTGCGAATTTTCGGGGTTGTTTTTTATCTTTTCAATATTGCTTTTAGATAAATATGAGTTTTTTATATTGGTATACCCATATCGCATCACATCTTTTGGATCATCCCCGTCGTGACTCAAACCAAGGGTATGTCCAATTTCGTGAACCATCCCTCCGACCCAGCGTTCATCCCATTGGGGTGAGTCAGCCCCTACGACGTCCATAAGCCCAAGACCGACAAAGTTGGGTTGTCCGTTAGCCCCTCCAATTCCTTCTGCAGATACGTAAACAATATATCGATACTTATGATTCTGCTCCCCCCAATGCGTTCTATTTTCTTGGAAAACTAACCTGACAGCGTTGTGTATGGTGTTCCATTGCCCATCGTTCCCATATTTAACAAACCAAGACCTTGGCTTATTGATGCGGAGTATTTCGACAGGATTAGTTCGAATTATTATGCCAGCGGTTTTTTTGAGCCATTCCCGAGATTGATCGACGACCTTGTTTATGTTGTTCTCTGTAGTAATAGAGTGCTGGACATCACTAGGAATTACCCAAAAGACTCGGTAGCTATACTCCTGAAGCATAATGACAAGTAGTAGGGTGGGCACTGCCCACAAAATCAAGGTTCTTTAAAGATCTCTAGATTAACGTCATTGACAGTTCTTTTCAAAAGCAAGGGCGATCGCTTTGTAATACCTAGGGGGTTGTGGTAGGCATTGCCCACACTACCACTCTTGACTCAGTTACTCGTGACTCGTAAATGCAGATTTTGCAGAGATGTCAATTTTGATCTGTGATTACACCTTTGCTGTTTTTAACATCATCGTCATTCTAGAATGATTTGAGAATCCACATTTTTCATAGAAGGCCGCGGCTGGGCTATCTCGCATTGTCAATAGATAAATCATGCTGACATTTTTACTTGCAAGGCCTTGGTAAAGCATATCAATTATTTTTGTGCCAATGCCACTTCGCTGCTTAGTGGATTGAACACACATTTCTTTCAGATAAAAATGTTTATCTTTATACCATGTCTCAATATAACCGATAGCGAAGCCAACAACTTTATTTTCCGCGATCGCAACAATACCGAAAGATCCTGGCGTATCGTAGCAGTCCTTTAACCGACTCAACGCTATCTCCTGGCTCCATGTTTCATGCCAAGGAGGATGATTGAAAACCGAGGTAAATAACTCAGCACATTCTCTCAGATGACAATGCTCGATAGATTGCAGTTTCATTTGCAATGACGTGGCTCATATTTGTTAGCTATTCAATTGACAACTTTACCCTGACTTACAGATAATTTCCAAGCTATAGGCTGGGCAAATATTGGAAATCTATACTTCGATTTTAAGCTCGCTAATTTTGCCCACCTTACGAATTTGGTTGTATCACGGCATTAGGCAACGTTCCCTGAAACTGGGTGCGATCGCCGTGTGAAATCTTTAATGAGCGCGGGGACAATCCGCTCACTCGCCAACCGAGCGCCAAACAAGTTACGCGCCACCGGGCCGAGTTGCAAGGCGGCCGCCGCGCCCATGATGAACAGGTTACATCCCGCCCAGCGCAACTGCTCATCTAACACCGGCAAGCCATTGACGAGGGGCAGGGGGTGGCTCGCCTGGATGTTGGCCAGCAGTGGCCAACGGCTCACATCCATCGTGCTGCCCGTCGCCAGCCAAATGCGATCAATTGGCATCTGTGCAATGCAATCATGAATGCCCGGTTGGCTGCAGGTCACTTGCCAGGCATCGTCCTTCCACTGGGCGGATTGGACCTCGCACTGCTCATAAAAAGACAGCCTGCCCTGCCGCTCCTGGCGTCGCAATTGCGTGAGCACGGCAGGCGTGAGAGAGCCGCCGTTACGGGCCGCTTGAATCATCTGCCAGCGGGTTTGCCAATCGGGTTCGGCATGAAACCCCTTGAGGTATTTAGGGCCGAGCCAACCGGGTTCAGCATCGAAGAGCTTTTCGTAAAAGGTACGCCGCGCCATCATGATCACCTTCGCGCCGCGAGCGATTGCGCTCTGCGCACTGCCAGAGGCAATCGCCCCCAACGCCAGATGTCCGCTAGTCAGCCCACTGCCGACAATCAAAATCGTTTCGCCGCTTAACTGCGGCTGGCTACGCAAATCGATGTCATGGGAATGGAGGAGGCGATTTCGCGGCTCGGTCAAGGGTCGGTTTTGTGCCCATGCGGGAATATTGGGTTGACCGCCTGAAATCGCCAACACCACTCTTTTCGCCGTCAGCACCTGACCATCCGCGAGTCTCAACCGAAACCGCTGCCAGCCCCGCTGCTCAGACAGTTCAATCTGCTGCACTTGGGCAGGTATGACCCGCTCTCGTAAGTCCCAACGCCGAATCACGTCTTGGCAAAAGTCATGAAAAAGCTGGGTTCCGGGTAGACCGTAGGGCGGAAAAAGTTCCGCTGGGCGGGATTCGGCAAAGGCGCGGAGAGCGTAGGGGTCGGGGTCGGGATGATGCACAGCGGGCGATCGCAGATGGGGAATCGCGTAGGCGGCAAACTGATGCTGCCATTGCTGGAGCCAATCTCCAGCCGGGTCGAGCACGACAAAGCGTTTTCGCATGGATTGCTTCTTTTGCAACAGATGCGTCACCAGCGTTAATGCCTGGGGGCCTGCGCCAATGATGGCAATATCGACCTTGTTTACGGTTTTACTTGAGAGGGATGTCTGCCAACTACCCATACCTTTCCAGAGCCGTCCAATTCACTTATAATTTCGAGAATGATTATCATTCTCTTTTCTGTCGTTCTATCATAGGGCAAGACTGCATGGATGCCATGACGTTGGTTGCGATCGCCGGGCCGCCTGGTAGTGGCAAAACCACCTGGCTGAGTCAGTTCCTCTCGGATCAGCAGCGTCCCCTGTTTTACTGCTGTCCAGGCATGGGTGCGGCTTCGGTGGATCTCGCCCGGATTGCCTATCGCTTTCCCTGGGTGCAGTTGCTGTCTGATGAGCAGATCCCCCAAGCCTTCATGAACCTCCCCGACCAAGCATTGGTCTACCTGGAGCTGGGTTTTTACCTGGATTTGACCTCACCCTTACTCGCGTCGCTACCCTGCCATCGGGTTGCGGTTGTGCCATCGAGTTTGACAACATCGGAATGGCACGACTGGGCGGATGAGGTGGTTGTCGGCAATGACATCACAATTCCTGAGCCTGGTAATTTACCGGAGTTGTGGCGATCGCCCCTGACGGGCAGAGTTTTCGATCCACCCAGCCTGGACGAGATTTTGATTGAACTGACGGGCGACGCCTATGGTAAGGTGCAGCGCGTCAAGGGAATTTTTGAGATGCCCGATGGTCGCGCCTTCCACGTTGATTTTGTCGCTGGCTTGTCGGGGATTGAATACACCGAACTGGGGATTCCCCGCTGGCTAGAGGGCCGTCCCGAACGCTTTAGTGGCATTGAAGTGGTGGGCTGGGACTTACAGAAAGCTGCGATCGCTGAGACCCTCCTGGCGGGATGTTTAGCAGATGATGTTTTGCGGTCTTATCAGGAGCAATACAAGATCCTCAGCAGCCAAGAGGATGAGCTAAGTCCAAATAAAAATCTTGAAGAGGTCATTTCCCCATGAAACTTGCTGTTATGTCCTGCATTCACGGCAACTACGAAGCGTTGAATGCGGTGTTGTCTGATATTGACGACCATAAGGCAGACCAAATCTACTGCCTGGGCGATCTCGTCGGTTATGGCCCCCATCCTAACGCTGTTGTTGAAATGATTCGCTCCCTTGATATTCCCACCTGTCAGGGCTGCTGGGATGAAGATATCGTCGAAGGCTTGAATGCTTGCGAATGTAGTTATCCCTCGCAAATTGCGGAGCTGCGCGGCCGACAGGCTCATGAATGGACGAACGACGTGATTCACCCTGAAGTGCGGGACTATTTGGCCACCCTCCCGATGACCCTGCGACGGGATAATCTTTGCTTTGTTCATGGTAGTCCCAATAGCCAGCATGAATACCTGTTGCCGAGCATGGATGGCTTTGCGGCATTGGAGCGGGTTTTATCCGCTGATGCCGAGGTGCTCTTTTGTGGACATACTCATGTGCCCTATGTGCGGACGCTTGAAGATGGCACGTTGACGGTTCGGGTGCAGCAGCCGGGCCAAGAGGAGTCGGAAACTCAGCTCAAGACACCCTTGAAGCAAATTATTAATGCGGGGTCAGTGGGGGAACCGCGCCACGGTCGTCCGAATGCCACCTATGTCCTCTATGACACGGATACCGCCCAGGTCACGCTCCGGGAAGTGGAATATGACTACGAAAAAACCTGTGCGGACATCATTGCCAAGGGGTTACCGCCGATTTTTGCTTGGCGGTTGGCGCGGGGGATGGAGTTTGCAGAACGGGCGGATGATCCGAGTCATGTGTGTCAGCGGTGAGTCCACAGAAAAAGATGCCAATCGGCACACATTTGTGTTAGTTTTGGTGACATGAAGCCTTTTAATTGGAGTCATCACAAAAACCAGCAGCTTTTGGAAAATCGCCAGATATCTTTTGAAGATATTTTGTTCTGTGTACAAAAAGGAAGATTATTGGACGACATGGAGCATCCCAACAAGGCAAAGTATCCCCATCAACGAATCTTTGTTGTCGAGGTAGATGGATATGCTTACTTGGTTCCCTATATAGAAAACGATAATGAAATTTTCTTAAAAACAGTTATTCCCAGCAGAAAGGCAACAAGGCAATATCTCGGAGGTCAGTTATGAGTGAAGTTGAACTCAATTTAGAAGAAAAAGCGATTCTGCATGATTTCGAGGCAGATGAGTTTAAGTCCACTCTAAATTCGCAGCGCAAGGAGCAACTTGCAAAAGCTGCTGGAGCGACATTCAAGAAAGATAAACGTATTAATATTCGCATTTCCTCCCGAGATCTAGAGGCAATACAAAGGAGGGCCCTAGAAGAAGGAATTCCCTATCAAACGTTCGTCTCAAGTATTCTTCACAAGTA
>JBMYQW010000120.1:0-12100 GCA_049601735.1 Spirulinaceae cyanobacterium
GTAACTTGCCCAATCAAAAAGGTCTGTCCCGGATGCAAACGGGTCGGTGGTGCGAGCACCGACAGCAAGTTTCCCCCCCGAATCCCCCGGACATTAAACTCCGTGCGATAGGTGTTATCGGTGTAGATATGCCGCGTTTCCGTGACATAATACGTACCACTGTAGGTGCTCATATTGCTGACTTTGACCGACTTACCGGGGCGAATATCCGGGTTGCCATCGGCCCGACCATCGGCCACCACAAACTCCCCACTGAGTTCATCAAAGAGGGCTTGGGCGATCGTATCCGCTTCTGAACTACTGACCACCGGGCGATCGACGACTAACACTTTTGGGCTCGTTGGTTTACCGCTAAAAGAGCTACTGGTTGTCGTGCCTTTCCCATGGCTGGTGCTCGTGATGACCTTCGATTGTGATGTTTTACTCGAAGAAATCGGTTCTTTTTTGGTGTAGTCCCAGCCCCGGACTTCCACTTCTTTGATTTGCTCGGCACTAGAAACCCGCACCCGAAAATCAAACAGGTTTTTACGCCAAGTCAGATTAACCGTTGACGAAGAGCTAGGCTTGCGAAAATAAAATTTACTATCCTGTACAAACAGTTCATAGCCATTGCGGGCTGCCCGGAGCCGCAAGAACTCCATATTCGTTTGATTCTCTTGAAATACATAGTCATGAGTCGGACTGGTGCTATCAACAGTTCCGGAACTAATGCCCACTTCACCAATGATTTTTTTGGCAATATCACTGTCGGTCATGTTCTGAAACGAACGGATAAACCGGCCCCGATGCAGACGGTGCGACACATCGTAAGACCGCACAATGATCGGTGCTTGGGAGCCGCCCGTAAATTGGGTTTCGATCGCCGTAATCTCACCATTAAACAGCGTCCCCGTCACTGCCGTATCAAATTCTGAATCGGCGGTGGTACTAGAGGTAAAGCCCACCTCCACCGTTTTACCCACCGTAAATAGGCTCTCATGTTGCCAAAACGTATCATCATCCCGGCCCGATCGCTCCGTATTACGAATGATCAAGGTACACATACAGGGCAGGTTCAAACTCTCCTCAACGGAGACCTGCAAAATATCTTGCATCAGTTTATCGCTGGCAGCTGTACCATCGATTTTTAAGCTAAAGTCGGGGCGATAACTACTAGACATGGGGTGAGGAAACTCTCATTAAAAGAGAGAATTATATACTCCGGTTTGAGGTGCTGCCTCGACCAAATGGATTGGTTGAACCACTGGAGGAAACACCTTCAATTTCTTCGAGAGATAGGGAGCTAATGACTGCTTGAACCGGGGTTCCATCTGCCAAAAAACGGGTCAGGTCAAAGCTCAAGTCTGTAATAAAGCAGCTTTGAATATATTGATTGCCCCCCCAGTTAAAACTATAGGTCAAGGGACGTTCTTTGCTAGAGTCATATTCGAGCGCATTGATGAATTTATAGAGATATTTCTCGACGACACTCTCACCGCTCTCGTAGGTATCAAACCGCAAGTCGGAAATTTGGATCGTTCTCGGGCAACGCTTCTTGAAGGTCTGCTTCGGCGTTCCGGTCTCATCCTCGGCATCGGTCGCCTCCACTTCACTCCTTTGACTAAAGTTGATTTTGGTGGGGTTAAATTGAAATTCAATTTTGTCACCTTTTTCAGATTGCAGATATGCTTTTTCTAGTGCCATAAATCAATTCTCTCCCAATCAAAAATCACACAGAAATTCAATTCATCTAAACGCTTTTACCAAGGCAAGCGGCCCGAATACCCTCGCCCGTGGCGCTCCTGCTCGATCGCAATTTCCTCCCGCACCATATTATAAATTTCTTGAGCCAAAACTTCGAGATAGTCCGCCTCCTGCTCAGGGCTATTCTCCGCTGTCGAGTCGCTGGTTGGGGTCTCCGCTGCCTGTCGCTGCAAGGTGTAATGGTATGACTGCTGACGGGGAATGGTTTGAATCCCTTGGGGGGTAAAAATCTGTTCTTGTTCACCCGCATTGGCTTGGGCTTGACGCTGGAGCGTGGGCGCAACTTTGGTCATTTGGGCCGAGAGATCTGTCCATCCCGATTTTGGTTTGGCCTTACGGTTGGCATTATGAGCGGCGTTGCGCTGGGCTTTTTTGCCCAAGGGTGTTGGGTTATTGCCGAGGGCTTTAGACTGTCCTAAGCGGTTTTGCGATCGCTGCTTCGTTTTCGAGGTTTTGGCGGTGCTAGTCGAACGTTGAATCGTCGGCTGCTGCGAAGCGCCTCCTGCTGACCGCTGCGCTAGACCCGCAAGGTTCTGCAAAGATGATACATGGGTTCCCGGATGGTTGCCGGGTGGCGGCTTGCGTTGACCCGTTGGCGCTGGGGTTGAGGGGGTTGGGCGATCGCTCGCAGTTTGAGGGGTTGGGGTGTTGGGTGTTGGGTGTTGGGGCGCAGGTGCAGCATCAGGTTGGCGCCCAAGCGAGGGAGACGGAGCGGGTTGGGTTTGATTGAGCAAGTCTGCTACATTCGACCAAGCGGTGGGTGTGGCGCGATTGCTGGCTTGATTCTCTGGCGCAGCTTGGCGCTGAATTGCGGCAGGTGGCTCAGAAGAATTAGTCTGGCGCAGCAAGTCTGCCGCATTCGCCCAAGCGCCCGGTGTTGTAACGGGCTGGGACGTTGCTGCACTTGTGGATTCGGCTTGCCGTTGGATCAGCGGTGGAAAGGCAGCGGCTGCGCGATCGCGCCCCGAAGGTTGCTGAGTTGCCGGACCAATCGGCTTGAATCGCCCTAGATTCTGCAAAACCTTAGCGTCCTGATGTTGGCGCTGGAGGCGATCGCTGAGGGAAGGACGGGTTAAAGCATTGGCGCTGGGTCGGGAACGGGTTGATTTTTTTGAGGGGGGGCGATCGGTTGTCTGGGCAGGCAAATCGCTCGTTCTGGTTGGCTGCGTAGGAGCGATCGGGGATTGATCCCGTTGAGCTTGGGCAGGAGGAGAGTCAACAGTGGGTTGCTGGGTATCAACTTGGGCTTGAAGATCAGGTGAAACCTGGGTTCCCGGATACTGGGGCAGCGTGGCAGTTGGCGTCTGGGCCGAAGCGGCGGCCAACGATGCGGGGTCAGGCGTGGGCTGGGGATCAGCTTGCGTTGGCCGCTCGGGTGTCGCCGGAGCCCCTGGATCCTGAGGCGGCGCGGCGGGTTGGTCTGCTTTGGCCTGAATTTGCGGGGGCTGAGTCGGGGATGAGGGCAGCGCGGCAGGTGGCGCAGATGGAGCTGTATCTACTTGGGGGGGAACAGGAGCAGACGCAGGTGTCGGAGAGGTGACAGTTTGTGCTTGCAGGTCAGGCAGAACCGTTGTGCCAGGATGCTGATCTAGTGAAGCCGGAACATCAGATTTTGATTGGCTTTGAGGCGCATTAGTTTGAACCTGAATGCCGTCGGCTTTAGCTTGGATATTGGGGATCTGGCTAGGGGGTGCTTGGGCAGTTGATCGTGATTCAGATTGATTGGGCGTGGCTGTTGGACGGGATGCTGGGGCAGCGGCAGAGCTATCTGATTGGGCTTGAACGGTTGGGGCTTGGTTTGTTTCAGGAACAGCACCCTGCGCGGTATTAGGAGCGATCGCGCTCTGCGCGGTATCAGAGACAGTCGGCTGAATTTGTGATCCGGGGGTGGCTGGCTGAATCGCCTCAGACTTCGCCTGCACGGTTGGCGTTTGCCAGGAGGGTGGTGATGCTTCAACCTGGGCTTGAATTTCAGCCGGAACGGTTGTGCCGGGATGCTGGGGGAGGGAGATCGGTGCATCGGTTTTTGCCTGAACCGTTGGAGCTTGCGGCTGGGGTTGACCCTGAGCAGAACGAGCGGAGGTCTCAGCCGATTCAACACGCTGCTGAGTGGACGCGGTATCCACTGCTGAGGGTGGGAGGGCAGAAGCCGGTCTGTCCGACGGAGCCTGAATTTGGGGTGTCGTAGCGGCTGGAGACGTTTCAGGTTGTTGTGGCGTTGGGTATTGAGCTGGGTTTTGAGCCTGGGGCGCAGTAGGATCAGCTTTGGCCTGAATCGCTGGGAGCTGCGTTAGAGCTTGTGGCGTTTCAGATAATGTGGTGGCAGGTGGCGTGGTTTCAGGTTGTGCGGTGTTGGCTGGCGCAGGCTGGCTAGGTAACTGAGGAGCAACAGACGAGGCCGGTGGTTTCTGTTGTGCCTGGATTTGAGGAGTTGACGTTTGGGACTGAGCCGTTGCGGACCGAGGCGTTGGCGTTTGGGGGCTTGGAGTTTGGGAGCCTAGAGCCGTTCCTTGAGATGCATCCACTTTGGCTTGAGCAACCTTGGCTTGATCAATCTTGGCCTGAACTGTGGGCGTGTCGGGAGATTGGGATGTTTCAAGCTGGGTTTGCAGCTCCGGCGGAACAGCTGTGCCCGGATGCTGATCTAGAGATGCCGGAATATTCGACTGTGTTTGAACTTGAGGTGCATCAGATGGAGCCTGAAACTCGTCCGCTTTGGCCTGGATATTTGGGGTCTGGATATTTGGGGTCTGGCTAGGGGGTGCTTGGGCAGTTGATATTGCTTCAGCTAGATTGGGTGTGGCTGTTGGGCTGGATGCTTGGGTAGTGGCAGCAGTGCTGTCTAATTTGGTCTGAACGGTTGGGGATTGTTTTGCTTCAGGGACGGCGTTCTGTGTGGTATCAGGGGCGATTGCGCTCTGCGCACTGTCAGAGACAATCGCACTTCGCGCACTGTCAGAGACAAGCGGTTGAACGGGTAATTTCGAGATGTCTGGCCCAATTGCATCAGCCTTTGCCTGCACGGTTGGCGTTTCTGAAGATTGAGGCGTTTCGACACCCTGCGCACGGTCAGAGACAAGCGGTTGAACGGGTAATTTCGAGATGTCTGGCCCAATCGCATCCGTCTTCGCCTGCACGGTTGGCGTTTCTGAAGATTGAGGCGTTTCGACCTGGGCTTGAATCTCAGGTGGAACCGTCGCGCCCGGATGCTGCGGGAGAGAAGTCGGTGCGTCGGATTTTGCCTGAACGGTTTTTGCCTGAACGGTTGGGATTTGCGTCTGGGGTTGGCCCTGAGCAGAACGAGCGGCCGTCTCAGCCGATTCAACACGCTGCTGAATGGGGGCTGTACTCGATTCTGATGGTTGGGCAGCAGAGGGGGCTGGGTCAGACTGGGCCTGAACCTGAGGAGCCGATATCGTTGGGGAAATGTCCGGTTGCTGTGGATCTTGATGTTGAGCCGGGGATGCAGCTGTATCCGCCTTGGCTTGAAGCGTTGGGGTCTGGGTTTGAGATTGTGAGGTTCTAAATTCTGGGCTGTCCGGCTGCGTTGTGCTAGCTGGAGCCGTTTGGCTTGGTGGCTGACGGGTAGCAGATTGGCTTGGCGTTTGCTGTTGTGCCTGGATTTGGGGCGCTGGTGCTAGGGGCTGAGTCGCTTCGGGCGCAGGCGTCGGCTTCTGGGGGCTTGGAGTTGGAGCACCTAGCTCAGTTCCTTGAGAGGCATCACCTTTTGCTTGAACGGTCGATGCCTCAGAAGATTGTGGTGTTTCCAAATGAGTTTGAATTTCAGGCGGAACGGTTGTGCCCGGATGCTGATCTAGAGATGCCGGAATATTCGACTGTGGTTGAACTTGAGGCGCATCCGGGGGAGCCTGAACGCCATCGGCTTTAGCTTGGATGTTGGGGGTCTGACGCTGGGGCGCTTGGGCAGTTGATAGCGACTTAGCTTGGTTTGGAACTGCTGATGTTCTGGGTGCTTGGGACGGGTTAGCAGAGCGATCGGATTGGGCTTGAACGGTGGGGGCTTGCGGCTGGGGGTGTGCTGTTTCGGCGACTCCGCTTTGCGCGGTGTTGGGAGCGATCGGTTGAATGGGTGATTTCGAGAGATCTGACTGAATTGCATTAGCCTCCGCCTGAACGGTTGGCGTTGCTGAGGATTGCGATGTTTCAACTTGGGCTTGAATCTCAGGCGGAACCGTTGTGCCAGGATGCTGTGGGAAAGAGGTGGGCGCGTCGGCTTGAGCTTGAACGGTTGGTTCTGACAGCCGGGGTTGAACTCCACCAGAACGAGCGGCCGTCTCAGCCGATTCAACACGCTGCTGAATTGGACTGGCATCCACTTCTGAAGGTGGCGTAGCCGAAGCGGCTATGCTGGACTTCGCCTGAGTTTGGGGTATTTCAGCAGCCGAGGTACTGTTGGATTGTGGTGCAGTTGGGCGTTGCTCTTCGGGCGTAGCCGTATCAGCTTTACTCTGAATAGCTGGGATTTGCGTCTGGGGTTGTATTGTGTCGGCGAGCGCGCTCTGTGCACGGTCAGAGACAATCGGTTGAACGGGTGAATCTGGACTGTCCGACTGAACCGCATCAGCCTTCGC
Organism: Spirulinaceae cyanobacterium; assembly: GCA_049601735.1. GTDB lineage: Bacteria > Cyanobacteriota > Cyanobacteriia > Cyanobacteriales > Spirulinaceae > SIO3F2. The sequence goes on from JBMYQW010000120.1 coordinate 6,336, forward strand.
TTGCACAACTGGTGTTGCTGAGGATTGTGATGTTTCAACTTGGGCTTGAATCTCAGGCGGAACCGCTGTGCCGGGATGCTGAGGAAGAGAGACGGGAACATCGGCTTTTGCTTGGATCGCCGGGGTTTGCGTTTGCGGCTCAGTTGTTTTAGCCCCTTCGCTCTGCGCACTATCCGGGACAATCGCCCTCTGATCAGGCAACGCCTGAAGCGGGGACTGACTTGCATCAGCTTGGGTCTGAAGGGTTGGTATCTCCGCTGCTGAAGAGGCAGGCGCTGACGCGCCTGCCTGGGCCGATCTCCCTTGAATTGGGGAAGGTTGCGGCTCAGAGCGTGCAGCGGCAGCGGGTTCGACGCGTCGCTGGATTGAGGCTGCATCGGTTCCTTGGGGAGGGGCGATCGCCAGCGGTGTTGATGGCGTAGGAGCCGGAGATGGCGTCGCTTGAGTTGGAGTTGCTTGATAGGGATCACCTGGCCCAGAGGCGGAGGACGGCTCATCGGGACGATGGTTGGGGGCGCGATCGCTCTGCTGCTTTTGTTGTCCTTGAAACGGTTGCCGCTGGATTTCCGGCGTTGCACGCTGCGCTTGCTGCGGTTCTGATTGAACAGTTGGTGTTGGAGGTGTTTGCGGTGCTGGGGACTGGGGAATTTGCCGTTGAATACTCAATGGCAGATTTGTACCCGGATGTTGCCGTAGAGAAGCGGGTCGCTTGACTTTAGCGCGTGCTTGCGGGGGGTGGGTCGGCGCTGGCTCAGACTTGGACTGACTTGATTTAGCCTGAAGGGAGGGGGGTGTAGGAGCAGGAGCTTGGGGCGATCGCACCGCTGGCTGGGGCAAGGGTGGGGATGTCGGCATTCCCGATGGTTGCTGGCCTGGTGTAGGCTGAACCAGGGGAGGCGACTGAGGCGCTGGTGTAATGTCCGCCTGAAGCTGAGGCGGCACGGCTGTGCCCGGATGCCGGGGGAGTGAGGTGGGTCGGGGCGAAGTTGGGTCGGATTGAGCTTGGACTGGAGGAGCGGGACGCTGGGGTTGAGCCGGTTGAGTCGTTCTCGGTTGAGCCTGAGCTGATGTCGGCTGAGAGGGGCGTGATTGTCCTGATGATGGTGGTATTGGGGGCGTCTGCTGCTGCTCAATTTGCCGTTGCAGTCCAGGTGGCAGGGTTGTGCCAGGATGTTGGCGGCGAGAGCGGGGTGTATCGCTTGGCGTCGGAACCGTTGGACGATTGCTTGGGGCCGCTTCATCCAACTGAGCTTGAAGGCTCGGCGGCAGTTGAGTGCCGGGGTGTTGCGTCGGCCCTTGACTGGATAAGAGCGACGCGACCTCCTCTTGAGCCCCCTGTGTTTCCGGCCCATCCAGCGCAGTTGAGAGACCTGAATTGAGCCCCGGACTGAGTACCGTTCCAGGATGCGCATTCTGCGCACCCAACTCTGGCACATCGCCAAGACGCTGCACCGTAAAACGCGGCAAGCCAATCCGTTGGAGCGACTGCTGCCCCAAGGGTTTCAGGAATTTCGTCTGAACCAGCGAGGCTCGTTGCCCTAGGCGCCCTTGTCCTAGTAGTCTTTGACCCAGCAATCCTTGTCCCAACAGCCCTTGCCCTAGAGCAAAGCGTTGCCCGAGGGGACGAGAAGAGAAGGGGAGTTGGCGTGGCATAGGGCGGAATTAGCGTAATGCGTAAAGGCTGTCAGAACGTCGGTTGCTAACTACTGGCAAAATAGCCCCCAGCCTTCTCATCCCGGCCGCTGCTGAGGATGGTTGCCTTGCCGCTGGAGCCCGCTGATGGCTTGGCATTCACTTTCACGGACAAGCCTTCGTAGGCAATGGTGATTGCTTCAACCACCACATCCGAGCCATCGGCATTAAAGCTCGGGCCAGACCATTTGGTGGGCACAGCGCCGATCAATGTCCAGACCTGGACGGTTTCACCGGCCTGATTAAACATCAGAATATTAATGTTGCGGCGATGGGTGTCGATATCTGCGCCACTGGCATCGAGTTTGGTGAACATCCGGCTGGCCCAGCCCAGAAAAGCTAGGTCGTTGGTCATGCCGCGCTTGAGGGTTACATCATCAAAGGACGCGCCCTTGAGCATGATCCGCCGCTGGTCATTGACGCCGCCTTCCTCAAAAACCTCCGTTTCAATGCTAGCCCCGAGCCCGGAGCATTCCTGAAAGCTGGCGGTAATCGTGCCCTGCATCTCGACATAGAAGCGGTTAGAAGTGATGTAGTTGAGTTCTGAGTTGTCGGTGGCCATGATGGTGGGGTGAGTTAACGTCCATCGATGTGAACTTAACGCTGCATAGAGATCCTGGTGGAAGTTTGAGTGGGTTGACCCACCTCCCCCTGCGGGGACTCCTCCCAAGAGGAGATTTTAAAATCCCCTCCTGGGAGGGGCGGTCTCGCGTAGCGCAGACCGGGGTGGGTCGGGTGTTTGTCGCTCTTGAAGCCCTTTCATAAAGGGGATTACGTGCTTAAGTGTATGCCAATGGTCAACGTCGAGCACCGTAGTTCCAGTTGCGTTCGCGCTGCAAGTCGAGGTCGGCTTGCATCAGTTCGTAGACGCGTCGCCCGAGTTTGCGCAGCAAGACGGGATCACCCTGGACTTTGCGGGCAAACTGGGCGAGAGCGGCCTGTTGCTGGGCAGGAGATTGCCCGTCGCAGCCACATTGGGCGGCTTGGCGACGCGCGATCGCCGCTTCAGCCGCCGCCACTCGCCCGCCTAAGCCCGCAGGCTGCTGACCCGTCTGGAGCAGGGTTCGTTGCTTCGCATTAAAATGAACAACCACAAATCATGCCTCTGTACTGGCGGGGTTTTAGATCAGCGGGATTTAAACGGGATTGAAAAACGCTCCCACGGCTCCAGCTTAACCCCATTCTCTTGACCTCCATCATAGAGAGGCCGATCGCCCCATTACCAGTCAGCCAAGGTCGAGTTTTGTTAAGCAATGACCGCTCATCACCCAATCCGGATTTCGGCTCACACTCATTAAGGAGATTTGCCAAAAAGAATGTACCTCGTAGGGTGCTGTTAGGCGATAGCCGTAACGCACCATCTCAGCTTGGGTTGGTATATTCATTTCCAGAAATCGCCTAAGGCGTATCACGGCGTTACGATTTGCCCGTCAAGGCGATCAGAAACTGAATGATTAATCTCGTATCCTCGGCGGAGAGTTCCTGACCCAGTTGATATCGAGACATCCGCTGCACGGCTTCCTCAAGTGTCCGGGCCGAACCATCATGAAAATAGGGCGCAGTGCGGGTGATATGGCGGAGGCTCGGAACCTTAAACACATAGCGATCGCGCTCTTCTTGGGTCACATTGTAGCGACCATAGTCAGCCGGGGTGATGGGTGTACCGCGATCGCCAAAATAGTCCCCAAAGAGCCCGATTTTTTGGAAGAGATTCCCTCCCACATTGATGCCTTGGTGACAGGTCACACAGCCCAATTCTTTAAAGCGACGATAGCCCGCCCGTTCGTCGACGACCAGCGCATTAAATTCACCGCGTAGGTAGCGATCGAAGCGGGATGGCGTGATCAGCGAGCGTTCATAGGTGGCGATCGCATTTTTAATGGTTGCCTCAGTGATTCCCAACGGATACAGGTTTTCAAATGCCTTGGCATAGGCCGGAATTGCTGCGAGCTTTTGAATGATAATCGGCCAGCTACTGCCCATTTCTTCGGGATCATGAATGGGCCCATCAATTTGCTCTTCCAGCGTCGCCGCGCGGCCATCCCAAAACTGGCGAAAGTTGAAGCCGCTGTTAAATACGGTTGGGGTATTCAGTTGACCCACCTGCTGATTCATCCCCACTGCCACGGTGCGGTGATCACCGCCCCCCAGTTGGCGATTATGGCAACTTGAACAGGAAACCGTATTATTTGTAGATAGGCGGGGGTCATTGAAGAGTTTCTCCCCCAAGGCAACTTTTCTTGGGTTGAGATCAAGGCTTTGTGGCAGGGGCGTAATCGGTTCGTTGCCTAAGGCGATCGACTCAGTCGCCATCGGCGCTAACGGCTTCGCTTGAACGAGCCAATGACTGGCGGTGTGATAGGTGGCGATCGCCAAGAAAATGAGCATGACCAGAACGATTTGCCCACCCCAATCACGCCATGATTGACGCCATCGCTTGTACGCATGAAACTGGGGTTGATGTTGCTTTTTCCCAACCATTCTTTATTTGGGGGAGACGCTGGCAAATTGAATGGGTAGCTCGACCATAAAGGTCGTTCCCGCTTCAATTTTAGATTCACAAAGGAGCTGCCCCTGATGTTGGTTGACCACAATGTCATAGCTACTCGACAAGCCCAGCCCTGTACCCTGGCCGATCGCCTTGGTTGTGAAAAAGGGATCAAAAACCTGCTGCTGAATATCCGGGGGAATTCCTGGCCCAGTATCGCTAATTTTGACCTGAACGCGATCGCGGTGTTCCAGGCTCTTTTGGGTATGGATCACAATCTGACTCAGCGGCAACGGCTGTTCTGTGGGGATTTTTCGATTGCGGCCATGGATCGCCTCGATCGCATTACTCAAGAGGTTCAAGAATACTTGGTTGATCTGACCGGGTTCACAGGTCACAAGTGGCAATGGGCTGTAATGACGAATCACTTCAATTTGCGATCGCCCAGCCGCATCCTGTAACTGGCTCTGGAGCAACATCAAGGTGCTATTAATGCCCTCGTGTAAATCAACTGCTTTCGTCCCCACCTGATCGAGACGAGAAAAGTTACGCAGCCCCAAAACAATGCTTTTAATCCGTCCCGCCCCCTGCCGCATGGAAGCAATAGCTTGAGGAAAGTCAGCCGCAATGAAGTCCAGATCAATCTCGTCAGCAATGCTGTTGATTTCTGCACTACCTTCAGGATAATCCTGTTGATATTGATGAAGGAGGCGGAGCAGATCTTGGCTATATTGTTGAGCGGGATCAAGATTGCCATAGATAAAGCTCACGGGATTATTGATCTCATGGGCTACCCCTGCGACTAATTGACCTAAGCTAGAGAGTTTTTCAGAATGAATCAGTTGACTTTGGGTTTGACGCAGTTCAGCTAAAGCGGTTTCGAGCTGATGATTTGTCTGGCGGCTTTGGCGATTGAGTTGTCCCATCGCAGCAACCACCCAATAGGTTGTCCAGAGCACCGTTAAAAGAACCAAGCTATAGATAGCCGCACGATTAAAACGGGTGAGTTCTAACGCCAGATCGTAATGATGCTGATAAGCCTGTTCTAAGTTTTCAGATAAGCCCGTATTCGAGAGCGTAATCAGTTCTTGGCTGAGTTCCTCAACACGGGGCTGATAGTCCAAAATAATTTGACTATGTTCAATGATGAGATCGAGCAATGAGTCTGGAAAATCGATCGCGGCTTGGTTTTGCTTGGCTTGGAGACGTGCGATCGCCTCCGTCGCATTTCGTTTGGCTCGGGGCTCTAGGGTCTGGCTATATAAGTTTAATTGGCTGGTGAGCTGGTTCAGATCGTCAATTAACAACTGCGCATCGGTTAAAGATATCTTTTCTACGAGACGAGCCTCAAGCGTGGGGAGATAGATGAGTGAATTTTTGAGGGTCGCATTTTGGGTTTTGAACGTTTCAACCTGCTGATTGATCTGCTTCAAAACCACCTCTTTTTCTGTTAAATAATCTTGAAGTTCATCCTTGCCCAGGGGACGGATAAAGGCTGGGATGTCTTGAAGTCTTTGAAAATCCTCCTCTAGATCGCTGATTATTTTCAATGCCGGGTCATAGGAGCTTTGTGCCCGGTAGCGGG
>JBMYQW010000120.1:12110-12371 GCA_049601735.1 Spirulinaceae cyanobacterium
CCTTTTGGGCAATGAGCAGGCGCTGATATTCGGTATGAGCCGCAGCATCAATCTGGATGCGCTGGCTGCTGAGATAGCCCAGCACGACCAGAATGCCCAGATAACTGCTCAGACGAAGTCGCCGAGACGGAACCCAGAGCGGCTGACGTTGGAGCCGAGCCCAAGCGCCTGCGAACGAACGCCAGCGCCGGAGTTGACGGGGAATAGCCGTAAGCCAAGCTGGAACTTGGGGCGGCTGTCCACGCTCGATCGAGGTGTTGT
>JBMYQW010000121.1:0-12336 GCA_049601735.1 Spirulinaceae cyanobacterium
CCGTGGCAACGAGTACTGTTCGACAAAAAAAAGACACCACCGCAGATCCCAAACCCCTGCGCGATTTTGGGATTGGCGTCGCCAAATCGGCTGGGGGGACGATTCTGGCAATCACCATGGTGACCAGTTCGATCGTGGCTGGTGGGCTGGTGGGCCTGGCGATTAGTTTTCGCAACCTCCCCGATGTGCGGGTGCTGAAAAATTACGTGCCCACGGAAACCAGCTATATCTACGACGTTAAGGGCAAGGTGCTCGATAGCCTCCACGGTGAACACAACCGCGAAGTCGTCAAACTGGACAAGATTTCTCCAGAACTGAAGCGAGCGGTGCTGGCGATCGAAGACAGCCACTTCTACATTCACGAAGGCATTAACCCCACCAGCGTCGGGCGGGCATTGTTGGCTAACTGGCGTAGCGGTGCAGTGGTAGAAGGGGGCTCAACCGTTACAATGCAGCTGGTCAAGAACCTCTTCCTCTCCCGAGAGCGGACGGTGAGCCGGAAACTCGCTGAGGCAGTGCTGGCGATCCGGGTCGAGCAAATCTTTACCAAAGAGCAGATCCTGGAGATGTATCTCAACAGTATCTACTGGGGTCACAATAGCTATGGCGTGGAAACGGCTGCCCAGAGCTACTTTAATAAATCAGCGGACGAGCTGAACTTGGCAGAAGCAACCATGATGGCGGGCTTGATCCAAGCCCCCGAAGACTACAGTCCTCACATTGACTATGCCGAAACCAAGCGGCGGCAAAATCTTGTCCTCAACCGCATGGCAAGTATCGGTTGGATTACTTCTGAAGACGCTGAAGCCGCCAAGCAAGAGCCCTTGCGCGTGACCAAGCCGACCGCCTGGAAAACCAGCGACCTGCCCTATATCACCGAAGCAGTGATCGCCGAGCTGGAAGATCGCTTTGGCGAAGACGCCCTGCTCAAGGGCGGAATGCGGGTTCAAACCACGGTGGACTATAACTTCCAGAAGATGGCGGAGGAAGAGGTGGCCGACGCCCACCGCCGCTTACGCAATCGGGGGCTCTATGCCGACCAGGTTGCCCTGGTTGCCGTAGACTCCCGCACCCATTTTGTGAAGGCGCTCGTGGGCGGGGTGAACTACAAAGAAAGTCAGTTCAACCGCGCCATTCAGTCCCTGCGCCAACCGGGTTCCTCCTTTAAGCCCTTTGTCTATTACACCGCCTTTGCCAGCGGTAAATATACGCCCTACTCGGTCGTGGATGATTCGCCCGTTAAATATCGGGATGGCTCTGCCTATTATGAGCCCCAAAACTACGGTGGTAGTTTTTCCGGCCCCATGTCGATTCATGCTGCCCTGGTTCAATCCCGCAATGTGCCAGCGGTGAAGATTGGTCAGGCCGTGGGTTTGGATCAAGTGATCGATATTTGCCGCACCTTGGGTATCTCCAGCCCCCTTGACCCGGTTATCTCCCTACCGCTGGGCTCGAAGGGTATCACGCCCAAGGAAATGGCCGGGGCGTTTGCCACCTTTGCCAGCAATGGCTGGCATTCTGACCCGACGATCATTGTGCGCGTCACTGATAGTAGTGGTAATGTAATTCTCGACAATACGCCCAAGCCCCGCCTGGTGCTTGACCCCTGGGCCACCGCTTCCCTGACGAATGTGCTCAAGGGGGTGATTGCGGGCGGAACGGCGCCGGCGGCGGCGATCGGCCGTCCGGCGGCCGGTAAAACCGGAACCACGACCGATGAGCGGGATGTCTGGTTTGTGGGCTATGTACCCCAGATGTCGGCGGCGGTTTGGATTGGCAATGACAACTATCGACCCTTGGGTAAGGGGGTGACGGGGGGCGGCTACGCTGCACCGATTTGGCGCGACTTTATGCGAGAGGCGCTCAAGAACGAGCCAGTAGAGCAGTTCCCGGCTCCGGGGCAGTTTTCCCGCCCCTAGTTGAGAGGGAGTGATGCATGACCCTTGCTGCCGATCGCACCACTGAACGGTTTCGGAACTGGCTGGCCCTTGACCTGACCCTGGTTGTTCCCAGTATTATCGCCGGACTGGTAACGGGCATTATTGGCGTGATCCGGGCGATCTCCTATGCGGCGTTGATCTACGCCGGGCCGCTGAATAGCCAGCTAGCCCAGGGGGTGGGCATGACGGTCTTTAGCACGGGTATGGTGACCTTGGTCGTGGCGCTCACCAGCACTCTACCCGGCATGATCGCCACACCCTTGGCGGCACCGACGGCGCTGCTGGCGATTATGGCGGCGGCGATCGCCACTTCCCTGACCGACCAACCGGAAACAGCAATCGCCACCCTCACCGTAGCGATCGTGCTCACCTCACTGCTCACAGGCGGTTTTTTGCTCGCGCTCGGTCTGCTGCGTTGGGGTGACAAAATTCGCCTCGTGCCCTACCCCGTCGTGGGCGGCTTCATGGCAGGGACGGGCTGGTTGCTCGTCGATGGCTTTTTCCAGGTGACGACCGATCAGGCCTTAACGTTATCGAACCTCCCTCAATTAATCTCGCCCCAAACGCTGCTCCATTGGGGGGTTGGGGCCGGGTTTGCCGTGATTCTGCTGCTCGTCGCAGGACGCTATAAACATTATCTTGTCATGCCCGGAACCTTGATTGCGCTGGTGGGGGTGTTTTACCTGGCGCTTTGGGGAGCAGAGCTCTCCCCCACCGCTGCGCGGGAGGCGGGCTGGCTGCTGGGGCCCTTTCCGTCAGGGGGGCTCTGGGAACCGCTGCATTGGCAGGTTTTTACGCAGATTCAGGGATCGGTGTTGCTCGGACAGGCGGGCAGCATGGTCAGTATTGCCCTGGTCAGTTTGCTCTCACTTATTCTCAGTAACAGCGGCATTGAACTGGCGGTGGGTAAAGATCTCGACCTCAACCCCGAGTTGCGATCGCTCGGTCTGGCTAATCTGCTCTCTGGCTTGGGCGGGGGCATGGTCGGCTCCCAAGCCCTGCCGAGTACGCTCCTGGTCAACGAGATCGGCGGGCGTAGCCGTCTGACCGGCATCATCTCCGCCCTACCCGCCTTGGCGGTATTGCTGCTCGGCTCGGCGTTTTTGTCCTATCTTCCCAAGCCAATTCTGGGCTGTCTGCTACTGTATCTGGGCCTGTCGCTGCTGTACACCTGGCTCTACAAAAGTTGGTTCAAGCTGCCCTTGCTGGACTATCTGACCATTGTGGTGATTGTCGTCACGATCAATGTCTGGGGGTTTTTGGCTGGGATTCTGGTCGGCTTCGTCATGGCAGTGCTGCTGTTTATGTACAACTACAGTCGCGTGGATGTAGCCAAGGAAGTCCTCTCCGGCGCAACTACCCGTAGCAATCGGGAATATAACGAGACCCAAGAAGCCTTGCTCCAGGAGCAGGGCGAGCGCATCCTGATCTTAGAGTTGCAGGGCTTTCTGTTCTTTGGCACGGCGAACTACCTGCTCAACCAAGTCAAGCAGCGCACCGAAAACAACGCTTTAACCCCCCTTACAAAGGGGAGCAGGGGGGATGCTCAATCCCTTAAGCAAGGGAGCAGGGGGGATCAGTCCCTTGCTTTTGTGCTCCTCGACTTCCGTCAGGTCACGGGGCTCGACTCCTCCGCCGTCCTCAGTTGCAACAAGATCCTCAAGATTGCCCGCAAACATCAGATCACGCTGGTGTTCACCAACCTCTCGGCGGAATTTCAAGCCACCCTAGAGCAGGGGGATGGCATTGAACTGAGCGACGATCGCTGCCTGCTCTATCCGGAAGTCCGCTGTATTGTGCTACCGGATATCGATCGCGGCCTCGAATGGTGCGAAAGTCAGCTCCTGGCTCAGGCGCAACTCTCTAGCGCCCAGTCCATTGATCTCCAGGCGCAGGTACAAACCTGGGGCCTGAGCGACGAGCAAGCGAGCCAATTCCTCGGCTATCTTACGCCTCGGACGGTCGCAGCCCAGCAGCCAATCTATGCCAGTGATCATACGGATACCCAGCTCTATCTGCTCGAATCCGGTCGGGTGACAGTGCAACTCCAACTCGAAGGGAGCCAAACCAAACGGATGCAAACCCGCGAGCCCGGAGCAATTTTAGGCGAGATGCGCTTTTACGACAAGCCACCCCTCTCGACTGCCGTCATTGCCGAAACCGACTGCCAACTCTGGGGCCTGAGCCAGAGCGCCTTTAACCAGATGAAGCAAGACCAACCGACGATCGCTACCTGTCTAGAGCGCCAAATCATTCAGCTCCTTTGCGATAGCCTGGCGCGGCGAGAGCAGCAACTGCGCATTACCCGGTGAATCCGTCTTTAACGAGAGCTTAAATCAACCTCCGTAAATTAACGGAGTCGCTGCTCACAACTGTGAGCTATCATTTTGATGTCAAGATCAACTGTCCCCCCACCTCATCATGTTTGCTTCGTGCTCTCGTCAGACGTTAGCTGCCCCTTCGCTGGTCTGCATTGATGCCACTGTTGCCGATATTGCAACGCTTTGCTCTGGTTTAACGACTCAGACCCTTGTCCATCTCTTACTGGAGCAGTCTGGCATTGGGGAGATTACGGCGCGGCTGCGATCGCACCACCAAGCCACAGGTCAGCCCATCCAAACCCTCCACCTCGTCGCTCACGGTAGCCCCGGTTCACTCCGGTTGGGCAGTGCGCATCTGAGCCTAGAGACCCTGCCCGAATACGCGACGGAACTCACCCAATGGCGTGACCACTTCAGTACAGACGCCGAGATTCTGCTCTACGGCTGTCAAACGGGTGCGGGGGCGATCGGACGAGAATTTATCCAGCAGCTCAGTGAGCTGACTGGGGCGAAGGTCGCCGCATCGAGCACCGTGGTGGGCAATGCAGCACTGGGGGGAAACTGGGAGCTAGATGTACGAACCGCACCGCTCAATGGGGTGGTAGCGTTTTCGGCAGCGGTGCAAGCGCAATATGCCGGGGCGTTTCCTGATCCGGAAATTGTTTCGGTTAATTCTGCTGGAGAGCAAATTGGGGGCAATGGGCAACCCGTTCTCTCCTTTGATGGGCGCTATGTTGTGTTTAGCGGGATGGTGCGCGATCGCACCGCCAACACAACTCAGCGCATTGGCGAAGATGTTGCCCACGAGTTCCCCAGCCAACTCCGGGGCTTTGATGCCTCGATCTCAGCCGATGGGCGCTACATTGCTTTTGTGCCCCAATCTCATCAATTGGGCGAGAACTATCTCTACGTTTATGACCAGACGACCCAGAGCAGTCAGAAAATTGACTTGAGCGGGGTTCCGGGACTTGAAGCAGGAACCGTTCAAGGAGCCGAAATTTCCGCCAATGGTAATTACATCACGTTCGATTCAGGGACAACGAATGGCCCAAGCAATGTCTTTGTCTACAATCGCGTTACAGAAGAAACCAGCCTAATTTCTCAAAATTGGCAATCTCGGGAAGACGGATTCCAGGGAGAACCCCAGGTGGGGAATAATCTGTCTGAACAAGCCTCCATTTCTGGAGATGGTCGTTTTGTAGCGTTTAGTTCCTACGCTAATGACTTGACAACAGGGAGCAATGGTCTAGACGATAATCCGGCGAAGGACATTTTTTTACACGATCGCCTCACCAATACCACGTCTCTAATTTCGAGTTACGTTGACCAGTTTGATCAACGTGTGAGCCGTAATGGCTGGTCGTCTGACCCGATTATTTCTGCCAATGGACGTTATGTGGTTTTTCGTTCCACAGCGAATGACTTAGATAAGAACGACCACAGTGCTTTTCAAGAAGACTTCTTTGTTTACGATCGCCTCTTCGATACACTCAAATGGCTGGATATTCCCCTCGGCAACGGCAGTGATTTTCGCACGGCAGGCATCTCAGCTGACGGTCGCTACATCACCTTTGCTTCCAATGCCGATGGTTTAGTACCCGGTGAAATGAATGGTCAGCTCGATGCGTTTGTCTATGATCAGCAAACCGATGAAGTCAAGATGGTTTCTGTCAACGCCAACGGTGAAATCGGCAACGGCATTTCCGATGGTGTGAATATTTCCGGAGACGGTCAAACGATCGCCTTTGGCTCTTTTGCAGACAACTTAGCCAGCAACGATACCAACAATGGTAGTGATATTTTTGTCCAGTCGCTGGATAGCTTACCTGAACTGGAGGATCTGCCACTACCGATCGTGCAATTGCAAGTTGGCGGTTGGACTCCCTCACCGATTGAGGGGCAAGCGGGTGGCTTTTTAGTGCGGCGTTACACGTCACCGGGTCAACCGGCTATGGCTGGTCATCTCACGGTTAAAGTCCGCATTGAAAGCAGCAGCACCACATTAGATGCCTCAGAATACGACATTGTGCTGTGGGGTCAAGGGGCTAATTCTGTGGTCAAGCGTCTCAATGCCACTGACTATGCCATCACGTTCCTAGACGGACAACCTGAAGGTTTCATTGGTGTTCAGACTCATGATGACCAACTGTTAGAACCCGATGAATTCTTGAGCCTCAAGCTGCTAGATGACCCGTTCTACACCATTGATGCCAGTTTTGCTGAGGCGACGCTTACGGTTCAGGACGATGAGCCGGGAACGATTGCTATCCAAGCTATGGATAGCATTGCCAACGAACAGGGTAATCTTGCAACGTATCGTGTTGAACGCAGCCATCTCAATGGCGAATCCCTTGGTGTTCAGTTCCAACTGAGTAGCACAAGCACGGCCGAGCTGAGTGACTTTACGTTGACCCAGACTTGGCAAGGGCAGACACGAACAATCGCTCCAGACCATTTCGGTCGTTTTGAGGTTTTGTTTTCAGAAACGGATTTAGCGGTTGAGGTTCAACTCCAGGCCACACCAGATGCCATTTCTGAAGACTTAGAAACGGTTGATTTTATTTTGGGGTCGAGTTCAAGCAGCGACTACTTCCCTGATCCAACCGCCAACCAGATTAGCTTGAGCATCGAAGGAGATAACACCACTCTGCCGGAAGTGAGCTTGTCAGCTCCCGATGCCACGGCAACGGAGCAGGGCGATACCGGAACCTATCGCATCACCCGCAATGGCACAGTTGGCGATCTGATCGTAGAGTTCCAAGTCGCTAACTCAAGCACAGTTGAAGCCGATGATTTTGCCCTTTCTGGTAATTCGCTCCAACAGTCGGGGCAAACTTACACCATCACCATTCCTGATGGCTCAAGTTTTGTAGACATCACTGCCCAAGCACTGCTCGAAGCCGCCAATCTGGCGGAACCCGATGAAAATCTGGTGTTGGATTTAGTGGGAAGCAATGATTATCGAGTCGGCAAAGGGGGTGAGCAGGCAACGGTTGTGATTGCCGCCAACGATCAGGTCATTGACCCCAATGATCTAACGGTTACGAATACCAACGATAGTGGTGTGGGTTCCCTGCGACAGGCGATTCTGAATGCCAACGCGATGCAGGGTAAGCAAACCATTACGGTTGCTCTTGAGCCTGCCTTTGCGGATGGGGTTATCGAACTTCAAACTGCCCTACCAGAGATCACCAATGCCATTGCATTACGAGTCTTTTCGTTTGACAAGCTGACCTTAGATGGTCAAGCGATTGATTCTGTGGCTAACGGTTTGACAATTAGTGCCGGCAATACTGAAATTGAAGGCTTGGCCATCATTAACTTCAAAGGTCACGGGATTGAGCTAAGAGATGCGGGAAACAACCAAATTGTTAACAACAATATTGGACTTGATAGAACGGGCTTAATTGCTAATGGCAACCAAGGTCATGGCATTTTTGTTGAAAATGTAGTCGAGAATGATATTCGTCAGAATTACATTTCAGGCAACCATCAACATGGTCTTTTTGTTCGAGGCAGCCAAGGGAGTGCCTCTTCATCGAGTAACCAAATTGCAAACAACTATATTGGTCTTGACATAACGCAATCTAAAGCAATTAGTAATGGTGGAGATGGGATTCGTTTTGAATCAGTGACCAACTTTGAAGCCTATCGCAATACCATTGCAGGGAGTGGCGGTAATGGCATCTCGCTAATTGATAGTGATGTTCACATCCGCGAAAATATTATCGGTGCAGCACCCGATGCTTACAGAAATCCTTCTGATATTCATTTAGCCTATCCTCAATTTATTCGAGACTTAAAGACGATTGGAAATACTCGTGAAATCTTGGGCAATCTCGGTCATGGAATTTATATTGATGGCTCTAGCAGTCCGGCGATCGAAGATAACCGAGTGGTGGGCAGTGGTGGCAATGGCATCACAGTTAAAAATAGCCAGCAAAGTCACTCAATCACGCGAAATACCTTTGAATACAATGGTGGTTCTGGGGTTTTTGCACAGGAGTCTCAGAATGTAAGAATTGACGATAACTTAATCAATAAAAATCAAGGTAGTGGCATCATTTTTGATGATGTTACTAGCAGTGGAGCAGGTACACAATGGAGTCCTAACCTGATTTTAGGCAACCAGGGCCATGGCATTGAGGTCAGTGGTAATTCTCGTGAGATGGGTCTTGATGGCAATATTATTGGTGGATACTACCACTCACAATCACTAGATTGGGAATCTACTTCTGCGGCCAATGGTGGGGATGGTATTCACTTCCAAGGGCTTCCTTTACCTGCCCAAGGTTTCCCCATTCCTGATTCACGATTTTCTCACTACACTGCATCCAACAACTGGATCACCAATAACCGTGGCAATGGTATTTATGTTGATGCGATTTTGGGTACAACTGCGTTTGGAAATGGGTTACTTGAGATTGTTGATAACCGAATTGGCCTTAGCGATGACCTCCAGGCACTTGATGCTTTAGGACAACTCTGGGGAGGATTTGGAGTCAACCCTGATGATTTCCCCGTAGGTAACAGTGGCCATGGCATTGTTTTGAGTGGCGGAACGCAAAATGCAAATGTTTCTGGTAATGCGATCGCGGACAACCGCAAAAGTGGTGTTGTACTCAGTGGTTTGGCAACCCGAAACAATCAAGTGAGCAATAACCAAGTTGGACTCGTTGCTCGAATTGAGAATACTCATCAGGTTATTGGGAATGACGGAGACGGTATTCTCATTACTAATCAAGCTGTTGACACCAATAAAATCTTAAAGAATTCAATTGTTGGCAATGCTCAGAATGGCATCCACTTAACCCAAAATCAGTTATCCCCAATGTCTTGGGTTCATGGGAATATTTTAATTAATGATAACTTTATTGGTGCTTCTGATCCGATAAGCCAACTTCCTAGTGGACTCGACGTTTCAAGCCTTGGTAATGGTGGAGACGGCATCCGAGTTCACGATACCAACAATGTAGAGATCGGGCTTGAGCCTGAACCTACTGATCGACTCAGTAATACCATTGCTAATAACCAAGGTAATGGGGTTACGGTTGTCGGGCAGTCTGAATTTGTCGATATTCGTGGTAATGCGATCAGTGCCAATGGTGGTTTAGGCATCGACTTAGGTGAGGATGGTAGGACTGCCAATGATTTCAATGACCAAGATGCAGGGGCAAACGGTTTGCTCAATACTCCTGTTTTGACTCAGGCGGTACGCAAAGGTGATGACATCTTTGTCAAAGGTGAGATTCAAAGCTGGCCTGGTCTGAGCTTAAAGATTGATCTTTACTCAAACACAGCGAATAGTCCTGAGCAAGGTGAGAACCATAATCAAACCATTTGGGTGGATACCGATGGCTTGGGTCAAGCAATATTCACTGCTGTGCTTTCGTCTTTCCCGATCTTTCCGGCTCCTCCCACAACAGTTACTGCGATCGCCACAACACGAGACCAATTTAATTGGCGCAGCGGCGGCACATCGGAGTTTTCAGACCCTATCACAATCACCCCACCCGCCATCGTTCAAGTCTCGACAATTACCGACCCTGCCACTGAGACAGGCGATGTTGCCACTTACCGAATTGAGCGCGATCGCACCGATGGCGAACTTACGGTTCAATTCAAGCCAAGCACAAGCTCCACTGCTGATTCTGACGATTACACCTTAAGCGGTACAGGATTGCAAGCATTCGGCTTTATCGACAGGCGATACGAAATCACCCTAGCTGACGGTCAAGCGATTGCAGAAATCACCCTCACCGCCACCGACGATTTTCTGGTTGAACCTACAGAAACCGTCGTACTTGAACTGCAAGAGAGCGGCTTCTACGAAATTGAACCCACCGCTGCGGCTGCGACAGCCACCATCATTGACAATGACGAACCGCCCATCGTCAGCATCACGACCACCGATGACACTGCTACCGAAGGGGCAGACACTGCCACCTATCGCATCGAGCGAGACAATGCCGATGGCGAACTCACCGTCAAATTCATGGCTGGCCCCAATAGTCTGGCCAGCGTTGATGACTACACCATCAGCGGAACTAGCCTGACTCAACTCAACGATACGGAATACGAAATTACGCTGGCGGATGGTCAAGCAGGTGTATACCTGACGCTCACTGCTACTGATGATGCTTTGGTTGAGCCCACAGAGTTCCTGAGTTTGGAACTTCAAGATGATGCGGCATACCAAGTTACTCAAACCTGGGCAGCAAGTGCATCAGCAAAAATAGCGGACAATGATCAAGCCACGGTCGGGATTAGCGCGATCGCCCCCGCTGCCACCGAAGGCGGCGACACCGCAACCTATCGCATTGAACGAGATAGCGATCTGGGTGAACTCGTCGTAACGTTCAAGGTTGGCAGCGGCACGGATGCTACGCCGAACGATTATGCCCTCAACGGTAATGGTCTCGCCGCTCAAGGCGCGGGGGAATATACCGTCACGCTGGCGGATGGGGAAACCTTTGCAGACATCACCCTCACCGCCACCGATGATGCCCTGGTTGAACTCACTGAAAAAGTCGTGCTTGAACTTCAGGTAGACAGCAACTACGCAATTGACCCCAACGCCACAGCTACCAGTATCGAAATTATTGATAACACACCAAATCCTGATGCACGTTTCGTCAAGAGTAATCAAACCCTGCCTGATGCTCGTGGCCCTGTCTTTTTGGCAGACCTAGATGACGATGGCGATTTAGATATGTTCATCGCCAGCAATAACAATGGCTCTGCCACACTCAATGAAGAGAATTTAGTCCTACTGAATGATGGCCAAGGCAACTTCAGTGATACCGGCCAACAATTAGGCGAATCCGATAGCTTTGCAGTGGCATTCGGCGATTTTGATAATGATGGCGACCTTGACGCCTTTGTGGCTAACCGTGATTTAGGGGGTGGTGTTGATAGTGGCGCACCTAACCGAGTTTGGCTTAATGATGGCCAAGGTAACTTCAGCGATAGCGGCCAACGCTTGGGTAATGGCAAAAGTAACGGTGTTGAGGTTGGTGATCTTGATGGAGACGGGGATCTTGACGCATTCGTTGCCAATGACGCAGGTGAAGCAGATAAGGTTTGGCTCAATGATGGCCAAGGCAACTTCAGCGATAGTGGGCAATCATTTGAACAGTTTGCCAGCCGTGCTGTCCGTTTAGGAGATATCGATCGGGATGGTGATTTAGATGCAGTTGTGGCAAATGGCTCTACCACTCCTTACAACGTTTCCAGTTCTTTTACTTTCGATCCGTTTAATCCAGTCTGGTTTAACGACGGGTCAGGGGAATTCTCAACTCCACACCGTCCTTTTCCGGGTACAGATATTGTCAATTTTTCCCCATCCATAGATTTGGAATGGGCTGATTTGGACGACGATGGAGATCTAGATGTATTTATTGCCAAAACTGAGGGTCGTATCTCTGGTAATCCTGCTGATGAGGTTTGGTTAAACGGTCAGCCGTACGGACCATTCCAGAAAGCAGGTCAAACCTTACCAGGAGACTCCCGTGATGTCAGCTTGGGAGATATCGATCGAGATGGTGATATTGACGCAATCGTCAGCGACTTCAACTCGGGTTACAAGGCATGGCTGAATGACGGTCAGGGAAATTTCACTCACAGCAGTAACGACTCATTTGGGACAAGCCGTGCCCTTTCTAGCACCTTGGGTGACTTAGATGGAGATGGGGATCTTGATGTGGTTGTTCATAACTTTGGTGGCTCTACTGAAGTTTGGCTCAACGGAGGTGAGGTTATTCCCAACGTCAGCTTGCAGGCTGTAACGGATGCAATTCAGGAAAACGGTAGTTCAGGGATTTATCGTCTAGAGCGAGATGCGTCTCAAGGTGAACTGGTCGTGCAGCTAGAGCTAGATGTTAATAGCACCGCGATCGCGGCTGACTATCAGCTTTCGGGAGCAGGAATTAGTCAAACAGGTGCAAATACCTATGAGGTGACTTTCGCAACTGGCGCAGACACAGTAGATGTGCAACTAGAACCAAATGATGATGCGATCGTATAGCAAAGAGAGGGCTAGTTAGGACATAATAGAGTGGTTAGTAGCCGAGAAG
>JBMYQW010000122.1:0-7156 GCA_049601735.1 Spirulinaceae cyanobacterium
CCCCCGTGGTTGCCCCAGACCTTGCCGGGGTAGGCACGGGGGCACTACCCCTACAAAATTCATTGGCAAGATTCTATAGCAGCGATATAGGTGGTTAGGACATTTTGTGAAAGCCGAAACCCTTGACTGGTGGGCATTGCCCACCCTACGCGATGTCTTAACCAAGTTTCTCCTTGCTATATTGCACCTTTTTAGCTGTGCCACGGCACTAGGGCGGGTTATCCGCAATCCGAATAGCAGACTTAAAAATTCAAACTAAAAAGCCCTCTCTCCAGTCTGGGAGAGGGTTGGGTGAGGGCATAACGCCAAAAACCAGATGGGGCAAGCGATAACCCGCGTGCCCCATCTAACACGCTATTTCCGACCCATCCAGTTCCGTCGCCTCACGCCAACGCCGCTCAAACTCCTTTTGGTACTCAGCCGCAATCTCACGATGGGTGATAATCACAACGTTTTCATCATTGCTTTCATCGGCATTGTCTGAAAAATTAAAAGAACCCGTCACCACCGTTTGATTGTCAATAATCAACACCTTATGGTGAAAGGTTTGGGGATTGCCATCTTGCCGCACCGCCATTCCTGAGCAAAACTGCTTGGGTAATTCGCTATGCTCAGTTTCGCTCCCCCGCACTTCAAAGATGCCTTGAACTTCAACTCCCGTTTGAAACTGTTCTTGAACAGCCATTCCCATCTCGTCTTGGGTAAACGAGAAAGCCATAAAGTGAATGCTTTGCTCGGCGCTCTTTAACAAGGGGACAAGTTGGCTCGCGACATCGTCTTCAGCTCCAAACAAAACTTGAATGGGCGTGCCCTCAACTGTGGTTTTTTGCTCACTGACCGTTGAGGTGGATGACGGGCCAAACTCGCCTCGCCACAGTTCCGCAAATTCGCGCTCATAAATGGCGGCAACCGCTGGCGACTCGATCACCAGCACATTGTTGTTGTTGCGGAAGTTGCCATTCACGGTCATGTTGGTCGAGCCCGTCCAGACAACTTGACGGTCAAAAATCCAGAATTTGTTATGCATCAAGGCGCTACGGGCATCATCTTTGATTTCAATCCCGGCGTTTTTGAGCATTGTGAACTGCCCATGGCCCTCATCGTTGTCTGCACCAATGCCATGCTCATCATCCGTGACCCACTGCACCGTAACCCCTCGCTCCTGAGCCGAAATTAACGCTTCAGCAACAGGCGTGAGGTTGAATTCAAAGGCAGCAATATGAATGGTGCTCTGGGCTTGATCGATGCGATCGATGAGTTTTTCGGCAATAGAACCCTTGAGGTTGTTGGGATCGGCGTTATCGCTCGGGCTCGTGAAGTAAACATCCCACCAGTCACCACCACGACCCACTGTTGTCGGTACTGATGAAGAGGGAGTATTGCTAAAAAGCCCTAGCGGATCTGTTCCGGTCAAGGCATAGTAGCCCGCCAGCACAATGACCATTACCGTAATGATTACGGTAATTGCTCGCGTGAGCTTCTGCTGAGTCCGTTTGCAGGCCTTTAAAAAGCCAGAGAGTCCACCTTTGCGTCGGGAAGATTTCCGTCGTGACGTTTTTCGCTTGGCAGATTTGCGCTTCGTCCTCTTTTTCGCCATCAACTTCAGGGGCATTGAGCTGCATTACAGGATAACTATAGCGCCGAGCAAGGGGGTGAATAGAGCGCCCGACCCCCCAAACAGCAAGAGGGGCTGTCAAACTAGACCTCCAACCATTGTTGGATCTAGCTTACAGCCCCTGGGGCTTTGTCAAGCGTGAAATGAGGGGTTGTTGTGAAGATTAGGCTAAAGCATGAAACCCAGTATTGGAAAGGATTTCAGCTCTTGATAAGTTGTCTTAACTGGGAAAGCCAGTTGAGCCGATTGGGGAACGGCGATCGCTACCGCTCAATCGGCTTGAATCGTCAATGTGGTCGTACCTGCACCGCCGCCGACATAGATGCGGTGAACCCCATTCGACCAAAAGCCCGGAATCTTGGCGACCCCATTGTTGGGTAGGGCATAGAAACAGCCATCGGGACCATCGATCAAGAGCGTGGGGTTGCCGCCGCTCGATTGAACCGAAACTTCGACACCGTTCATGGCGCCCAGATTCATTTGGTGACTCGCTGCCGCCGGAATGGCGTCGCAACTGAGGGCTTGGGGCTGGGCGGTTACAATGCAGCGAACTGAAGTGCCTGCCCCGACTGAGCTGGTTGCGCCACAGGCGGCTTGGGCCTGGGCGGCTTGGCCACTCAAAAGACCGCTGGCTAGAATTGTCGTGAAAATTGCGCCAGAGCAAAGATATTTCAACATGAGTTGTAGGGTCTCCAAACTCGCCTGTCTCTATGATGGCGCTTGGCGGGTGATGTCATAAACAAGATGTTACTGTTATTCAACTGGCTGCTGGGGTGATCAGGATACGGTTATATCAGATCCGAACGCTAAACCTGAAGAAATCCTTCCCATCCCTCTCTCCTGCGATGACGACCCAATCCTTGCCCCCTGCACCGCCTTGGCTTCTGAGCCTCTGGCGCTTTGCTCGGCCCCACACCATTATCGGTACGAGCCTCTCGGTGGTGGCTTTAGCGGCGATCGCCCTCGCGCCAACCTCTTCTGAGCAAACCGGATGGCCAGATCTGCTGACGGGATGGCAGAGTTTACAATTCCTGGGAACTTGGCTGGCCTGTCTGATGGGCAACCTCTATATTGTCGGGCTCAATCAGCTCACCGACATTGAAATTGACCGGATCAATAAACCCAATCTGCCGCTGGCGTCCGGGGCGCTGACGGTGGGGCAGGGCCAGTGGATTGTAGCGATCGCAGGGGTGGGCGCGATCGCCCTCTCCCTCTGGCTGGGCCCTTGGCTACTGGCCACGGTATTAGCGAGTTTGCTGCTGGGGACGCTCTATTCTTTACCACCCTTCCGGCTCAAACGCTGGCCGATCCTGGCGGCCTTTTGCATTCTGGTTGTGCGAGGCGTGGTGATCAATGGGGGCCTATCGCTGCATTTTGTTCAGGTGTTTCGGGGTCAGGCTCAGTTAGATGCCCGAATTAACTTACTGATTGCCTTTATCTTGGTGTTTTCGATCGCCATCGCCCTGTTTAAAGATCTGCCCGATACCGAAGGCGATCGCGCCCACGACATCTCGACTTTTGCCCTGCGTTTGGGGCCAGAAGCTCTTTTCCAAATTGTGCGGGGGCTGTTGGTTGCCTGCTATGTGGGCATGATCGGCGCGGGCTGGTATCAGCTCGTAACCGTGAATACCGCTGTGATGCTGGGCGGGCATACGCTGCTGCTGGCCTTGCTCTGGTGGCGATCGCAGACTGTGGAGTTGGGCGATCGCGCCAGCGTCAAGCAGTTTTACCAGTTCATCTGGCGGCTGTTCTTTCTGGAATATTTACTGTTCCCGATCGCCTGTTGGCCGGGGTCATGAATATTGGTTGTGACGCTGAAGATGCTCTCGTTAACCCAAGCGGCGATCCGTCAAACCCTGAAACGGTGGGCATTGCCCACCACTGGCGTGAACTTTAAGCGCGAAACCCTTTGTTTACGAGGCTTTCGTGGCGACCTACACCCGACCCACCCCGGTTGGCGCTACGCTTGACCTGCCCCTCCCAAGAGGGGATTTTAAGTCGACCCTTGGGAGGAGTACCCGTAGGGGGAGGTGGGTCGGCCCCCTGGAACTCTCACCAGGAATTGAAGACAGCGTTAAGTTCAGACGGATGATTGCCCACCCTACAAATCTAGATGAGATTTATTCATCCTTCTGCTTTCATCCTTCCTAAACCGCCGCTAAAAACTCCTCCAGACTCACCTGCGCTTGCAGCAGTACCTGCTTGAGCGTCACCGGATTCACTTCAGGATGGTTGGGCACGATGCAAGTCTGGGTCTGGGTGCGCTGGAGCTTGATGTGGCTGCCGTTTTGATTTTCGACGTGAAACCCTAGCTGCTCTAGCGCCCGTACCGCCTGTTTACCGGAGATGCTGGTCAGCCGAGAAACGGGAATGACTGGAGATGAGGGCTCAAGGATGTCCGGAATGTCCGGCATCGCCGCCCGATCGTTGGTCGCTGAGGAGGGGCAAGGGGGATATTCTCGCAAGTGCCAATTTTCTTGCTTGAGGGTTTTAATCTCGGCGCGGAGGGTCTGGTTGTCTTGTTCAAGGTGCAGGCAATCTTCCAGGATCGCCTCGGCATTGTCTTTCGTTTTGGCGCGTTGGGCTTGGAGTTGTTGCCCAAGGCGATCGCATTCTTGGCGCATGGCTTGGTATTGCGCTTGCCCCTCCTGATACTGGCGCTGAACCATTTGATAATCCTGACTCAGGGCCTCATAGGCGCGGCGATCGCGCTGCTGCCGCCGGGCGCGACGATATTCCCCTCCAGCCCAGAGCCCACCAATGACCAGCCCCGTCCAAATCATCAATATCCAGCCACCTGCTTGGGTTAGTAGCCCTTGGGCGAAGAGCCAATGCAGACCAAACATCAAACCAATGGCCAGACTGGCGATCCCCAGGCTATGCCAGATGAGTCGATACCAAACCAGAGAGTCCTTCACGCTGTTCCCCCAACGGATCTGTCAACACGATCGCCCACCCCATATCCTTTGCTTTGCCGCCTCACCGTTCGGGGGTAAATCGGCCTCGATTGAAATTGCAGATGTCAATGGTTATCTGTTAAAGATGGCTGGGTGATTGCACTGATGGAAATCAAGAATTTAATCCGGTAATTGCAAATGGCTTTAAACCCTTGGCAGGCAGGATGCCTGCGCTACGGAATTCCCGATTTATTTACTTAATCCTCATGAGCGCATTGCCAGGGGCGATCGCACATTCTTGTTCTACTTCAACAATTGTACTTATTTCCTGACGCACACCAAACTTCTCTGTTATGTTAAGTACTGACATTTTTCACCCAGCGAAAGGGAGGGTTGTGTGTCCTACACATCGCAATCTCACACGCCACCATCTCAGCCCGCCCAGCAATGGGAATACACGGTGATTCAAGAGACCATCTTCCCGCTGCGACCCTTGCGCATCACTGTCGAGTCCGAGGATGCGGCCCTAGCGAACCTGTTGCAAGGAAAATCTGTGGTGGAAACGCTCAACTACATGGGGAGCCAGGGCTGGGAATTGATCCATGTGGGGCCCGGCCTGGAAAAAAATACCCAGGTGTTTTATTTCAAGCGCCCCAAGGTATTGACATAAAGTTGACATAAATTAGATTGATTTTTAGATCTTCTAGGTTTGAGGCATAAAATGTGTCACGCGATACAAAATCTTGACTCATTTTCCCCTTGCCTCAAACTCGAAATTCTCTTTATTTTTCCAGCCTACTCTTGTAGATCTTATTGTGATGCGATTGCTCTAAAATGACAAGGAATTTTGAGACAGAAAGAATAGTCTCAATGTTCATCGATATAGCAATGTTTGAAATCTGAAGGATGACAGCCTCCAATTTTGGGATATTGAGATGAGCTGGAGCCTGATTTAATTGTGATTGGATATCTAAGTGAAATTACGGGGTTTTGTGAAGAGAGATCTCCTTGGCTTGCTGTGGAATTTACTTAGGATATGTCATTAATTAACCGCAAAAGCCTGATGAGACAAGAGCGATCGCGCCCAACTCAAATCACAGGTGGAGGGGCTGTAAGTTAGTCACAGTCAGAGGTTACAGGTTAAATACTAAGAGTTCTTCGTTCACTTCAAATCCAGTAAAATCCACAGCGACATTATGCGCAATTGGCTTAAGCATTATGCGCAACTTGTTTCAGCCGCCTTGCTGTTTGGGCAAGAAACAGTTTAGATTATTGGCTAGCAACGGAGTATTATCGCTAGATAGTCCTTCAGCAAGTTGATCTGGCATTCCTGATATTTTCCTGATCTTTAATGAGGTTGCTAAGTCTGGCGACTTAACCCCAAGAAAGTGCCTGTCTAATTCTGCTTTTTCGCGTACAGTTTGAATGCATTATCTGAAGTCTGAATATACACAGTCTGACTGCATAGACCCTACCCATGACCTATTCTGTACTGGTTGTCGATGGCGATCGCACCCACTCTTGCGCGGTTAAGTCTCTGCTCGTTCGAGAGGGCTATACCCTCACTGCGGTTGAGAATGGCCACGCGGCCCTGGCCCATGTTGAACAAGCGCTGCCGGATCTGATCCTGCTGGATGTAATGATGCCGGACTTGGACGGGAGCCAAGTTTGTCAAATTCTCAAGTCTCAGGAACAAACCAGCCGCATTCCGATTTTGATGCTGACGGCCTTTGATGCCGAGGAAGACATGGTAGCTTGCTTAGAAGCCGGCGTTGATGATTTTTTATTCAAGCCCATCAATAAAACGGCGCTCAAGGCGCGGGTGCGATCGCTGTTTCGCATTAAGCAGCAACAGGAGGAAATTCAACAGGCTTTGGAGACCCAAGCCGCGATCGCCCAACTGCGGGAAGATATGGCCAGCATGATTGTCCACGACTTTCGCAACCCGCTCAACTCTATTTTGGTGGGGTGTGAACTGCTCAAGACCACTGAGTTAGCCGCCTCCCAACTGCGTCAGCTCACGAGCATCGACAATGCCCAAAAACAGCTCATCAACCTTACGGATGACTTACTGGTCATGTCAAAGGTGCAATCAGGGCATCTGGTTTTACAGCCGGAGATGACGGATCTGTGTGACTTAATTCGTAGCGCGATCGCCGATTGGGGTGCCCTTGCCCAACGCCGCACCTTAACCCTCATGATGGATCTCCCTGCTACGGGCTGCACGATGGTCATCGATCCCAAGCTCTGTCGTCGCTTGCTGGATAATCTCCTCTCCAACGCGATTAAGTTTTCGTTGCAGCAAAGCAGCATTACGGTACAGCTTGAGTTGAATTCAAGCCACCGCAAGGGGATTCAGCTACACGTCATTGATCAGGGCTTGGGTGTAGACAAAAAGATGCACCAGCGAATCTTCCAGAAATATCAAACAGGTCGAGCCATTGAGGGGATTCGCCAATTGGGATTGGGGTTAACCTTTTGCAAGATGGTTGCCGAGGCCCATGGGGGCAAACTCTCCGTCTGCGACAACCTGCCCCAAGGTGCTATTTTCACGCTGGCCTTGCCGCCGGTGAGTGAGACGGTGTTGACGCCAGTATTAGGATCTGAGCGACCATGACCCAATTGCCCCTGGCCCCTACCGTTG
>JBMYQW010000122.1:7166-12280 GCA_049601735.1 Spirulinaceae cyanobacterium
ATGATTGTTTTCTGGCGGTCTCTCCCACGATTCCCTTGGTAGAGTTACTCGAACAGCTCATCCAATGCTCGCGTCACTTGTCTCAGACAGGGGAGGAACGGCAAGAGGCCAGACCAAGGGCTGACTATTGCGCGATCGCGGTTGATGAGAGCCAACGCCCATTAGGCATTGTAACCGAACGCGATTTGTTGCATTGGATTTCTGAAGGAGAGACGCTAGCGGGGCGATCGCTCCAGACGGTGATGACGCCCCAGCCCGTTCAGCTTCAAGCTCGTGACTATACGAATGTCTTTGCCGTCCTTGACCTGATGTGGCAGCAACGGCTGCGTCATTTACCTGTGATCGATGCCGCTGGACAACTGCAAGGTGTGATCACGCCAGAATCCTTGTGGGGCGCTTTTCAACCCATGCACCTCTTACAGACGCGCCTGCTCTCGGACGTGATGGAACCTGAGGCGATCACAGCGACACCCGATGCCACCGTGCGACAACTCGCCCAACAGATGGTGCAAGCACGGGCTCGTTGTGTATTGCTCGTTGAGCACCAGGCGGATGGTAAAACACCGCTGGGCATCGTCACCGAATGGGATATCGTGCAATATCAGGTCTTAGCCTTGGATTTGGCTCATCTCCCGGCTCACCAAGTTATGAGCGCCCCCCTGCTGGTGCTCCACCCCAGCCATACCATCTGGGACGCTTATCACCTGATGCAGACCAAACGCATCCGTCAGGTGGTCATTGTGGATGCAGCGCACCGTTTGCAGGGACTGGTGACTCAGACGAGTATTTTGCAGCTTGCCCAAAACTTCCATCAGTCTTTTGAGCAATGGCTGCAGCAAAGAGTCAGCCCCACTCGCATTGTGCCATCGCTCCGATCGGTGGATCTCCACAGCACGGTACAGGTACTTCGGGAAAAAATCGCCCATTTAGAGTCCGACCAGCAGGCGATCCGGAAACAATGTGCGAGTGAACTGGAGCAGCAAGTGGCCGAGCGAACGCAGGAACTTCAGCGTCAAACCCAGCGATCGCAGGTTGCCTCTGAGCGAGAACGCTTACTCACCGATATTACCCAGAATATTCGTCAGTCGCTTGATCTGCCCAACATTTTGGCGACGACGGTTCGGGAAGTGCGATCGCTCCTCGACACCGATCGCGTTTTTGTGTTGCAATTTGACCCCGCCTGGCAGGGGGAAGTGGTGGCAGAGTCGGTTGATCCCCAATGGCAGTCGCTGCTGGGCAGAACGATCCATGACCCCTGTTTTGCCCCCAATTGGCTAGATCCCTATCTTCAGGGACGGGTACGCGTGGTGGAGGATATCTACCAAACCCCCATGAACAAATGCCACCTTGAGTTTTTGGAAGCACTCCAGATTCGCGCCAAGATTCTCGTGCCGATCGTGCTGCCAGCGACAAGCGTGGCAGACCATCCGTCGCCGTCCAGGCTGTGGGGTTTGCTGAGTGCCAATCAATGTACGGCTGCGCGATCATGGCAACCCGCTGAAATGGATTTGCTAGGACGCCTGGCCACTCAAGTTGCGATCGCCATCCAACAGTCGCAGCTCTACCAGCAGTCTCAAATTGAGCTGGCGAAGCGCCAACAAGCAGAAGCCGCCCTGCTTGATTTGGTCAGGGGGACAGCCGCGGTCACCGGGGAAGCTTTTTTCCCCGCAATTGTCCAACATCTTGCCACTGCGCTGGGGGTCAGAGGGGCGATCGTCTCGAGTTGGGTGAACGAACGCTTTGAGGTGCTAGGGTGTTGGGTCGATGCAGCTCTATTTAGCCCTGCCCCCTGCGCATTGCCCGACTCCCCCTGCTGGCAAACACTGAAACAGCAACAGTTCTGCTGCCCTGCACAACTGGCGCAACGCTATCCCCAGTTCAGCGCAGCCTATCCGGGTGGGATTGAGAGTTATCTTGGCGTTGCCTTGCTCAATCGTCACAAACAGCCGATCGGTACACTCTGTATATTCGATGATCAGGTCATGGGCCATACCGAGCGAAAGGAGGCTATTCTGCGCGTTTTTGCGGCACGGGCCGCCGCCGAACTGGAGCGGCAATGGGCTCTAGAACGCCTCCAACACCTCAATCGAACGCTTGAATCTGGGGTGATTAAGCGCACCAGTGCGCTGCAACAATCGCTCAAGGCCCTCGCGGATATCAAATATGCCCTTGATCAAACGTCTATCGTTGCCACGACCGATGTAAACGGTACGATCACGGATGTCAATCATCAGTTTTGTGAAGTCACCGAATATCAGCGTGAAGCCATCATTGGCCAGACCCATCGTTTAATCAAATCCAGTCATCACCCAGCCCGTTTTTTTGAAGCCTTGTGGCAAACAATTCAGGCGGGTGAGGTCTGGCATGGCGAAATCAAGAACCGAGCCAAAAGTGGTCGAGAATATTGGGTAAGACTGACGATCGTGCCATTTTTTGATGAACAGGGCACCATTGCCCAATATCTGGCCATTGGTTTGGATATCACCGAACAGAAAAATGCCGAGAAGGCGATCATTCAACTCCTGGAAAAAGAGCGAGAACTCAGTGAGCTCAAATCTCGATTTGTAACCATCGCCTCCCATGAATTTCGCACCCCCTTGGCATTGATTTCATCTTCAACGGGAATTTTACAAGATTACGATGATCGCCTCTCGCCAATCAAAAAACGGAAACACCTCGATCGGATTCAAGGTGCGGTGGAACAGATCACTCAGCTTATTGAAGATGTTTTGACGTTTGACTATGCTGCTTCTGCCCAGCTTCCGGTCAAACCGATCGTTTTAGATCTAGCGGAATTCTGTACAGACTTGTGGCTGGAATTTCAACAACAATACCCAGAGCGCACCATAGAATGGCAACTGTACAAGCCGGAGGCCCAGTCTCCCAATATTAAAGCTGATCCCAAAATCCTCGAAAAAATTTTCACCCATCTCCTCAACAATGCGCTCAAATATTCTTCGACTGAAGCGATCGTCAACTGGGAAGTTATCTATAAACCCACTGCATTAGAAATACAAGTCCGTGACCACGGTGTGGGGATTCCCTCAGAGGATCAACCCCATGTTTTTGAATCTTTTTATCGTTCTAGAAACGTCGGTATGATTCAAGGTACGGGCTTGGGACTCGCTATTGTCAAACATTGTGTCAATCTGCATCAAGGTCAAATTAGCATTGACAGTATTGAACAAGTCGGTACAACCGTTACGGTTGAACTTCCCCTCTCTGTAAATAGAACGTAAGCCAATTATGTATAAAATTTTGGTCATCGAAGATGATCCGCTCGTCATCGATAACATTATCGATATTCTTGAGCTAGAAGATTACGAAGTATCAACCGCTACCAATGGATTTGAGGGGGTTGAACAGGCCTTGGCACAGGTTCCTGATCTCATCCTCTGTGACGTGATGATGCCCCAGATGAATGGCTATGAAGTGCTGCGTCGCTTGAGGGCGGAAAACCCAACCGCTACCACGCCGTTTATCTTTTTGACGGCCAAAGCCGATCGCTCGGATCAGCGCCATGGCATGGAATTAGGAGCGGATGACTATCTCACCAAGCCCTTCACACCCCGAGAACTGTTGCAAGCGATCGCCACCCGCTTTGCCAAAAAACAGGCCCTCGTCGAACAGTACGATGACCAGTTGCAGATGATCAGCGCACGACTCCAAACCCAGCTCTACCAAGACCCGATTACTGGCCTGCCCAACCGTCTAACGCTTGGCGATCGCTTTGCCGCTGCGGTGCAAACCTATCGTCAGGATGAGTCAAGACAGCAGTTACTGTGCATCACCAGCCTCCGCATCGATCGCTTCACTGCCATCCGCCATGACTTGGGTTACGACGCCACCGATCAATTGCTGCAAGGCTTTACTCAGCGTCTCCAAGAGCATTTCAGTTCGGTCTTTATCGCCCAGGTGGGTGATGCCGAATTTGTGCTGATCTTTCCCTTGGTCAGGCATAAAAAAGAACTGACGGAACCGATTAAAGCCTTTCAAACCGAGTTGGCTGCACCCTTTCGAGTGGAAGATAAGCGCGTTTTCCTGTCGATTAGTGCAGGCTTAACGCTGTATCCCCGTGACGGCAAGGTACTCAATCAACTCCTCCAGCATTCACAGATGGCGATCGCTCAGGTGAAGCGGCAGGGGGGCAACGGTTATGAGTTCTACAGTGCTGTATTGAGTGTGGGCAAAACACCGACCCTCTATCTCGAAGCCGAACTCCGCGATGCGATCGCCCAGCGCCAACTTCAGGTTCACTACCAACCGAAGGTGAGTCTCCAGACTCATCAAATTGAGGGCTGTGAAGCCCTCGTGCGCTGGCTGCATCCTCAGCAAGGCCTCGTTGCTCCCCATCGCTTTTTACCCTTGGCTGAAGAGGCGGGTCTGATTGATAATTTGGGTGAATACGTTTTGGAACGGTCATGCCGCCAAGCGAAGCAATGGCAAGGACAGTTTAATCGCCCTCTGACAATGGCCGTGAATGTGTCGAGTCGTCAGTTCAACCGTGTCGATTTACGTCAGCGTGTTCTGCAAGTTTTAGTGGACAGTGGTCTAGCGCCCGAATACCTCGAATTAGAATTAACAGAAAGCTCCCTTGTGCAAGATTTTACCGTCGCCAAGCGTCGTTTGGAGTCATTCCGACATTTGGGAATTCATATTGCCATTGATGATTTTGGTATGGGTTATTCGTCGCTGCAATATCTCCAACAGTTTGCCTTTGATACCCTCAAAATCGATCGCTGTTTTATTCATCAAGTGGACAGTAATACGGGGAATGCTGCGATTACCCAAGCTACGATTGCCATGGCCCATCATCTTGACCTCAAAGTTGTCGCAGAAGGGGTGGAAAGCCCAGCAGAATTGGCTTGGCTCAAGAAGCAGGGCTGCGACCTGATTCAAGGTTATTATTTCAGCCCGCCAGTTGATGCGGCTGCTTTTGGGGAGTTGTTGACGAAGCAAGCGGCAGCATAGGCAGGCAATGCGGATTCAACTGTAGCATTGTTGATATCGCAAACAGAAACTCGGTTAAGCGATCGCGTAGGGTGGGCATTGCCTAGGGAGTTCATTCTGTCACTTTTCAGGCTGATCAATCTCATACAAAAACCGTGGCGGGC
>JBMYQW010000123.1:0-12266 GCA_049601735.1 Spirulinaceae cyanobacterium
CTCTCTCCTGCACCACTCTGGCCGTTTGGATCAGCTCCTTGAGCCCCAATAATCAAATCATCAATACCATCGCCATTCACATCTCCTGCGTCACTGACCGAGATTCCTGAGCCATTAAAAGCACCAACGCCATTGAGTACAAGCCCATTACTGCCATTGAGACTGCTCAGATTTAGACTGCCACTGCTACCAACATTAGCTCCCCCAAAGACGACGTAGCTCTCTCCTGCACCACTCTGGCCGTTTGGATCAGCTCCTTGAGCCCCAATAATCAGATCATCAATACCATCACCGTTCACATCTCCTGCGCCACTGACTGAATTTCCTGAGAGATCGCTCTGATCAACACCATTGAGCACAAACCCATTATTGCCATTGAGACTGCCCAGATTTAGACTGCCACTGCTACCAACACTAGCTCCCCCAAAGACGACGTAACTCTCTCCTGCACTACGTTGACCGTTTGGGTCAGCAGAGCGAGCTCCAATAATTAGATCATCAATGCCATCACCATTGACATCTCCTGCGCCACTGACTGAACTTCCTGAGAAATCAGACCGATCAACGCCATTGAGTACGAAGCCATTACTACCATTAAGGTCACTTAAGTCAAGGCTGCCACTGCTACCAACATTAGCTCCCCCAAAAACGACATAACTCTCTCCTGCATTACTCTGATCGTTCGGGTCAGCAGAGCGAGCACTAATGATTAAATCATCAACACCATCACCATTCACATCTCCCGCATTACTGACTGAGCGTCCTGAACCGTCACCCGCATCAACGCCATTGAGTACAAAACCATTACTGCCATCCAAATCGCTGAGGTTAAATTCTGCATCCGGGAACGTCCCTTGATAAGCCTGCTCTAACTCCGGTGTGAAGGCAGACGCCGACCGCACCGCCCCTACCTGCCATTCCAAAACCCAATTCCCACGCCCCACCGGCCGCCCCGAAGCCGCAACCGCCGCTCCGATCAGTTGATGCAACGCCCGCAACAACTCCGGCTCCGCCGCCACATTGCAGCCATAAACCAGAACCTCCGCCACGCCCCATTCCAGCAACTGCTGACGATAGGCAGGCAACGTTGCCAACGAGAGCACGCCACTCCCCAGCTGCAATGCACCCGGTGAGCCATGGGCGACTAAATGCAGGCTGGTATAACTCCCTGTCGTCAATGCTGCGGTTATCTGTGCAACCCCATCCTGGTTGGGGTCAAGCAGCAACGCCGCTACGCCTGAACGGACACCCGCCACCAACGACTGGGGCGTATCAACATGGGAATCAATGACAACCAAGGCGGTTGCAGGCTGAGTTGAGAGAGTTTGAGGGGCTAGAGCGATATTCATGTAACTGGAAGATTTTATAGAATCGAAGGCTATGCACAAAATGCTTAAGACACTAACTGATTTACCCGTTCCGCTAAAACCGAAACCGTAATATCAATTCGCGATTCACAGCTTACAGTGACGCTTGGCGGGTATGGCAGCGGTTTCAAAATTGGAAACCGAACATCGTGGATGAGCCAGCAATGTCATCTATCCTCGGCGGCCCACACCCGACCCACCCCGATCTGCGCGACGTGCGACCGCCCCTCCCCAGAGGGGATTCACATCTCCTCTTGGGAGGAGTCCCCGTAGGAGGAGGTGGGTCAGCCCACTCAAACTCCCACCAAGAAATGAATACAGCGTTAAGTTCACACCAGTGCTTGGTAAATGCCCACCGCTTGGGGTGAGGGGTTTCAGGATGAATCCCCAAATTCAGCCAATATGCTGAACCCCTTTCAGTAGCCGTGACATCTAGAATTTCGTCACCCATACTGGGATGTAAATCTTAAAATTTTCCCACGGCAAAAAATCTTCATCTCCCTCCACCATGTCGAACCCGCCGCTGTGGGGCTGCGGCGTTATCTCCGCTGCTCTAGCTCTCCCCTTTCCGGTTCTTGCCCAATCGATCGCCCCCGCCCCAGATGGCACAGGAACGATCGTCCATCACAACGGCAACACCTATCACATCTCGGGGGGAACCCAAGCGGGGGCTAACCTCTTCCATTCCTTTCAGGCGTTGGGATTGAGCAGCGGTGAGATCGCCACCTTCCTCAGCAACCCCAGCATCACCAATATCCTCGGTCGCGTCACGGGAGGAGACCCGTCGATTATTAACGGACTGATTGAAGTCACGGGGGCGAACTCCAACCTGTACCTGATGAACCCGGCGGGGCTTGTTTTCGGACAGGGAGCAAGCCTAAATGTCGGAGGCGATTTTATGGCGACGACGGCCGATCGCATTGCTGTCGGCGATGGTTGGTTTGTTTCGAGCGGCGCAAATGACTATGCCAGCTTGGTTGGCGAACCCAACCAGTTTGCCTTTGCCAGTGAGCAACCGGGGGCGATTCTCAATTTTGGCGATCTGAGCAATGCGCAGAATCTGAGCCTGATTGGCGGGACGGTGCTGAACCAGGGTCAGGTGGTTTCTACGGCGGGGAACGTGACGATCGCCGCCATCCCCGGTGAGCGGTTAGTCAAGATTTCGCAACCGGGAATGTTGCTGAGTTTAGAAGTGGATGCGGGGGCGATCGCAGCCGGAATTCAACCCGTTGATCTACCCACGTTGCTCACGGGGTCTGGTAGGGGCAATCCCCTCGTGGTTGCCCTAGACCCTGCCGGGGTAAGCACGGGGGCGTTACCCCTACAGAATGGGGCTGTCGTCATCGCGGGCGAAGTATCCGGTCAACAAATCGATCTCTACGCCGCAGGGAAAGTTTCACCCACGGATGCAGATTTAATTCAAGGCGATACGCGAGTCATTCGGTTTAGCGACATAGGCGAAAACCCCGATCAAGCAGTCTTCATCGATGCCCGAGCGGATCATCCTACCGATTTATTGTTTGGCGCTGAAGCAGGGACAGTCAGCCAGATCATTGAGCGGGATGAGGATGGCATTGCAGTCGTCAGTGAGCAGTTATCCGTGATCAGTGATTCGGTGGGTGAGCTGGAATCGGTTGCCCTTGTTGCGGAGGGGAATGAGGGCAATTTCTGGCTGGGGAATCAATGGGTTCGGGCGGAGAATATCGCTGATTACACGGCACAGTTGCAAACTTGGCGTCATGCCTTAACCGAGAGTGCAGATATCTTGCTCTACAGTTGCTTCACGGCGTTAGGGGCTGCGGGTGAGGCGTTGGTGCAGAGCATTGCAGACATAACAGGTGCAGACGTAGCTGCGTCGGTGAATGCAACCGGGAGCGCGAACTATGCAGGGGACTGGGTTTTAGAGACGAGTACGGGGGCGATCGCAGCGAGTAATCCGTTTACGCCAGAAACAGTGGCGGACTGGGAAGGGAAACTGGCAACATCCACGGTGACGAGCATTGCCGATAGCGGCAGCGGCTCTTTGCGAGGCACGATCGCCGCTGCGGGAGCAGGCACATTGATCACGTTTGACACCACAGGCGTTTTTGGCACAGCGCAGACGATTACGTTGACGAACGGTGATATTGCGATCGCCGCTTCCAAAGACAATCTCACCATTGACGGCCCCGGTCAAAATCAACTTGCGATCGACGGCAATGGAAGCGATCGCGTTTTCACTGTTTTTGCGGACAACATCACCATTCAAGATCTCACGATTCAGAATGGTTCAGTTGGTTTTCCGAATGCGGGAGGTGGGATTCACTTCAACGGCTCAGGCAGTTTGAGGTTAGAAAACAGCACCATATCTGGCAACACTGCTACCGATGGCGGTGGGATTTTTGCAGGGACTTCAGCTCAGAGTGTGATTGTCAGAAACAGCATTATTAGTGGTAATTCTTCCACTGCTTCGGGTGGTGCGATCTACTTTAGAAATGGAGCCGATCCCATAACATTGGAGATCACTAATTCAATAATTACCAATAATCAAACAGCAGGACTTGCCACGATTCAATTCAATAGTCAATTGGGTAATGCCACAATTTCTAGCAGTACCTTTACAGGAAATAGCGTTGGTGGTGCAGGTGGTGTGATCAACACGAATGCAACCCTTAATGTTGATAACACGACCCTTTCGGGCAACTCTGCTGGGGGAAGGGGTGGAGGGATTTCCAGCAGTTTCGGCAACACGACCATCACAAATAGCATTATCACAAACAATACCTCTGGCACAGAAGGGGGCGGCATTTATGGGTATAACGGCTTGGGGGGAACGCTCACAGTCGCCAATACCGTTATTAGCGGTAACACTGCTGCTGAGGGGGATGGAATTTTTTCAGGCAAGGGCGCTGTTGCCCTAACCAGCAATGGTGACTTGAACCTGACCGATGCGATTAAGGCTAATGATGCCAGTGCCGATATTTCGCTTGTGGGCAACAATGTCAATCTGTTGACGGGCATTCAATCGGAAGGAGGGGACATTACCATCAACGCTGGGAGTTCCGTTACCGCCGTCACCGCCGAGGCGACCATCACCAGCAACGGGGATGACGGTGGTGATATCACGATTACCGCAGGCAGTGACCTGAATTTGCGTAACCTTACGGCTCTGGGCACGAATGGCAATGGCGGCAATATCACCATCACTAGCACAGGCGGCTCGGTAAACACCACGTTTGGCGGTAGTGAAGGGGCGATCAGTAGCAGTGCCAGTAATGGCAATGCGGGCAATGTGTCGGTCAGCGCCGCAAACGCGATCACGATCGGCAGCATTCTCGCTGAATCAACGGTTGGGGGGGCTGGCGGCAACGTTAACCTCGAATCCTCCAGCTTGGTACGCCTCACGGGAACGACCAACGGCTTACCGGGCTTTAACCTCAGCATCTCCACGACAGGATTGACGGCTGGCGGCACGATCACGATTCGGCATGGGGGCTTGGGTCTGGTTCCCTTCACCATCGGCGATGCCAGCATTAATGGCAGCGCCGGGAGCCTGAGCACCGGAACGGGTGCAGGCCAAACCCTCTCACCCACCCAGTCTTATCTATTTGACTTCACCCAAGGCGGCATTCAGATTCTCTCCACTGCCGCCGCCGTGCCGCTGGTGTTGCCCACCCCCGGCTCCGAGATTCCCCCCTGGTTCTTAGGCGATAAAACTCCGGTGGAATGGTTGGTGGAGACGGTTGGTGATCAACTGGGGGCGACCACCACCATTGACTTTGAAGACAATAAATTTGCTTGGACGATTCCCGGTGAACTGGAGGCTATCACCGGAAACTTGCCGCTGACGACCGAAGGCGCGATCGATATCGCCGCCATCGATGAGGAACTCGAAGGGGAATACGAAGCCTACTTTGGCGAAGATTTTGACTCTGAAATTGAAGGCATCAGCATTGCCAATATCCGCGAAATGCTCACCGAGATGGCAGCCGAAACGGGGACGCGCCCGGTGCTCATCTATGCCCTGAGCTATGCCGATGCCCTGGAGTTGCTGCTGATTACCGCTGAGGATGAGCCGATTATTCGTGAAACGGTTCCTGAGGCTACGTTCAATCAACTCCAGAGCATGATTTCTGCCTTTAGTCGCAGGGTGCAAAATTCGGGGAGTCACCGTTACTTTAACGCCGCCCAGCAGCTCCATACCTGGTTGATTGAGCCGATTCAAGATGAGCTAGAGAGCTACAACGTGGATACGCTCGTCTTTGCGATGAGCCGGGGTTTGCGCACCCTGCCCCTGGCGGCGCTGCATGATGGCGAGCAGTTCTTGGTAGAGCAGTATAGCTTGGGGCAAATTCCGAGCGTCAGTCTCACCGATGCCCGCTATCGATCGCTCCACAATGCCCCGGTGTTGGCCATGGGAGCATCCGAGTTTGCGCAGCATCACCCCTTGCCCGCCGTGCCCCTGGAGTTAGCCAGCATTACGCAGCATCACCCCGCCAGTGAACAGCTGCTCAACTCGGCCTTTACGGTTGGCCGGTTTCAAACCGAGAGCCAGGCGGCCAGTCAGCCGATTCTGCACCTGGCGACCCATTCTCGATTTGAAATGGGTAATCGCGATCGCACCTATATTCAGTTTTGGGATCAACGGCTAGATCTCGCTGACCTGCGGGCGCTGGACTGGCAGGACACGAACCATCTCGAACTCTTGGTGCTCAGTGCCTGCGAAACCGCCTTGGGCGACCCGAATGCCGAACTGGGGTTTGCGGGCTTGGCGGTGCAAACGGGTGTGAAGTCGGCGTTGGCGAGCTTGTGGCAAGTCTCGGACTTGGGCACGTTGGCGCTGATGGATGGGTTTTATCGGCAGCTCGGCGCTCCCGAGGTCACGATCAAGGCTGAAGCCTTGCGCCAAGCCCAGATCGCCCTACTCAGGGGTGAGGTTTCGTTCCAGGACGGGACGCTGAATGGGTTGGCCCTCGCACCAGAATTGTTGCGCTACCAGCGTACAGATCTCACCCATCCGTTTTACTGGAGTGGGTTTACGCTCATTGGGAGTCCTTGGTAAAGAGTTCAACGTTTGCCAATCGCTGAGATTAGGCAGCAAACTGCTCTAGAAACCATAGCAGGCTAACTCATTTCCTTACTTCTGGGTCACTCCTCCCAAGAGGAAATTCCGAAGTAGAGTGTCTCCTTTGAGGAAAGACGCTCATACGCAGTGCTGACCAGGATGGGTTCGGTATGGTGGCCATCTACACAAGCGTTTAGGCCAGACCTAGAATATCCGACGTTGCCACGGAACTTAGGCCCGCAAAGATCATCCGACCACCGCCTACATTGCTCAAGTCAAGCTGGAGCCCCGTAGCGGTGGTGCTGGCGAGGGCATCTTCGGCAGTGATGAAATTATTACCCGTGCTGTCTAAGGTTCCCAGAGAGAGTAGGGAATTATAGATGGAAAGGTCAACTTTATCGATGCCCGATTCAAAGTGCGCGATCTGGTCAGTGCCAAAGTCATTTAAACCGAATCGATAGGTATCTTGTACCCCGTCAAGTAAGCCACCATCCAACAGATCATCCCCCAGACCTCCATTTAGGAGATCACGGCCGTTCCCACTATGCAGGGTGTCGTTGTCTTGACCCCCCAAGAGCGTATCATTTCCCTCCCCACCCCAGAGGGTGTCGTTACCTTGGTTGCCGGAGAGATAGTCGTTGTCGGCTTGGCCCCAGAGTTGGTCGTCGCCTTCACCGCCCCAGATTCCATCTGCACCGTCGCCGCCTTCAATGAGATCATTGCCTTCATCCCCAGAGAGCAAATCATTGCCTTGTTGCCCAAAGATCTGGTCATTATCTTTGTTGCCATAAATTTCATCATCGCCTTCACCCCCCTCTAGCAGGTCATTCCCCTGACCTCCTAAGAGGGTGTCATTGCCGCTGCCCCCATAGAGGGTGTCTATGCCGCTATGGCCATGGAGATAGTCATCCCCCGCTTGACCGTTGAGCAGATCGTCACCTTGGTTGCCGAGGAGGTAGTCATCACCCAGACCGCCATCCAGGGTGTCGTTCCCTTCATTACCGTAGAGGGTGTCATGACCCAGACCGCCATCCAGGGTGTCGTTACCTGCCTCGCCAAAGAGTTCGTCATCGTCATCGCCGCCCTTGAGGATATCTTCTCCTGCTCCACCAAAGAGGAAATCACCACCCATGCCCCCCTCTAGCAGGTCATTCCCTTCACCGCCGGAGAGAACATCATTGCCCTGTTCACCAAAGAGTTGGTCGTTGCCCTTGTTGCCCAACAGCCCGTCATTATCATCACCGCCATAGAGCAGGTCATCACCAGAGCCGCCTTGCATGTAGTCTGAGCCTTGCCCCCCAAAGAGTTGATCGGCCCCACTATGACCGTGAAGATTGTCATTGCCCGCACGACCGTAGAGCAGATCATCCCCCGGATTGCCCCGTAGGATATCGTTGCCCTCGCCCCCATCGAGATAGTCGTTACCTTCAGCCGCATTCAAGTAGTCGTCGCCATCACCACCATAGAGCCGATCATCACCAATGCCGCCATACAAGTCGTCATTGCCTTCATCGCCATAGAGTAAATCATCGCCCTCATGACCCAACAGGTCGTCATCCCCCTCATTGCCATGAATGGTGTCGTTACCCGCACCGCCTGCGAGCTCGTCGTTATCTTCAAGACCCATAATCAGGTCGTCGTCACAATCGCCGATCAGCAGATCGGACTGGGGTGTGCCAATTAGGGTTAGTGCTTCAACATCGGCCACCGTGATCGTGAGGTCTTGGCTATCGGTTCGTCCATTGGAGTCGGTAACAGTGACCTGGAGCTGGTAGACGTTGTCTGCACCCACATCTTGGGGGTCTTCAAAGTCGGGGCTATTTTTGAACGTGACCACGCCAGTGGCGGCATCAATATTAAAGAGCGCGGCATCTTCACCCCCCGTGATGCTATGGGTTAGGGTATTGTTGCCACCATCGGGGTTATACGACGTCAGGATCTCAATAACATCCGTCTTGTTTTCTTTTACCGTTACAGTATCACTACTAAAAATAACGGGGTTTTGCTCAGGATTGGGTGGAAGCACTGTTAAGGTCACATTAGCAGTGTCGGTTAACCCTTCTGTGTCGGCAACTGTTACCTCTAAGTCATAGTCCCTGTATGCGGCTTCGCCAAACTGACTCGGGTGATCAATGAGACCAAGTACACCCGTTTCAGTCTTGACTTCAAATAAAGCCGCATCCTCACCACCACTGATGGTGTAGCTCAGACCTGAACCTTCACTGTCGCGATCGTCTACAGCATGAACATCGAAGGATGCGATCGTGCCCGTTTTTACCCTTCCTTCTCCAGCGCCATTAATGCGATAAGTCAACCATACTTTTACGCCATTAGCATCATTGGCGACGACTTCTATCTCATAGTTTTGGTTGTCGCTTAAGCCTCCACTGTTGATCGGACTCAGTATTCCTGTTGCTGAGTTAATCTGAAATAAAGCTGCATCGATGCCACCAGTGATTTGATAACTCAGACCTGAACCACTGATCGGTGGGGTCACAGATACTAAAGTTCCCTCATTGGTTTCAACCACTGGAGTCACATCACTAAATGAAGCCTGAATCTTACGTCCATCTACAATTGTGGGTTTATCATTGTCATCTGTAACTGTTATGGCTAAGTCTTGAACATCGGTTAGTCCTGCCACGTCCGTCGCTGTAATTTGAACGTTATAGATATTATCAGCATCGGCATCGCGCGGATTTTCAAAGTTTGGGCCCTCAATGCCCCGGAACTTGAGCTCTCCAGTTGTTGAGCTGATGATGAAGAAACCGACATCATCTCCCCCTGTGATGCTATAGGTTAAACCTGCCCCTTCACTACTGAAGTCATCGGCTGCATCAATGTCAATCACATCTTTCTGATTTTCGGGGACGGTGATGCTGCTGGCCGTGGTGATGGTGGGTTTATCGTTGCCATCCGTGACTGCGATCGCCAGTTCCTGAACATCCGTTAAGCCGCTGGCATCCGTCACCGTGACTTGGAGGTTATAGATATTATCCACGCCAACATCCCCCGGATTCTCAAAGTCAGGGGCAGTGATAAAGCTCAGTTCACCTGTTGCGGCGTTGACATTAAAGAGCGCGGCATCGTCACCACCTGTGATGCTATAGGCTAACCCTGACCCTTCACTGTTGAAGTCATCATTGGCATCAATATCTAAAACCGCCGTTTGATCTTCGATAACCGTCGGACTGTTGGTGGTGATGATCGTGGGCCGGTCGTTGTCATCGGCGATCGTGACCGCAAAATCTTGCACATCACTCAAACCGCCTGTATCGGTGACGGTAACTTGGACGTTATAGATATTGTCTGTATTGGCATCGCCCGGATTTTCAAAGTCGGGCGCAGCGATAAATCTTAATTCGCCCGTTACCGCATCAATGGCAAAGAGCGCGGCATCGGCTCCCCCTGTAATGCTGTAGGTTAAACCTGCGCCTTCGCTGTCTTGGTCATCTGTTGTGGTGATGTCCAGGACGCTGGTCTGGTTCTCAGGGGTGCTGACATCACTGGCACTGAGAATAATCGGGGCACTGGCTTCGACTTCATCGCTAACGGTAATGGTGAGGTCTTGAACCGTTTGTGCTCCCCCCGCATCAGTGACGGCAACTTGAACGTTGTAGAGATTATCTGCCCTCACGTCGCCCGGATTCTCAAAGTCGGGTGGGGTAATGAAACTCAACTCGCCCGTAATTGCATCAATGGTAAACAATGCTGCATCTACACCACCGCTAATGCTATAGGTCAAACCTGCCCCCTCAGCATTAGAATCATCGGTGGCGTTGAGATCCAGGGCAGGGGTAATCAGATTTTCTGGGACTGTGGTCGCGGCTGGACTGGTAAAGTTGGGGGCGCTATTGGTGTTTTGACCAAAAATGACATAGGTTTGTCCCGCGGCGATCTTGCCATTTGGAGAAGCCAAGTTATGACCAATAAGAAAATCATTAATGCCATCACCATTGATATCACCTGCGCTACTAACATTTGGCAAATTAATCACACTAGAAGTAGAGTAGCCGGTTGAACTAATCGTAAGGCCGTTATTGTTATTGCTATTGATTGAACCCAAGTTAATAAAGGGGCTGCTATCAATGGTGCTACTGCCAAAAACAACAGCGCCTTCACTATGATAGAGAGTGCTGCTGATGTAGTTAAAGAGGACACGTTGTCCCACTAAAATGTCATCAATGCCATCACCATTAATATCTTCAATGATGCTTGAATTACCTGAGCCACCCAACCTCTGGCTATTGGGGTAGCTCCTGAAGTCCTGGATTCGAATGCTATCCGCAGAACCGAAGAAGCCGGTCGTTACAGTGCCATTGCTGCCGATGTCACTACTGCCAAAAATAATTAGATCAGATTCGTTTGAGAACAAATCATCAATGCCATCACCGTTGACATCCCCCGTACCACTTACGGATACATTGCTAATCGTAAAGCCATCGCTACCATCAAGCACCCCAACATCTACGCTACCGCTGTTGCCCAAATTCAGGCCCCCGAAGACCACATGGCTTGACGTTTGCCCATTGGTTATTTGGACAATGATGTCATTAACGCCATCGCCATTAATATCACCATCGCCTGTGATCACTTCGCCATTGACAGCAAAACCATTACTGCCATTCAGTGCCGTTAGATCAACACTACCACTGCTACCGAGGCCGCTCCCGCCAAAGACCACATAACCCTGTTGAGCACCAGTGTCAGGTGTGCTGATCAGGATGTCATCAATGCCATCACCATTGATATCCCCAGCATCGCTGATGGCATTTGACCCATTGATCACAAAACCGTTGCTGCCGTTAATTGTGTTCAGGCTAACATTGCCACCGCTACCCAGGCCGCTCCCACCAAAGATCACATAGCTGGCATTGACCGTTTTAATAAAGATGTCGTTAATGCCATCCCCATTCACATCACCGTTACCGCTGATGCCATCTGTTCCACCAACCGTAAAGCCGTTGCTGCCATTGAGTGCATTCAGTTCAAGGGTGCCGTTGCCTCCTACATTGCTACCACCAAAAACTACATAACTATTGGTGGAAGCATCAGAACGATTATTGAAGATTGAGATATTACCAATCACGAAATCATCAATGCCATCGCCATTGACATCACCGACGGCATTAACTGAGTTACCAGAAGAATCAAATGCATTCGCACCATTAACAACAAAGCCATTGCTGCCATTCAGGCCATTGAGATTAATATCGGCAAATGTGCCGCTGTAGGTCTGCTCTAGCTCAGGGGTGAAGGCAGACGCTGACTGCACCGCCCCCCTCTGCCATTCCAAGTCCCAATTCCCGCGCCCCACCGGCCGCGCCGAAGCCGCTAACGCCGCTCCGGTTAGCTGCTGCAACGCTTGCAGAAATGCTGGTTCCGCTGCCACATTACAGCCATAGAGCAAAATCTCAGCCACGCCCCATTCCAGCAACTGCTGATGATAGACAGGCAATGTTGCTGAAGAGAGTACGCCACTGCCTAACTGCAATGCACCGGGTGAGCCATGGGCCACCAAATGCAGACTCTCATAATGCCCCGCCGCTAAGGCTGCGGTAATCTGTGCAATCCCATCTTGGTTGGGGTCAAGCAACAACATCGCCACTCCTGGACGAAGGCCTGCCACCAGCGACTTGGGGGCATCAACCTGGGGATCAATGACAACCAAGGCGGTTGCAGGCTGAGTTGAGAGGGTTTGAGGCGCTAGAGCGATATTCATGTAACTACTGGAAGACTGAATAGAATCGAAGGCTATGCACAAAACGCTTAAGATACTAACTGATTTCCTGCTTCACTGAAACCGAAACCGTAATATCAATTTGCGATTCACAGCTTACAGTGACGCTTGGCGG
>JBMYQW010000124.1:0-12224 GCA_049601735.1 Spirulinaceae cyanobacterium
GGTAAGACCGCCGATGTGCGCCTAGCGGTCGAAGAAGGCGCTCGCACCGCCGAACAGTTTGGTCAGTTGGTCTCTAAGATGGTGCTGGCGCGACCCATGCCCAACCTCGAAGTCATTTTTCCCATTGGTACGCAGTTTCAAGAACTCCAGCAGGAGCAGCGGGGCTATAGCCGCCTGAGCAATCAATCCCTCGGACTCCTGGAAACCCGAGGCTTTCCGGCGATGGTGGGTGCGGCTGACGCCATGCTCAAGTCGGCCGATGTGAGCCTAGCGGGTTATGAGACGATCGGCGATGGGCTCTGTACGGCGCTGGTGCGTGGCACTGTGGCAAATGTGGCCGTGGCTGTGGAAGTGGGGATGCATGAGGCCGAACGCATCGGGGAGTTTAGTGCCGTCATGGTCATTCCTCGTCCCCTCGAAGACCTGGAACAAACCCTACCGGTGGCCGACTACTGGCTCGAAAAACCCGATCCGCTGCCGATTCTCATGCCAAAAGAGAAGCCCACCGCCAAGGAGCGGTTAGTTGCTTTGCCAGAACTCGAGAAGACCCGCAAGCCTTTGGAGTTAGCCCGTCCAGAGTTAGCCCAACCCGAAATAGCCGAAGAAG
This sequence comes from Spirulinaceae cyanobacterium, assembly GCA_049601735.1. Lineage (GTDB taxonomy): Bacteria > Cyanobacteriota > Cyanobacteriia > Cyanobacteriales > Spirulinaceae > SIO3F2. The sequence continues at coordinate 608 of JBMYQW010000124.1, forward strand.
AATTGGATTGAGCCCCATACATACCACATGACCCTTGCTCTCGATCGCTACAGCTTCCAAGACTACCTCCAGCATAGCGATGGCACAGATACCCGCTACGAGTTGGTCCAAGGAGAATTAGTCGCCATGGGGCAGCCGCAGGGAATTCACGGGGCGATTGTCGACTATCTCTACGATGCGTTTCGGACTGAGATTCGCTCTCAGCAGCAGCCCTGGACGGTCAAACAGATGGCGATCGCCATTCCATCACCGCGCGGTGGGCGCTGGGAAACTGCACGAGTTCCTGATCTGATGGTGCTTGCAGCGGAGCAATGGCGGGCAATGCGCAACCGGGAAGCGGTGCTCTATCTCAACGAACCACCGCCGGAGTTGGTGGTGGAGGTGGTCAGTGACTCAACCCGCAGCACGGATTATCGAGCCAAGCGGGTGGAATACAATATCCTGAATATTACCGAATATTGGCTCGTTGACCCGGCAGCTGCCACAGTGACAGTGTTTCAGCTTGTGGATGAGTTGTATGAGTCCCAGCAATATCAGGGCAGTGAGGCGATCGCCTCGCAGGTCTTTCCCGAGCTCAGTTTGCGCGTAGCTGAAATTTTGACCGCCGAATGACACACCTCAGCTTGTCTCCGGTGGCTGCTCTGGTAGAGAATAACCCCCAACGAGTGACCTTCTCCCCCATGCAGCCCAAAGACCTCTGGCAAAGCCCCAATGCGCAACTTCTTCTACTCGGTGGACTGATCTTGGGCTTGGTTGTACTCTTGACGCCCCTAATGCTCTGGGTGCGGGGTTTAGAAGGCTCATTGACCAAGGCCGAAGCACGCGCCTGGATTATGCCGCTGCTGTTTCTCCTGGTGGCATTGGGGAGCATAATTTTCCTCAACACCCAAGCCAACCAGCGTCACCGCGAGTCCCAAAAGCACCTCGATCGCCGCGCCCAAAACGCCCTAGCTCACCAGCGCGACCAAGCGGAAATGACCCTCGCCCAACAACGGGAGCAAGCTGAAGCCAACCGCGTCCAACAGCAGCAATATCACACCGAAACCCTCCAGCAGCACCAATTCCACGCAGAGGAAGAGCGCAAACAGCACCAAGAGCAAGCCGAGCGCGATCGCCAAGAACAGCGCGAACAAACTGCCTATCAGGCCTATCTCAAGCAGATATCGCTGCTGTTCATCGATCAAAAGATTGCCCTGGCCAGCGTCAACAGCGAAGTCTTTCAGTTTGCCCAAGCCCTGACCGCCGATATCCTTCGTAGCGTTGGGCAAGCACACCGGAACAAGATCATTTTCCTGTTGCGCTCCCTCACCCTTGCAGAAACCGACACGGCTGAAAATATGCGCATCAGCTCACTCCTGAGCGGCATTCAGCTCGATAACGCGAGTTTGCGCAACCTCCAAGCCCCCCACACTAACTTTGCCAAAGCCCACCTGATTCGGGCTGACCTACGCGGCGCGGTATTCATGGGGGCCAACCTCAATGGGGCCTATCTCGAAAAAACCATCCTCACTGGGGCCTATCTTGAACAGGCCTATTTCTACGGGGCTTATCTCAACGGAGCATATTTGGAAGGCGCGTATCTTGTTGGGGCAAACTTGGTCAACGCCAGTCTGCGAACCGCCAAGTTGATCGGCGCAAATCTGGAAGGGGCCAACCTAGAGGGTGCAAACCTGAGTGAAGCCAATCTGGAAAATGCCAATCTCCGGGGGGCAAATCTGGATGGAACCTACTTGGTGGATGCGGTGTTTCGCAACACCACCCTACCGAATGGCACAGTTCGGGATGGTTAGGGGCTGTCATCATTTGGATTTCATCAGGCTTCTGAGAGTATATTGACGATACGCCCCGGAGACTCAGCGCAACTACGCACCGTCTCCGCTAATTGGCCCAATCCGAACCATCCGCCAGAATCTAGGGAACTCTCGGGAACTCACCTTGGTCATAGACAGTAATGCTCCCCACAAAAAGCAATAAACGCTAAGTTGTGGTTGCTGGGGCAGGGTTTCCGAGGATTTCCCTAATCCTCCCTCAGACAGCAAGCACCTTGTTCACAATCTATGCCTGCTGTTCTGTCACCTCAAAACATTCTGTGGAGTTTGTTTCTTAGAACTATGTCCCAATTTACTCAACGCACAATTCTTTCTGCAGGTTTAGCGACCCTCGCCCTCGCGCTTGCCCCAGCAGCCCAAGCCCAAATCCAAGTCACGGGTGGCGTGATCGATGGCGAAGCAGCCTTTTTCCAAGCAGGCGGAGGCAATACCCCGATCAGCCTATTTGATATCAACATCAGCAATATGCAGATTGTCAGCCCCAATGGTGTGCTGACCAACCCGGATTTTGTCCCCACCGCAGCTGGGGGATTTGTGGATAGTGGCCCTGCAAACACTCCTGATAATCAAGTCAGTGCAAATGATACGGGTTTAATCGTCGGTAAGTTGAGTGGTATTGGTTTTGATGAAGGCGGTTCGATCGTACCTTTCTCTAATGTGACTACCGCCCTAGCTTACCGGGTAACTAACTTTAATGGCGGTACTCCTCTACCTGGCTTCTTGGTCGATGGGGACTCCATCCCTCAGCTTTTCTTCACAGATGATCCGACTCCGCTTGCGGCTGGCTTCACCAAAACAGCAGGCAATATGACAATCGGTGACTTCAACTCCAACATTACCGCAGGGGTGATCGACCTGCCCAGCACCTTGCAAATCAGTAGCAGCGGCAGCTTTGGCTCAGTGTTTGACCTGACTGCCTCTGACGATGACTTGGGCACTGGCTCTTCTGCCTCCCGTGCCCTAACCGACAATGACGATAAGGTCGATGATACGTTTGCTGACACAAACGATGACGATACCGCCGTCAACATCGCCTTCAATTTCAATAGCACGAACGTTACCTTCACCAACACCCAAACCTTCACGGTAAATGGTTCTACCGACTTCACCACTTCTAGTTCTACCTCTCTAAGCGAGATCAAGGCGTTGATTGAAGAAATTCTGGAAGATCTCGATATTGAGAGCCTGAGCACCACCGCAACCCTGGCGCTCTTCACGGGCGGTGGAGATAGCGATACGGTTCGGTACGAAATCGTCAACTCGCCGACTTATAACGTGCGAGTGCGTCAAAACCGTCGGGGTGATATCAAGATCCGGATCAAGGTCAAGAATCGTCGCGGTCGTCGCTACTTTGTGGCGCTGCGCGGTGATGCCCTCGTGGGTGGCTTCAAACAATGTGGTCCTGGTAGCCGTGCCTTCCCTGGCTTGGTCGGGTTAGAAGCTCTCTCTGAAGAAGAAGCCGAGGAACTCTTGGCTGAAATTCAGGCTGATGAAGCAGAAACCGAAGCTGACGATGATAGTGATGATGTTGCTGATGACGACAGCGATGATGACGCTGAAGATAGCGACGATGATGACGCTGAAGATGATGACGACGACAGCGAAGATGATGATGACGACGCTGAAGACGACGGCGATGTTGCGGAGGATGCGCCGAGCGACGTTGATGCCGTTGAAGGTCTCGATAGCCTCTCTGATGAAGAAGTTGATGCCATCAACGAGCAAATCGACTCCTTCGGAACAGATCCTGCTGAGGATGTAACGCCCGTTGAAGGGTTGGATAGCACCGATGCAACCACGCCGGAAGAAGCGATCGGTCAGTAGTCATCGAGTGGGTTTCTTAACCCATTACTTTGCCCAATAAATCCAAAACTCCAGAGGGAGCGCGATCGCGCTCCCTTTTTTTGGTTCGTTTTTAACCAACGATGCTCAAGATTACGCTTGTGCGCTCTGCTCTCGTAGGGCAATCAGCTCTACCCCTCGCGACGTTCCCAGGCGAGTTGCTCCCGCCAAAATGAGTTCGATCGCCTGCTCGGGAGTGCGAATCCCACCAGCGGCTTTAATGCCGACGCGTCCCTGGGTCAACTCTCGCAGGCGTTTTACATCGGCCACGGTTGCCCCCCCAAACCAGCCCGTGCTGGTCTTGAGAAAAGCCGCCCCCGCATCCATGCAAATCTCTGCGGCCAGACGCAATTCGCTCGGGGTGAGCTGGGTGGTTTCCAGAATGGTTTTAACGGTTTGTCCTGTGGTCTCAACGATCTGAGCAATCTCTTGATAAATCGCGTCGGTATTACCCGCTTTCAGCCAGCCAAGATTGATCACTACATCCAGCTCGGTCGCGCCATTGTCTGCGGCTTCTTGAGCTTCGTAGCATTTGGTGGTGCTGGTGGTTGCCCCGCTCGGAAAACCAATCACCGCACAGACTTGGGGGGATCGATTATGGAGGGCTTCGGTGGCGATCGCCACAGCACTCGGGCACAGACAAACCGCTGGGAAGTCATATTGAATGGCTGCCTGGCAGGCCTGTTGGACATCCTGCGGTGTCGCCGCGGGGTGGAGCACGGCATGATCAATATATCGGGCCAAATCAATTTCAGGATGCGCCATGATTTTCAGAGGGGAGGAACCGTCCCTTTCACAGTCCCATAAAGTTTAACCCCTGAACGATCTACACGACTTTTTGATCCATCTGGTCAAACTTGATCGGCACATCGGCGATCAACTGATGGTTGATCAAAATTTTCATGTGATGGGCAATACGCAGCTTGGCGATCGGCAAGGCAATAATCTCGCGGATGTTCAACAGGGCATGGGCGACTTGGGCATTGGGGCAGCGAAAATGGAGAACGCCCCAGCGGCGAAACACTTGACAGTTGGCGAGGGGGGTCAGCCGGGTTTGCTCAGTCGTGTTTTCTCGGTAGAAGTTCCAGATTAAACGTGCTAGCTGCGACGGTCGTCGTCCACGATATTTACTCATAGCCCATACTCACAGTGAAATTGCGTTATATGTTGGCTGATACGCCTGCCTATTTTCCATTGAACGCCAAGGCTTTGCCGCAGACGCCCCCTTTGCAAAAAGACTTAATGCCAAGACAAGACTTCGTGAAGAGATATTGCTGGGGGATGACAGCACCTCGTTTTTTGCCGATTGTTTTGATATCGATGCTGCGCCATCTCCCCAGGCGTAGCTTAATATACAGCCCAGGTTAAGCTCCCCCCTTATGATATTAAGGATTGTATGCATTGATGCAGTGAGTCGGAATCAGGGTGCGACTCCATTTGAGAATCTACAGGATTGAAGCGATTGAGCATTGGTAAGGCAAGATGATGCTATAGAAAGGCTAAGGTTCCTATGACTTGAATATTACCTCTAAATATTGGCGCAGCAGGCTAGGGGCTATCACACTTGCGAAGCTCAAGGCTAAGAGGTTCAAAATTTAAGAAGTGGTTCGCCTCCTTGGGGAGCACTGGTCTGGTAAAACAGTTATCACCCCCAGCTAATGTTGTGGAACAGACTGATTATCCCTGGTTTCACCAGACTTCTGAGTTGACTGACATACCCTAGGCAACGCCGATCGCTGTCTAGAGGCTGCCATCAGTTGATCTCAAAAGCCTCATAGGACAAGCGATAGAGTGCGCCCGACGCAAACAGCAGAAAAAGGAGCTGTAAGCTAGACAGAGCAATGGTTTGCAGTCCAAATGATGGCAGCCTCTAGTCAAGCCGATTAGAGTGGAGAATCAATTGTTGTTTGTTGTTAGACATCCTGAGCGCCCTGGCAAAGTGAGCGATGGATGACCGCACCTTTGATGCCACTGACTTGATGCCACTGATTGACTGCGTTATTGCCTTTTGAAGACCCTGGTGTCTCAATTGAATCCGGATTATGGATGAATCTGTCACAACTGATACTCTACCCTTTAACAATGCTAAGACCCATCACCCCCACGTTTACCGTCCATCGAGGGGCGATCGGGGCCGCTTCCCGATAGCGTCGCAACCGCTGTATTCTCGCGCTATGGATGCTTCTCTAACTTCTGTAGAACTGCTGACACTCCAGCAACAGATCCTGGAAATGATTGCAACGAATCAGGATTTGGAGGTCACGCTCCACGCGATTCTTTGGAGCATCGACCGGGCGATCGCGAGTGTAGAGAGTGCCATCTATCTGGGGCAGTCCGGCGCTCAATCCTGCGACAGCGGCATAAGTCCGCAACTGCCAGTATCGCAGCTCTGGCAATGGGGCAATGCGCTGCTCAAGGATGAGTCCCAAGCTCCCCTCGATGGGAATGCCCAGACTCGCCAGAGCCACGATGTTGTGTTCGAGCGCCTGTCTGAGCCCGCTAAGGGGGTCTATGCCTGGACGACACAATTGATGAATTCCCAGAACCAAAGGGTGGGTTGGCTCGTGCTCTATGCTCGTGTTGAACCGAGGATCAGCCCTGAGCAACAAAAACTACTCGCGGTCGCCACCCATCTGGCCAATATTGCGATTGAACAGCGTCAAGCCCGTATTGCAACACAGCAAGCCCAAGCCAAATATCAGGATATTTTCGAACATTTGAGCATCGGGATTTTTCAAACCACACCGGCCGGTCAATATTTGAGCGTGAATCCAGCCTTGGCGCAACTCTATGGTTATGATTCTCCAGCTCAACTCATGGCGGCTTTGACGGATATTGGCGATCAGCTCTACGTCGATGCCAACCGTCGTGCTCATATGATTGCTGCGCTGCAAGCGCAGGGCGTGATCACCAAATTTGAGTCCCAAGTGCGTTGCCGGGATGGGGAATTGATCTGGATCTCGGAGAATATGCGGGCGGTTTACGACGAGCAGGGAGAGTTGCTCTACTACGAAGGAACCGTTGAGGATGTCACCGCGCGACATATTGCTGAAACCCGCCTGTTGCATAGCGCCCTCCACGATGATTTGACGCGCTTACCCAATCGCACGTGCTTTTTGCAACGGGTGCGCCAGGCGATCGCCGCCGCTGCGCCTTATGCGGTGCTCTTTATCGATCTTGATCGCTTTAAGGTGATCAACGACAGTCTGGGGCATTTAGTGGGCGATGAACTACTCCAGGCAGTGGCAGGACGGTTTTTAACGAGTCTAGACTCGGTGCACCTGTTTGCTCGTATTGGCGGTGATGAATTCGCCCTGCTCTTGAGTGCGGTTGAGACGGTGCAGGATACCGTTGCGATCGCCGAACATTTACTCGCCCAACTCCAGCAGCCCTTTCAACTCCAGCAATACAAGGTCTTTGTGGAAGCCAGTATTGGCATCGCCTGGGGTGAGACGCATTACAGGGACGCCGAAGCGATCTTACGGGATGCGGATATCGCTATGTATCGTGCCAAAAACAGTCGGTGTCAATATCGCTATCAGGTCTTTGATCCACAGATGCAGGTGCAAGCCCATCAGCGGCTACAACTGGAGCATGAATTGCGAGATAGCATTGAGCGTCAAGAGTTACGACTGGCTTACCAGCCTTTAATTGACCTCCGCACGGGTGACTTGCACGGGTTTGAGACCCTCCTTCGCTGGCAGCATCCCCAACGGGGAGCGATCGCCCCGGATACTTTCATCCCCATCGCGGAAGAAACGGGTCAAATTCATGCGATCGGAGATTGGCTCTTTGAGCAAGCCTGCCAGCAGCTCCAACAATGGTCTGGCCATGCTATTCAGCTCAACGTCAACCTCTCGCTGCTCCAAATTCGAGAGACGACTTTCTTGCCCCGTTTAAAGCAGCTCTGTGCTGCCTACGGTGTGTCTCCTAGCCAGCTCAAGTTGGAATTGACCGAGAGCTGCCTCCTCGGCGATGATGCGGTGCATCGCAGTCAACTCCAAGCCCTCAAAGCCATGGGATTTAGCCTCTGTGTGGATGACTTTGGCACTGGTTATTCTTCCCTGAGTCGGCTGCATTCACTGCCGATTGATTCGCTCAAGATCGATCGCACCTTTATTGAAAATCTGGGAACCCAAGATCATCACAGTATTCCCTTCATCCGTACCATGGTGGCTTTAGCCCGAAGTTTGGATCTAGAACTGGTGGCCGAAGGCGTCGAAACGGATCAGCAAGCCGAGCTGCTGCGTCGGTTGGGCTGTCCCTATGCCCAGGGCTACCTTTGGGCCCAGCCCTTTGATGCTCCCACGGCCAATACTTGGGTGCAACGCTACGCGATCGCAACTCATCCGAAATCCGGATAGCGTAGACTCAAAATCAGATGAGGAGCCCTCTCCCAGTCTGGGAGAGGGTTGGGTGTAAAGCTATGCTCTTCTCGAAGAGTGGGCTCGGGGATGTCGCTATGCTCTGCCCAGACCATTCGCATTCAGTATCAAGCATAATTTCCTGGGGTTTGACGGCTATCGATTGACTCAGTCCTCAACCCAATCCTGAAGCCGAAGCGCAGCAATTCGGCAGATCTCTACCAATGCCTGCTGCCGTTCCACGTCAAGCGGGTTTTGGAGGCGCTGGGTAAAGGCGGCGAGAATGCTGGACTTGCTGTGTCGCTTCACGGCAATAATAAACGGGAAGCCGAACTTGTGTTGATATTGCTGGTTGAGCTGCTGGAATTGCGCATATTCCTCGGGTGAGAGGACATTGAGCCCCGCACCTGCTTGCTCCTGTACCGACGCGGCGGCCATTTGCGCCCTGCTACCCAGATCCGGGTGGGCGCGAATCAGCTCCAGTTGCGCGGCGATCGCCATCTGATCGACGACCTGCACCATCACCGTTTGGAGGGCGGCGCGATCGGCAAAGGGTCGCTGTTGCCAGGCTTGGGCGGCGATCGCAGGCGTCTTTTCAAACACAGCCCCCAGCGCCGCCACGAAAGCCGCCTGATCCATCCGATTTAACGCAGCAATGGTATGGGGCATTTTCTAGCTTCCTCGATAGGTGCTGTAAGACCAAGGCGAAACCAGCAGTGGCACATGGTAATGGGCCGTAGCATCGGCAATGCCAAATTGAATCGGGATGCGATCCAGAAATGGCGGGTCGGGCAGCGGACTGACTTGGGTCTTAAAGTAGTCACCCACGGCAAAGACTAGCTCATAGACACCGGACTGAAATGTGTCAGCTTCCAATAAGGGCGCATCGGTGCGGCCATCGGCGTTCGTGGTGACGGTTTTCAAGCGTTCTCGGGTTTGGGTTGCTGGGTTCAGCGCCCAGAGTTCGATCGTGAGCTGTGCCGCCGGATGGCCCTGGGCGGTGTCAAGGACGTGTGTGGTGAGTTTTCCCATGATGATTGATGCCCAGCCTGATATGACATGACGATATTAATGGAGCGGCCCGGCCAAGATGTTTTTGGCGATCGCCTGCATAATCTGCGTACCGTCTTCGTGAGCCAGTTCAGCGTACCAGGCGGCCGTTTGCTCGGGGACTTTGCCGTGGGTGGTATCGGCGCGTTTGCGGGCGCCCAGGATGATCTGAGCGGTGCGATCGCGACGCTCGACGCTATAGCGTTGGAGGGCATCGGCCACGCTGAGGTTGGTCGTGAGTAGAGATCGGGCTAGAACAAAGGCACTTTCGATAGCCTGACAGCCGCCCTGGCCCAAGTCCGGCGCGCTACTGTGGGCCGCGTCGCCCAGGAGCACAACTCGGCCCTTCGCCAGCGTCGCCAGCGGTTCCACATCATGGATTTCCACACGATTGGTTTGGGCCGGGTCAAGGCGCTCAATCAGGGTTTGCACCGGGTCTGCCCAACCCTGGAAATAGCTCTTGAGTTCGTCGCGGTATTGCGATCGCTCACTCGACGTCCCCTTGGGCAGGGGCACGTCAAAAAAGAAATAGAAGCGATCGCCCCCCACCGGCATGACCGACGCCCGCTGGCCCTCACCCACAAAGGTCAGCCAGGTGTTGACGGGGCCAATGTCTGGCGTGGCGGGAACCAGGCCATTCCAGTTGACGTAGCCCACGTAGCGCCGCTCGGTGGTCTGGCCCACCACGGTGTTGCGAATCGTCGAATGCGTGCCATCAGCACCCACAACCAGATCGCCCGTTGCCCGTCGCCCATCGGCGAAGATAGCGGTGGCCGAATCCTCATTCTGCTCCACAGCAACGCATTGGGAGTCCAACTGCACCTGGTCTGGGCCCACGGCCTTGAAAAGCATCTGTTGCAAATCAGTGCGAGCGACCGGGTAGGGCCGTTGCCCCACCTGCTCCACCAGCGGTGTGAGGCTGAAGTCGGTCAAGGGTTCGCCGGTATGCTGACGGTAGGCCATGCGGTGCATCGGCCCGCCAATGGCAGCGATTTCTGCTCCGAGGCCCAACTGGTTGAGCACCTTCACGCCATTCGACCAGAGGGAAATGCCCGCTCCCGCTGGCCGCAGTTCGCGGACGCGATCGTACAGCTCAACGGTATAACCCGCCTGCCGCAATGCCAGACCAGCGGTGAGTCCGCCCATCCCAGCACCGATCACAATCACATTTAAAGGGTTCATGAACGATTCGGCATTGTGAACGATTGAGGTTCAAGGATGAAGAAGGCTTAAGCCTCAGCCAACATCGCTGTCACCGTATCGCTCAACCCGGTCAAGGCCTCTTGTTGATAGTCACTGGTTTGCTGGGTTTGTTCCACCACCGCAGCCAGAGACTCCATTTGCTGCTGAGTTTCTTGCGCCTGCCCCTGCAACTGCTCCAGCAAGTCTTCGTAGAGGTTGACTCGCCCCCAGAGGAGGGCCGTTGCCGAACGCGCTTCGTTAAGGCTGCTCTCTAGGGTTTTTAGCTCACTCTGCTGGTGATCGTAGTCACTGAGGCGCTCTTGCAGGGCAGATTCAGCGGTTTGTAGGGCCGCTTGGCGATCGGGCAAGTCTGCCTCAAACTGGGTCAAAACCGCTTGTTGCTCCGTTTGCTGTTGCTCTAGGGCTTGGATCACTGGTGTGAGATCAGCCCCCTCGGTCGCGTCAGGCTCGGCAATGCCCTGGCGACGATGTAAAACCCGCAGATGCTGCTTGAGCACGGCTTGCTTTTCAAGCAAGGTACGCCGTTGACCCATCAGGGTTTGATCTAGCAGTTTACGCTGCTCCTGCTCATCAGCGAGTTCTTGCTCTAGGGCCGGAGCATCATAAACCGTGGCAGATTTGAGCTTGTCTTCAATTTCAGTGACGGCTTCGCGCTGGAGCTTGAGTTCTTCCTCTTGGTCAGCAATGAAGCGAGCGTTGCGATCGTATTCAGTTTGGAGTTCATCGACCATGCCCTGAAGTTCCTCGAGGGGCATTTGCTCTAGCGCCGTCACATCGACCCCACTGTCCTCCTCACTGGCAGGCTGCTCACCTGCCGACAAAGCAGACAGGTCTGCCAGCAAGGTAGTTGTTCTGGCCAACCCCTGCTCCAGAATTTCAACCTGAGTGTTATGGAGTTGGAGCGCCAACTGCGCTTCATGAACCTGCTGTTTGGCCTGGTCTAAAGCAACTCTAGTATTTTGCAGTTCTTGGTGCTGGGTTTCCCAGGTTTCCTCCTGAGTTGCCACCATCGCTTGCTGCTGCTCGGCGTCGGCGCGTTGTTCTTCGAGCTGTTGACTGTAATGACTCAGGTTAGATTGCTGGGCCGCAAACCGCTCCTGTAGACCTTGCATCTGAGTTGCGAGGTCTGCTGTAGGCAGCGGCGTTGAGTTGAGGTAGTCAATCAGTTCTTGCAGGCGTTGAGCCTGTTGGGGATCAACGCTCGCTCCTGCGGCGGCCGGGGCAGCTTCCGCAACGGCTTGCTGCTGTTCGTTCAGGCGCTCCTGCTCCCCTCGGAGATGGGCCCAAGCCTGTTCTAACTCTTGGCTCTTGCGTTCAAATTCTTCGCGG
>JBMYQW010000125.1:0-12142 GCA_049601735.1 Spirulinaceae cyanobacterium
GAGTTAGAACTCAGCCCTACAGCGTTTCAGGTGGAATTCTTAAAATATTTTCCCGATGGCGTTATTCATGATGAGGAATATTATCTCTATGAAATTTCATCCCTTTGATTTTCCCCGATTATAGTGCTTTTCATAAAGATAAGATCTATTGATCTCTCTCAATTGTATGACAAAACAACAATTAGGGCGTGTCATTGATTAACCTCGGCAGCCTTATGGGACAAGCAATAGTGTGCCTGACCCAAAACACAGGGCAAGGGGCTGTAAGCCAGTCACAGTCTGGGTAAAACTTCAGTGAGTGCATGAGACTCAAAGGAAAATCAGGATATTAGGTTAGGTTAAGAAATAAGTATGGGGCATGAACGACAGTGCGTGATTTGCGACACTTTACTCAGGCGGTGATTTAGCCCCTTTTTGTCACTATGGGATTTTTGAGCACATCCTCGTTGTTCTAGCCAACGAAAGAATACGGGTTTGACCCCAACATGACAAAAGAGGGTCAGATGAGTGAGATGGGGTGGTCTGTGAAGGATAAAATGTTGACACGTAATACAGTGCTTAAATGTTTAGCTGCTCATCGCCCAGAACTCGAAAAGATGGGTGTTAAGTCGTTGCGCCTCTTTGATTCTGTAGCGCGGAATGAAGCTAACGAGGAGAGTGATCTTGATTTTTTGGTGGAGTTTTGTGACGAGCCCTCTCTATTCGATTTATTTGAACTACGTCATTTTCTGGAGGAGGTTTTTCAATGTGAGGTTGATCTGGGTATGGAACAATCGCTGAGAGAGCATTTAAGGCAACCTGTTTTGACTGATGTGATCCATGTCTTCTAGGAATTGGCAGTTAAGAGTTCAAGATGTCTTGAGCGCAGCCCAGGATATTGCAAAAAAAAAGGAGCCCGCAAGCTCCTTCTCTTTAATCTACTCTAGTAAGTTCAGTTAAGCCGATCGCCCTTATAACTCGCCGCGAATCTCTTCCACCACACCATCGCGGACGACCACTTCCACTTGCAACTTCTTGACGAGATTATCGCCGACCGCCACATCACAGAAGCCCTCAAGCTGACCTTGGGCGACTTCTTGATCCATTTGCAGCTTGTCGATTTGCTCTAGCTGCTGCAACAGCTGATTGCGCTTTTGCTGGAGTTCGTTTTTGCGTTGGTTGACCTGGTTTTGGATCGACTCGATTTGCTGGAGTGCCTGGGGGTTGGTGAGGGCGACACCCTGCTTTTGAATTTCGGAGACAGCCCGTTGGCCTTGCAACTCCACATCTTGAATTTGTTTTTCAAGCTGGCCGCTCTGGGTATTGAGTTGCGTGGTGACTTCCTCCTTCCAACGGGGGGTCACAATCACCTTGAGGACGATTGGACGCTTGACAGTCAATGGAGTGCTCATAATACGGGGGTTCCTGGAAAAGTGAAAATTTACGCGGTTTACTCAAACATCCCGTCAATGATAGCGTGATAGCGATCGCTTACCACAGGGCGACGGACTTTCAGGGTCTGGGTGAGCATCCCGTTTTCCATCGTGAAGGGGTCGAGGATCAGGCGAAAAGAACCAATCTGGTCATCGCGGCGATAACCAGGGCGGTCTTTGATGCGATCGCGCAATTCCGCCGCAAACAAGGCGCGAATTGTGGCATGGTCGAGGTCTTGGCGCTCCTCGCTGCCGGGTTCCGGGAGGTGCAGAGTCTTAATCTGCTGGCGATCGAGCCATTGTTGCAGGGCGTCGAGATTAGGCACAATCAATGCGCCGAGCTGCTTCTGGTCTTGACCCACCACCATCATTTGGTCGATGTAGGGGCTCTGAACACAGACATCTTCGAGGGGTTGGGGTTCGATATTTTCGCCATTGCTGAGGACGATCGTATCTTTGGCCCGTCCGGTCAGCACCAGATTGTCACTGTGGGTGAGTAAGCCAATATCGCCGCTATCGAACCAGCCCTCAGGGTCGATCGCCTTAGCAGTTGCCTCGGGCTTTTTGTAGTAGCCCTGCATGATCTGGGGCCCGCGCAGCAGCACCAACCCCTTTTGACCGACAGGAACGGGCTCACGGGTATTGAGATCGACAATTTTGACCTCAGCCCCTGGCAACAGCGGCCCGGAGGCCCCCCGCAGGTTGCGTTCACGATCGCGCACGGAGACCGCACCAATGGTCTCGGTGAGCCCATAGCCCACCATCACCGGAATGTTGACAATTTCGTAGAACAGATCAATATGTCGGGCCAGCGAACCACCACCACTGACAAAATATTCTACGCAGCCCCCCACAGCGGCGCGAACTTTGCGGTAGACGAGGCGATCGCCCACCTGGTGCAAGGGGTAAAGCAAGGCAGCTTTAAGCCGCGCCTTGAGTCGTTCGCTGCCGCTGGGATTGGGGTGCTCTAGTTCTAAATCCTCGGCAATGCGTTTGGCTTTGATGTATTTCCCAGAGAGCTTAAAGAAGCGTTCCACTAACTTTTGCTTGCTGGGGGGCTGCTCTCGGAACGTCTTTTGCACCCCCTCATAGATCGACTCCCACAGGCGCGGCACACCGACCATCAGGTGCGGCTTGACCTGGGTGAGGTCTTTTTTGAAATGACGAATGTTGGTGTAGGTTTGGCTGACACCCTGGGCGAACAGGAAATATTCCACGCTGCGTTCATAGCAATGCCAACTGGGCAACAGGCTCAAGACGCGATTGCCGGGACGGGGGTGAATCACATCCTGATAGGCCGTGACCTGATGCAGCAGGTTAGCGTGGGAGAGCATGACGCCCTTGGGTTTGCCTGTGGTGCCGGAGGTGTAGAGGAGGGTGGCGAGGTCGCTGGGGGCGATCGTCACAGGCTCCCAGGTCGCGCCTTGGCCCAGTTCCAGCACCTGGTTAAAGTTGAGAATTTTCAGCGGCTCAGTTTGCTCGGATATCTCATCCGAGAGCAGGATCACAAAGTCAACGGGGCAATCGTCGAGTTCCGGACGCAGCTTGGCCAGGGTTTTCAGGTCTTCGACGATCAGGGCAGTGCTATCGCTGTCGCTATAGATATAGAGCAGCTCCAGGCGTTCGGCTTGGGCGGAGCGCACCACATTGGCCGCTCCCGTTTTCATCACCCCTTGATCCGCCACCAGCCAGCGGGGGCTGTTATCCGCAAAAAGTGCCACCTTGCCGCCAGGACAGACGCCCAACTGCTGGAGCGCGGTGGCAAAACAATCGATTTGCTGAACCAGCTCTCGATAGGTCAGTTTAATCTCTGGGCTGCGGTGGGGGTCGTGAACCGCAACGACATCACCATATTGATTGGCGCAGCGGGGCCAAATGTCGGGGAGGGCTTGCAAGGGGGCATTCATCATGAGTGAGGTTGGGGGTGGGAGCGCAGATAGCCAAAAACTGTAGTCATCTTAACTGTAAAGCTGAAAAACAGCCTTGCCTCACCGCTCTAGCCAGTTGCTCAGATGGCTCAATTGCCAACAGATGAACTCATGCTGACGAGACCTCGTCAAGATGCGGCTGATGCTGCATTGATATAATGAAAATGGCTCTGTTGATGGGTTGGTGCAGCGATCGATCGAGTCAGTTCCTAGGGCATGATCACCGACTGCTATGTCCATCTCAGCAATATTCTGCGTCCTGATTCGGGTTGCGATCGTCCCTAGCTTTCATTCCACTCCAGTCTGTTTGAGCAGATGACGATGCTGCTGCTCTCAATCATTTGTTCTATGCCTCGCCTGCCTCATTTACCCCGCCCCCTTATTCGCCGCTTCCTCAGACTGTTTTTGCCTGCGGCGGCCGTTGTGGCGACTGTCGCAACCCTCCTGTATCGCTCCGAGGCGAGAACCGCGCGCCAGTCGCTGTTTCTGGATCAAGAGCATGAACTAGAACAGCAGCAGCAGTTTATGACCGGGGATCTAGAAACAGCGATCGCCGATCTGCTCTTGCTCTCCCAACAAGAAGAAATTGCTGACGCCCTTGCGGGCGATGTAGACGAGCGTCAAGATCTAGCCCAAGAACTGTTGACCGTTCTCCGGAGCAAGCGACTCTACGATCAGGTGCGACTGCTCGATCGCCAGGGTCAAGAAGTCATTCGGGTGAACTACAACAATGGCTCACCACGGATTGTGCCCATTACCGATCTCCAAAACAAGGGCGATCGCAATTATTTCGCTCAGGCTCAAAGCCTCAATGCGGGTGATGTTTATCTCTCACCCCTCAATCTCAATCTTGAACATCAAGTCATTGAGCGTCCCCTCAAGCCCACGCTCCGTCTGTCCATGCCCATCTTCGATGAAGCCGGTCAATTGCAGGGCGCTTTGGTGCTCAACTATCTAGGGAATCGGCTGCTGGAACATCTAGAGGTGCGGGGTGAACAGATTCTTTACGATCTTCAGCTTGTGGATGGCGAGGGGTATTGGCTTCAACATCGTGATCCAGAACGGGAATGGGGATTTGTTTTGCCCGAGCGTCGCCACGAATCCTTGCCTGAGCAGTTGCCACAGATCTGGCAGATGATGGAGCGTGAGCCAGCCGGGAGTTTTGCCACGGCCAATGACCTCTACACATTCCGTTCAATTCCTGTGTTGGACTTGGTGCAACATTACAATCCCCAAGGTCGAGTCTGGGCAGATCAGGATCTCAATGCTCACTATGACTGGCGTCTGATTGCAGTCACTCCCCAAGTTGCTCTCCAGCAACAATTACGTCCTCTCCGCTATCAGATGCTGCTCCGGGGCGCGCTTGCCATCCTCATAACATCGTTTGGAGCAGGCGCGATCGCCTTGGCTCGGTTTCGCCACCAGCAAGCCCAACGGGAACTGGCGCGATCACAACAGGAATTGGTCGCTTATCAAGAACAAGCCCAGGTCCTCAAGCAACGGATATCAAGCCAAATTCGAGATTCTCTAGAATCCGATGCCGTGATCGCTACTGCGGTGAGTGAGATCTTTGAGCTGATTCGCAGCGATCGCTGCACTTTTGCCTGGATTGAAGATCAAGCCTTAATTTGGGATGTGGTCTATGAAGTCAAGTTGCCCCAGCTCTCCTCAGTGATGGGACGCCATCCCCAGCTTCTCCCCCTGACCGAGAAATTGACGAACTGTGATTTGCTCCGGGTTGACCATACCGCCCATCTCGACGATGTCCAACTGCGTCGAGCTCTAGAAAACCGGGGTTACCAGGCGGTACTCGGTACCTGTGTGATCACGCGCTCAGGTCAGGTGGGTGCATTGCTCTGTGGGGTTGCAACACCCTATCACTGGCATGATGAGGAGATTGAACTGCTCCAGAATGTGGCTGAACAGGTGGCGATCGCCCTCAACCAAGCCGAACTCTACCGCCAAGCCCAGGCCAACGCCCAGGAGGCCAAAACGGCTCTGACCCAGCTCCAAACCACCCAAACCCAGCTCATTCACAGTGAAAAAATGTCCAGCTTGGGTCAGCTTGTTGCCGGTGTTGCCCATGAAATTAATAACCCGGCTAATTTCATCCATGGCAATGTCAGCCACGCCGCTAATTATTGCCAAGATCTCTTGGTGTTGATCAAAGCTTACCAAGACCACGTTACGATGCCCCCACCGGACATTAGCGACCTCCTTGAAGAACTCGACTGGGAATTTATTGAAAGCGATTTGCCCCAATTACTCGACTCAATGCAAGTGGGCACGGAACGGATTCGGGAGATTGTGCGGTCGTTGCGCACCTTCTCGCGCTTAGATGAAGCTGACCAAAAAACCGTGGATATTCACCCTGGGATTGAGAGCACGCTGATGATTCTGGGTAGCCGCCTCAAGGGTCAGCCCGGCCGGTTGCCGATCACCGTGACAACAGACTATGATCCCCAAACTCCCCCAATTCATTGCTATCCCGGTTTACTCAACCAAGTCTTGATGAACTTGCTCACCAATGCGATCGATGCCCTAGAAGAAGCGATCGCCCAACCGGACTGGCAGGGCGGCGAACCGGCGATTGCCATCCGCACCCATTGGCGACCAGAGTCCCAGATGCTCGAAATTCAGGTACAAGACAATGGCATCGGCATCAATGCCGCCACCCAAGCCAAGCTCTTTGACCCCTTTTTTACCACGAAGCCCGTGGGTTCCGGCACGGGGCTCGGACTCTCCATTAGCTATCAGATTATTGTCGAAACCCACCAAGGTGCGTTGGCTTGTCAATCCAAACCAGGTTTAGGCACGACCTTTACCATTCGTCTGCCCCAAGGGGCGATCGCTGCTGATACGGCACAGATCAACAGGACTGATGCGCAGCAGCCAGCGATCGCGCCATTCCCCCAAAGCTAAAACGGATGGGATAGCTAGGGAAGACTCTATGGGAGTGGAGAAGCGATGTTCACTCTGATGGCTGCTGCAGGACAAAGCCGCCGCGAATCCCTTGGGCTGGAACCCGCAGTCGAATATTGTCGTAAGTAAGCTGCACGGTACAGGGTAACGGTGCATTCCAGCAGCGATCTTCCAACATCAAGACCCCTTCCACTCGCTCCCAACGATAATCCGGATCGGGAGTGAAGTAGACAATATCATTGACGGTGCGGGAAACAATGGCAACGTCGTGGGTAGGGGCGATCGCTGGCGGTAACAGCCAAGCCATTTGGTAAGGATGGGTTGCCCAAGATGTGCGGAGTGTAATAGCGGTCGTCAGCGTAACCAGCAAACTCACAAACCCCAGTGGTGGTAAGCGAGACGAGTACCGCCAGACCAGTAGTGAAAGCAAGACGAGCCCGGTGAGCAATATTCCGAGGGTTGCCGAGACGCCGAGCCAGAGATTGACGGTCAAGGCAACCAGCCAGAGTCCCAAAAACCGCCAGGGCGATTGTTGCGCGGCAAGTTGGGCAATCCATAGCGTCGGCAAGATCAACAGATAAATCACACCAAACCGGATGGAAGGACTTCTGAGCAGTACCAGGAGAGAACCACTGGCCGTCAGCAGCCAGAGCGGCCAGTAACGGACGTTAAGAAAAAAGGGACGTTTGAGCATTGTCCCCCCAACCACGAGCCAGTTCACCAAGAACAAAAAGACCGCTTGTTTTTGCTGCCCCAGCCAGGGCAAAAGCCAATCGAGCAATCCGTAAGCCTCAGGGGGTTCAGGCGGACAGAGCCACCTTGCGCAATCTCGAATGATTTTCGCTACCCAGCGAACCCTTTCGGGATCGTAGGCCCAGGGCAATTGATGTAAACAGCCGATCGTTGCGGGGAAGATCGGACACCCTGAAGTGCGCCAGCCAAACAAAAACAGGGGACTGAGCGCCAGACTGGTCAAACTGATGAAATAGAAGAGATGTCGGAGGTCGTGCCGATGGCGAATGATGTACCACAATCCTGCGACGCCTAGAAGGGGGAGAGCCGTGGCTTTACAGCTATAGGCAGCAACAGCAAAAGCCACAGGGAGTCGATCGCCAGAGTTTGGTGTTGAGGCAACTTGCTGCACCAGCAGACTCAGGGCAAAGAGGGCAAAACAGATGACGCCCACATCGGGAGAAGGGGAAATCGGCAGCCCAAATACGGCAAAAACACCCAGACAGAGCAAGACACTTAAGAGCCAAAACCAATCCAGCAAGTTTCCCTGGGCTTGGTGGATGCGCTTGAGTCCCGGTAGAGCTTGGTACACCAACATTAAGATAGCGAAGCCAGAGATGACCGTATCGGCGCGGTCAGGGGCGATCGTATGCAGCGGCGCAGACAGGGCTAGCCATGCCGAGCTATAGCCAAACGTATAGTGAATCAGGGCAAGACCGGGCACAGCGCCAAACTGCGTGAGCCAGGAGATCACAGTGTGATGGTAATGTCCGGTATCGTAAGCCGTAACCGGTTGAACCATGAATAGGGCAACCGCAATGGCGATCGCACCATAAAGCCCAACAATACGCCAATCTTGGCCGAGCCTGCGTAAGGCAGCAAAGACGCTCCACCAGCTAGAGCGACTCATTACAGCCAGCACGATCAGCATTAATCCTGCGGCTCCAATGGAGAGGGGCATTAAGAGTGCTAAGGCATACCACCCCAACCCTGTCAGACCCATACCCAACATCGCAGCATAGACAAAGACTTGAGCAATTGGCGGAGACGTTTCAGGCCTGAGCCGATTGAGCAACCCTAACCCAATCAAGAGCCAAACCAAGCCTAACAGCAACCAGGTCATCAATAAAAAGAGCATGATTCTTGGGTGAGGAGATTAGCAATTGAACACAACGGTCTTCAAGTACGGGCGTTGCAGGCTTTGGGAAGGAGCCGAATCTGATCAGACCCGCCACCACAACCCATTATTCACTTGAAACGATCGCCCTTCCTCGTAAACATAACCCCATCCCAAATAACACCCAACTCACGGGTTTAAAGCATCTAAAAACCCCTACCCCTAATCGACCACCACCAAATCCGCCTCAACCCGAGGGCTGACCTCAATATATTGCTCATATTGCCCGCTAAACCCCTGTACCCGCAACCATTGACCCGGTTGCCAATCCGGAACGACAATGCCCGTCGATGCGTTAATAAACACCTGCACCGGCCCCGACCCATCATCGAGCAGGATCCCCGTGCCATAGGGCGGATCGCGGCGTGGGGGCTCGGTGATTTTGCCCTGGATCTGCACCAACTCCCCCTCCGTCGCCTCACCGACAACCCCCGTCGAGACAGAGCGCGGCAGCAAAGATGCGTCAGCGTCGAGCGATCGCCGTTGAATCGGAGCCTGAGGCGCTAGAACCAGCAAGCCATGGCCATCATCCTGAACCGAGCCCGTCACCTGGACAGCCTGATTCAAAGCCAACTGCCAATCTGCCGCCGTGCTGATGTAAATGCCCGCCGTGGCATCCTGAATGGCGAAACCACGATCGCCCGTCCCCGAAGCAAACGCGCCGCTGGGAACCGTGACAATGCCCTGAACCGTTACGGGTTCATCGGGCAGGTGCTGACGCACTTGCGCAATCGGCTGGGGTGTCGCTGGTGGGGTCGGTGCAGCGACGACCGGGGCGATCGCCAGCCCGCCCAGTATCCAGCCAACGATCAACCAACCCCAAAATCTCCCCATAACGTTCCCAGTCCTCAACGCTTCAACATGGATGCAGCCGCTCGTGCCGTGAGCCATTGTCCCCAGCCGCCACAACATCTTTTAATGTTCTCATAACCCAGACTAGGCTTAGAATAGAGGGCACAGGGGAACGGAACGGTACAAGTTTTCCCCAGTTTTCCCCCGCTACACAAAATCATATAGATGGGCTAGTCGAGAGCCCCCAACCCCTTACTAGGACTTGGGTTGACTGCTATTTTTAGCAATCCGCTTCGGTGAAATCCCGGAAGATTCCAGCAATAGGGCATTCTTTTTCCACAAGTTTTCCACATCGTTGCTGAAGGGCGATCGCCCCGTCAGGCTGGTGAGAGTCAGGCATGACGCCCTTTGAAGGCGCACGCTGCCTCCAGATTCGCTGCCGCATTCGGCAGGACTTAAGGATTTCTGCTAGCCTAAAGGGGCGTGTAACAAAACGATACACTTAGCCGTGGTGATGCACCACCAACTCAACAATGGCTTTCAATTCTGCAGTAGCACAATGTCCACCGTGCCCCTCTGCTCAAGATGTCCACACGCTCACTCAGGTCTGGCAGACCCTCGATGCCCAGAGCTGTCCGCTTGTTTATAACTTCCATTTGCATACCCATTGCTCGGATGGCCAGCTCACCCCTCACGCCCTCATTGAGCAAGCCATCCAGATTGGCTTAAAGGGCCTGGCGATTACCGACCATCACTCGGTGCAGGGCTACCAGCAAGCAGCCCGTTGGCTCAATGAGCACGTTCCCCAGGGTTTGCAGCCCCAGCTCTGGACTGGCGTGGAAATTACCAGTCTGCTCAATGGTGTCGAAGTCCATATCTTGGGCTATGGTTTTGACCCCCAACAGGCGGCGATCGCCCCCTACCTGACCGGGAAAGCACCCCAAGGCGCTGCGGCACAGGCGGCCACTGTAATCCAAGCCCTTCAGCAAGCAGGAGGGCTGGCCGTCTTGGCCCATCCGGCGCGTTACCGCCGTCCCTACAGCGAACTCATCCCCGCTGCCGCCGCTGCGGGGATTAATGGCATTGAGACCTACTATGCCTACCGTAAGGAAAAGCCCTGGCAGCCTACGCCCAATCTCACGCCAGAGATTGAAGCAATGGTGGACGCCTTAGGGCTACTGCGCACCTGTGGGACAGATACTCACGGCTTGAACTTGCTGTTGCGCATCTGAACCGGGTTTTGCGCCGGGTTGAGGGCTGAAGGATGGTTTTTAGTGCGGGCTTGCTGGGCTCGTTGCAACCGTTTCTGCCGGGAGTCTAGGCGATCGGCAACCACATGGCTCATTGCCCCGAGTTCTAGACCCACAAAGAGGGCAAAGAAGCGATCGCTATGCTCACGGAGCAGCTCCAGAATCCCTTGGCCGACGGCCTGCCAGTTCCAGTCAAAGCCAAAGATGGCCTGGGCGATCGCCACACCGACCACACCGTTGAGCAGGCAGAGGCTGAGGAAATACGTCAGTCGAATGCAGGTTCCCACCAAAAAACCATGGGAGAGCCGGGAGCGATGGCGAATGCTGCGTTGATAGGGCAGCCAGAGCCAGCGCAGCCAGCCCCAGCGTTTGTATTGCAGGGAGTAAATATCTAGGTCGGGGCCAAACATCAGACCCCCGAAGAGATACATGGCACTGATGATCAGCGTCAGGGTGGCGTTGCGGGTGCAAAAGAGTGCGAGCAAGACCATGCCGGGCAAGCTCCAGAGCGTAATGCGATCGTGGGTCTTGCCAGCGGGCATTAGCAGGAAACGAGAATC
This sequence comes from Spirulinaceae cyanobacterium, assembly GCA_049601735.1. Classification (GTDB taxonomy): domain Bacteria; phylum Cyanobacteriota; class Cyanobacteriia; order Cyanobacteriales; family Spirulinaceae; genus SIO3F2. The sequence continues at coordinate 10,774 of JBMYQW010000125.1, forward strand.
GTGTGTTAGGATGACAAACCGTGTCGGGCGATTAGCTCAGTTGGTAGAGCGCCTGCCTTACAAGCAGGATGTCACTGGTTCGAGTCCAGTATCGCCCATTTTTCTTAATTCTAGCCCCTGAAGGGGTTTCTGTGTTTTTGCCTTGAGGAATGGATTGTGCTGCTACCAGGACGCTACCGCTCAGGGTCTGTGCAACAGGTGAGGTGGTAGGTCGATCTATTTCAGCACATCATAAAACCGCTCCACAATTGCGACGATCCCCATGGCAACACTGGCGATCGCCATTGCAAATTCCCACTTGCTGGAAAACACTAGGTTCTTATCTTCAAGTTGCCGAACCCGATAGGTCAGGTTCTTTACTTCAGAGGACAAATCATCGAGAATTGCTTTTAGCCATGTATCGTTTTCATTCATATTTTGTCCTCAAAAAAATAGGGGACATTTGAGTCCCCTTATTATTGTTTGGCTTAAAACTTGATGCAGATTAAAGCAGGCAAGTTCTCAACTACTACCTGATCGCCGCCTTGAGGTTCAATCGCTTCTAGCTTCATCGTTGTGTCAGCGGTTGAGCCAGTAGCATAAGGCTGGGCTCCTACAATGACATCTTGAGCAAGCAGGGCGTTGGCAGGGCTGGGCGAATTCCCGCCGCCAGAGACGACGTTGAAGGTGTGAGAATGGGATTTATTTTGGCTGGCTTGATAGTCGTTCAAGTTGCGACCTGGCGCTAGTCCACGAATAAACCGACCCCGAAAATCAGGCAGGTTGAACGTGGTCGAGCCGTCGCCTTCCCCATAAGTAGTTCCAATGACAGAGTACAGGTTCGCATAAGTTGAGCGACTAACGGCCGAGCCATCTGCCGCCAAATAACCACTAGGGGGTTCAGTGCCAGCGAATGAGATAAGGGTTCCTGTCGGGAGGATCATGTCAACCCCCGCCGTCAGTTTCCCAGTCCAGCCCAGACGGTGCTACTGGCGATGTTGGCGGCAAACGCACCATCAGCGATTTCATCCTCCATCGCTACGGGTTCCCCCATCGTCGCGGCCCCCGTGTAGAATGCGCCGACTTTCACCCGTGAGAGGGATTGCTCTGTACCGTTGGCATCGAAGACCTGCTTGGTGAGAAACTGCACGGAAGGATTCTCTGTGCCTGCGACTTTGTTCTCGCTTCGGGCCGTGAGCATGGCGAAGTTGCTGCGATCGCTCGGCTCGTCATACCAGACGGTTTCACCATTCTGGAGTTCGACCTGAGCGGCCAGCTTGACGATCTCCAGATGCCGACGATGGGGATCTACGGCATGAAAGACATCATCGTCAGCCCCAAAGAATGGCGCTCCCTGAAAGATAACGTTCCGCATGCCCGCATCGAAAAA
>JBMYQW010000126.1:0-12137 GCA_049601735.1 Spirulinaceae cyanobacterium
CCAGAAATCAATGTGGAAATCTGGTCTGGGAATCATCCCTTTTATACCGGGACGCAGAAGATTATTGATACGGAGGGTCGTGTCGAACGCTTCATGCGTAAGTTTGGGATGTTTGAGAGCAACACCGCGAGCGACACCGACTCAAAAGAATAGCAAACTTGGTTTGTCTTTTTGGCCCAGCAGTAGAGACTGCTGGGTTTGTTGCGTTAAAATCCCCTTTCTCAATCATCCCAATTTCCCCTGCTGAATGCGGGTAATAGATGTGCCCTAGGAGCAGAACATGGCTGAATCCTATTTACTGGATAAACTGAAGTCGGTTGAGCAAACCTTTAATGAACTCAATCGTCGCTTGGCTGACCCTGACGTGGTGACGAATCCAGACGAGTTGCAAAAAGTTGCCAAGGCCCGAGCATCGCTCGAAAAAACGGTCTTGACCTATCAAGATTGGCAACAGACCCATGAAGAACTGGCGGGGGCGCAAGAGATCCTCAAAGAATCTCAAGATGACCCCGAACTGCACAGTATGGCCAGAAGTGAAGTAACGACCCTAGAGGCAAAAATTGAGGACTTAGAGCAACATCTTAAAATTCTGCTACTGCCCAGTGACCCCAACGATGAGAAAAACATCATGTTAGAAATTCGGGCGGGAACGGGCGGCGATGAAGCGAGTATCTGGGCTGGCGATCTAGTTCGAATTTATTCTCGTTACGCGGATTCGCAGCATTGGAAAGTGGGCTTGGTCAGTGAGTCTACAGGGGAGATGGGTGGCTTTAAGGAGGCAGTTTTAGAGATTCAGGGCGATCGCGTCTACAGTAGGCTCAAGTTTGAAGCGGGCGTCCATCGCGTGCAACGAGTTCCGGTCACGGAAGCAGGCGGACGGGTCCATACCTCAACCGCCACAATCGCTGTTATGCCGGAAGTCGATGAGGTTGAAGTCAAGATTGACCCCAAAGATCTCGAAATCTCTACGGCCCGCTCGGGGGGCGCAGGTGGACAAAACGTCAACAAGGTGGAAACGGCCGTCGATCTGCTCCATAAACCCACGGGCATTCGCGTTTTTTGTACGGAGGAGCGGTCTCAACTCCAAAACCGTGAACGAGCGATGCAAATTTTACGGGCCAAGCTCTACGAAATGAAGCTCCGGGAGCAGCAAGAAGCCGTCACGTCTTTGCGTCGTTCCCAAGTGGGCACAGGGGCGCGATCGGAAAAAATTCGCACGTACAACTACAAAGACAACCGCGTCACCGACCATCGCCTCAGCAAAAACTTCTCCCTGGATTCAGCCTTAACTGGAGATATCAACAGCATCATTGAGTCTTGTATTTCTCAAGACCAGCAAGAGCGACTTGAACAATTGGCCTCCACCCCAGAAACCGCAGATATGCTCTAGTGCCCTGTCAGCTCTAAAAATTCGGGTTGATATTCGCTACAGCTTTTACACAGTAGTGCCGTGACACACCTTAGTTAGTGCATTATAAAATCAAGAGACAAAACCCTGAAAACACTGGCGGTGTTGGGTTTTGCTCCGCTCTACCCAACCTACACCAATACATCTTTTTAGCTGTGTCACGGCAGTAGGCTTACTCAAAATCAGTGATCCGCAAATCAAGTCTTGACGCCGCACTAGAAGCTTCTATTGAATCGCCACCGATCGGAAATTTTGCATCTCTTTAAGACCAGGATATTTGTGCTCCGCCCCAAGTAGCGGGCTGAATCTGGCCAAAGACAAGCGGTCGATCGCCCGTGGCCAGATCGGTCTTACCTTGGGGGTCAACGCGCCACAGGAGCCAAGGGTCTTCGCCTAAAGAGCCCACCCGAAAGAGGACTTGGTCAAGATGGGTTGCGCTCCAACCAAGAACGATCGCATTGGAATAGTCTGGCCCCTCGGGGACACAGGTACAAGTCTGCTGGGTCGATCGTTCCCAAATAACGGCATAGTCAGAGGCGAGCGAGGTGCTCAATAACCCCTCAAACTGACGCGCGAGTAGGCGATCACCCGTTTGTGACCAAGAAACCGGAATCAAAATTGAGAAAACTCCCGCTTTCTCCGTCTGCGTCTTTGGCAACAGGTTTTGCGCCACCGGAGAAGACGCGGTTACAGTTTGCAAATCCCCCGTGTGCAAGTCTTCCAGAAACATCACACTGGTAATCTGACTGCCCGAGAAATCTGGCTGGGTTGACATCTGAATCCGGCTGTAGGCTGCATAATTGCCCTCCGGCGAAACCACGTTTGCGGTTCGGTAATGGCGGGGTTCACTCTCCGGTAGTTGCTTGAACGTCTCATAGGTTTCCAGAATCCAATTCCAGGGAATGGGATGAGGACTGTTGAGGGGATCATTCAAGTGTTGCTCAGGAGGTGCATCCGCAGAGACTGAATCCATGTCCAGCAGAGGCGTGGCGCTGGTTGAGGGTTGCCAAGGCGTTACGCCAGGAATCATCGCTTTAGGGAAGTCTTGCGTCTGTGACGCGGCAATTGACGAACTGTGGGGAGGAGAGGGCAACAGTAGGACAGGGGGCAGGGTTGACCAAGCCGTTTCAAGCAAAGGAGGCACCATGAAAAATACAGTTGGAGCTAGAAAACAATGATTAAAAAGGGTGTTGCTAACAGATTGAAGCTGCCGCTACCGTTATCTGGAGAATGAGGCCTTTGCGCTCTGAGATTTGGCAATAGTACTCAAAATCGTAAAAAAATATTAAGCTTACTCTGCATCATAAGCACCCCTCTGCTAAAAGTCAAAAGTCAGCAACAGACTGGACAAAAAAAGTGTGGGCCGCTACAGAATGTCGATTTCTCTGGCAAGTTAGATCATTTAATCTACTTTTTTGGCTAATTCATCCGTGGCGCGGACATCAATATCCCGCCGGGAGGCTACGCCAACGACAGGCTTACCGCACCGCTGTCCGCTGCTGGGCAAAAATCTCGCATGAGCTTTCGTCCACCTGCCAGCAACGCGGCTTCTCAGACTTTGCCACGCGCCACTGCGGAAAACCCGTCCCAAACACGGTAAGATGCTAAGGTTTAAACGCTCTACAGGATTTCTGATCGATACGCGCCATGATTCGTGATATTTTTATGCCCGCCCTGAGCTCCACGATGACGGAGGGCAAGATTGTTTCTTGGGCCAAACAGCCAGGCGATCGGGTAGAGAAAGGGGAAACCGTCGTTGTGGTTGAATCCGACAAGGCAGATATGGATGTGGAGTCGTTCTATGCGGGTTTTTTGGCAACAATCCTCGTGAGCGAAGGCGAAGAAGCTCCTGTCGGTTCGGCGATCGCTCTGCTCGCAGAAACCGAAACAGAAATTGAGCAAGCCCAGCAGCAGGGGGCACAGCAGACCTCAGAAAGTAATACGCCTGCCCCTGAAACTGCTGCTCCCGCTCCCGCTGACCAATCTAGCCCTGCGCCGGTGAGCGCGTCCAGCGCCAGTCGCAAGGGTCGTCTGGTTGCCTCCCCTCGCGCCAAGAAACTCGCCAAAGACTTCAAGATTGATCTAGCCACCCTCCAGGGAACTGGTCCCCATGGTCGAATCGTTGCTGCGGATGTGGAGCAAGCCGTCGGTCGTCCTTCCAGTACAGCAGTTATGGCAAGTCCGGCGACGACTGCGATCATCGCTGCCCCCAAGCCGTCCGCTGCGCCCACGCCCGCCACACCTGGTGAAGTCCAGGCGATGAATACACTCCAAAAAGCAGTGGTGGCGAATATGCTCGCCAGTAAGCAGGCTCCGGATTTTCGGGTGGGCTATACGATCGCCACCGATGCCTTGGATGCCCTCTACAAACAGATCAAACCGAAGGGCGTCACCATGACGGCGCTCCTGGCCAAAGCGGTGGCGATGACGCTTCAGAAGCATCCCTTGGTCAATGCCAGCTATGTGGAGAATGGCATCAGTTACGCCAGCAGTATTAATGTGGCAATCGCAGTGGCGATGCCAGATGGCGGCTTACTCACCCCCGTTCTCAAGGCAGCGGATCAGCTAGATATTTACAGCTTGTCGCGGACTTGGAAAGATCTGGTGAGTCGGGCGCGGGCAAAGCAGTTGCAACCCGATGAGTACAACAGCGGCACATTCACCATCTCAAATTTGGGGATGTTTGGCGTCGATCGCTTTGATGCCATCTTGCCTGCGGGTCAAGGAGCGATCTTGGCGGTTGGGGCGTCTCGCCCCCAGCTCGTGGCCCAGAGCAACGGGTTGTTTGGGGTGAAGCAACAAATGCAGGTCAACATGACCTGCGATCACCGCATTATCTACGGAGCCACAGCGGCTGCCTTCTTAAAGGATTTAGCGGAGTTGATTGAAACAAATGTGCAGTCTTTGACGCTCTGACATTTATTTGTCGTGAACAAAGCGAAACCAAACGCAGGCACTTGCTTGCGTTTGGTTCACCATCTCTTGAAGAGATTAAGTTGTTTAGGACGTGTCATCAACTAACCTCATCCCCAATCCGAACATTAAACCCGAAGAATTCTTCTGTCGTAGGGGCTAGGTTTCCCTGCTGCTTGCTTTGAGCCAATAATCCTCGGCAGGGCAGATCTGAGAGCCATTTGGTGAGGTTGACTTCTCCGGTTTGGATGACGGCGATGACCATCCAGATGCCGGTGGTGAGGCGGCTCAGATACGCCCAGGGAATGTCTTGACCCAACCAAGTTTTCAGGGCATTATGAAGGCGGTTTTTCAGGGCTTTTGAGGGTTTTGTGTGGTGAATCAATTCTAGAGGGTTGGCTCCCATCTTTTTCCTGAATCTCTGTATCCCCTGTCTGGCAAACTCTTCAACTCCCTGGTCTCCTACTTTTGTCAGTCAATTCAGTTATTGAATACAGTCTGCGCTTCTGCAAAGTTGACGCTGTGCTTCTTCTGCTTCGCGGTTGCCTTTGACTGATCCCACTCAAAATCCATGATTTAGACCATAGTGGCATATTGCCTCTATCGAGAACGATAGAGTGGCTTAAACATTCAACTCCAAGCAGCCACGCAGAGCCGAATTCCCCCTAACATGGCTAGCCCGATTCCAAGATTTAATTGACCCAGTCAAAGTAGCAGCCAACGTCACAAAGTACCCGACTGAAGCCGTCAAAGAGCACGGCAGAGCGATCGCAGACCTACACAACACCGTGGCCGTGTTTCCCTCGCCTGACGCCTAACGCGCTATGGGAGCGCTCAGAGCTTAAAGACTATTGAACATTCTGGATTTTAAGTCCCCCTTGCTCGGCACAATGGTGATATAGAGAGCCCGTTGTGGCCTATCATCGTCTGTTCATTCTCGTGCCAGGAGCTACCGATCGCTGTGGTTTTAGAAATTCCCCAAACCCAATACGAACCCCGTACCCAAACCATTGCCCAAGAACTGATTGCCGCCACGCGTCAGAAGCGATCGCTCCTGTCCCAAATTCAAGGTCAGATGCGCATCGACGACAAACTGATGGATTGGGCCATGGCCAATCCCGGTCTGCGCTACCAACTCTTCAGCTTCATTGACTGTCTGCCCGCGCTCAAGAGCAAGACCGAAATTGCGCGGCACTTCCAGGAATACATGAGCGTTGAAGGCGTTGAGCTGCCGGGAATGCTCAAGAACCTGCTCAACTTTGCCGATCCCAGCTCCCCCCCCGCCCAGATCGCCGCCACCACGATCGAGCAGTCGGTCAAAGCGATGGCTTACAAATATATTGCAGGCGAGACGATCCCCAAGGTGCTCAAGACGATCGAGCGCCTACGCAAAGAGAAGCTCGCCTTCACGCTGGATCTGCTTGGCGAAGCGGTGATTACTGAAGCGGAAGCCGAGTCCTACCTGAATCGTTATCTGGAACTGATCACCGAGCTAAGTGCCGCCGCCGCGAAATGGTCTACGATTCCGCAAATTGATCAAGCCGATGGTGAACCGTTGCCCAAGGTGCAGGCTTCGGTGAAGTTGACTGCCTTCTATTCCCAGTTTGATCCCCTTGACCCCGAGGGCAGCAAAGCGAAAGTCTGCGATCGCATCCGTACCCTCTTGCGCAAAGCCAAGGAAGTGGGCGCGGCGATCCATTTCGATATGGAGCAATATCGCTATAAGGATGTGACCTTGGCGATTTTGAAAGACTTGCTGCTGGAAGACGAATTCCGCGATCGCAGCGATATTGGCGTCACGATTCAGGGCTATCTACAGGATTCTGAGGCTGATCTCAAGGGCTTGATCACCTGGGCAAAGGAGCGGGGTACACCCGTCACCGTGCGCCTGGTCAAAGGTGCATACTGGGATCAAGAAACCATCATCGCCGTACAAAACGACTGGCCCCAGCCGGTCTATAACCAGAAGGTCGAGACCGATCGCAACTATGAAAGCCTGATGCAGTTGCTCCTGGAGAGTCATGACTATCTTTATGCGGCGATCGGCTCCCACAATGTACGCACCCAAGCGCGGGCAATGGCGATCGCGGAAACCCTCCAGATTCCCCGCCGCCGCTTCGAAATGCAGGTGCTCTACGGCATGGGCGATCAACTGGCGAAGACAATTGTTAAACGGGGTCATCGGATGCGGGTCTATGCCCCCTACGGCGACCTGTTGCCGGGAATGTCCTATCTGATTCGCCGTCTGCTGGAAAATACCGCCAACACCTCGTTCCTACGGCAGAATTCCGAAGATATGCCCGTAGCGCAACTGCTTGCGCCGCCGAAAGTTGAGGGCGATCGTCCCCTGATTGCCCAATCGGCTTATCCCAACGCCGCCGACACGGACTATGCCGTCGCCCAACACCGTGACGCCGCCGCTACCGCCCTGCAAACCGTTCGCGAACAACTGGGGCAACGCTATCAGCCCTACCTCAACGGCGCATATGTGCAAACCGAAATCCACCTCGATTCGGTCAATCCCTCGAAGCCCAGCGAACTGGTCGGTAAGGTGGGGCAGCTCTCGATGCAGCAGGCCGATAAAGCGATCGCCGCTGCTAAAGCCGCCTTCCCCGCTTGGGCCAAAACCCCCGCCAGCGAACGAGCCGCGATATTGCGCAAAGCGGCTGAGATTATGGAGCGTCGCCGCCATGAGCTCAACGCCTGGATTTGCCTCGAAGTGGGTAAAATTTTGCCCCAAGCCGATGGGGAAGTCTCGGAGGCGATCGACTTTTGCACCTATTACGCCGACGAGATGGAGCGCCTCGCCGCCGGAGCCAGCTATGATCTCGCAGGCGAAACCAACCGCTACCAGTACCAACCGCGCGGCATTGCCGTGATTATTTCCCCTTGGAACTTCCCGCTGGCGATCGCCATGGGCATGACCGTAGCAGCCCTAGTGGCGGGCAACTGTGCCCTGCTCAAGCCCGCTGCGCCCTCCGCCGTGATTGCGGCAAAAATCACTGAGATCCTGATCGAAGCGGGCGTTCCCGCAGGCGTCTTCCAATACGTCCCCAGTCCGGGCTCCAGCGTCGGCAACCATCTCGTCACCCATCCCGACGTGCATCTGATTGCCTTTACGGGCTCTCAGGAAGTGGGCTGTCATATCTACGCCGAAGCAGCCAAGTTGCAGCCCGGTCAGCGCCACCTCAAACGGGTGATCGCCGAGATGGGGGGTAAGAATGCGATCGTCGTCGATGAGAGTGCCGATTTAGATCAAGCCGTGGCGGGTGTGGTCGCTTCGGCCTTTGGTTACACCGGCCAAAAATGCTCGGCCTGCTCCCGCGCCGTTGTCCTCGCGCCCGTGTACGACGCCTTTATCGAGCGCCTGGTAGAAGCAACGAAATCCCTCAACGTGGGCGCGGCGGATCTGCCCAGCACCACCGTGGGCCCCGTGGTGGATGACAAAGCCCAGCGCCGGATTTTGGACTATATCGAAACCGGAAAGACTGAAGCGACCCTGGCTTTTGCGGGCGATCGCCCCGAGGAAGGCTACTTTGTGCCACCGACGATCATTAAGAATGTGCAGCCGGACGCAAAAATTGCCCAAGAAGAAATTTTTGGCCCAGTACTCGCGGTGCTCAAGGCCGCTGATTTTGACCAGGCGCTGGCGATCGCCAACGGCACAAATTTCGCCCTCACAGGGGGGCTCTATTCCCGGACGCCGTCGCACATTGCCCAGGCGAAAAACAAGTTTGAAGTGGGCAATTTGTACATTAATCGCACCATTACGGGGGCGATCGTCTCTCGGCAGCCTTTCGGTGGTTTTAAACTCTCCGGCGTGGGCTCCAAAGCGGGTGGCCCCGATTACCTAATCCAGTTCCTCGAACCCCGGACGATCACCGAAAACGTCCAGCGCCAAGGCTTTGCACCGATTGAAGGGGCGGAGTAGCGAATAGCAAATCCGACCGAGGAAACCGAAGATACTGTAGGGGATGGATCTCCCTGCCCTGCAGGATCTTTGATTTTGAGTGCAGACAAGGCAGATTTCGGATCAGGACTAAAGCATGGTAGGTCGGTCATGTTTTGTTGCACTTCTGTTCAATTCGCGATGTATTGTGTTTTGAACCCGATTGTTTACCCCGAGAGCTTGCTGGTGCATCGAACGATTGTGGAAATGGGTCTTTCACTGATATGTTATCCCGACTAGCCGCTGAATCCACTAGCAAGCAACACCGAACGTTCACCGCAGTTCTTATCGCAACAAACAATGGTAACTTTTGAGAAACCTACAGAGATCAGAATTTCCTTATATTCCGTCGGATCTAGACTGGAATGATACACTTGTTTTCCATCTACCCTTCCTAACACCTCACCAGCTTTGTCACCTATTGTGAGCAAGAGCGTACCTCCGGGATTAAGATTTTGGCAAAAACTGCTTAATGTCGTTCGTTGCTCATCCGGATCTAGATGAAAAAAACTGTCCCAGCCTACAATTCCGTCAAAACTCTGAGGCAGGGACAAACTTCGCATATCCATTACAATCCATTTCCCTTCGGGAAAACGGGAGCTTGAGAGACTGATCATTGTTGGCGAGGCATCCACTCCAGTTAGATTGAAGCCTTGCCTAAGGAGGTATTGAGCAATCGGCACACCCGCACCGCAGCCAATGTCAAGAACTTCCCCACCAGTGGGCAGATAAGCAATAAAACGATCCAACCAGTTCTTCTCAAATAAAACCTTCGAACGCTGCTCATCCCATGCCTTGGCATGCGCTTCGTACGTTTCAATGGTTCGATTGTGAATATCTCGATAATTAGGCACGGGAGGTACCAGAAAAATAAGGAGTAACGCCTGGGCCAAGCCGACACCCGCCGCCACTTAATCCAAAATTAAACCCAAAAAGCCCGACAGCGGGTGGTCGGCCTTGAGCGATAAGTTATACAAGTTTACTCCCATACAACATGACACGCCAAATAATTGCTTAATACAAACTTAACCCAGTCACCATGTGACTGACCTATTGAATATTGACACCTATTTTCTTGTACCATGTGCTACTGCTCATATGCTGTAGTTTTTCCTGTCAGTGTATTTATGAAAGCACGACTGCCTATTTCTGGAAAAAGGCAACTATCTTCAAATAAAAAAAATGACCCAACTTGGGCTTCAGACATATATGGAATTGGAAATATCTCAATAAAGTCTGGCTCATCAATATGTTGGATACCAAGCTCATATGCCACATGACCACGCGCTAATTTCAAAACAACTTCTTTGACGCGATCTGATTCTGGTGTCCAAAGTATATTGCTTCCTTCATCTATACTTTTACTAAGCTCAATTTTCTCCTTGATCGATGGGCGGGCATTTAGTGTTGCTGCAATTTTTGGACTAAAATCACTATTTGGAGTAGTTGTACCGTGCATGACGCACTCTAGGAAACATGCTAAATATTCTTCAGAAGCAGAAAACCCTTGGTTACATTGTGTACAAGACTCTGCAACCGGGAGATTTTGCGGGTATGGCTGATCTAAGAGTATTCGTGATGGAACATGATCGCGTGAATCAGCTATGGCTCCGCAATATGAGCAGATACCCTTTAAATGTTCATCAATGAATAGTTTCTTGGGATCCATTCTTTTTGTATAACGGGTCTTCTGAGTTTAAGGTGATAAGTCAGCCTTATGTCATGGGATGAAAGGGTTTCAGCGATCGAGATGCACAAAAAATATATCGAATGCTACACTTTTATCCCCAAACCCCGAAGACCCGTATAACGGAAAAATGCAGCGGCGGTAATTAAATATGCTTCGAATACTATCAATTTTGCCCCGTCCGCTGCCATGTAGTGTTAGCCTTAGCGGCTTAAGTATCTAGGGCACAACTCTATAAATATGAGTGTATTAGAGCCAAAATTGTTATACGTCAGCGCATTATGAGTTAGATTGCCACATAAAAACCACGATAGATGAATCGTTATTATCGCAGCGGCTAGCCGATTCTTCCATTCCAGACTTTAGGAGTACTCGACGAGACGCTATGTTCTCAGAGGCTACCGTTGCAATCACTTCAGAAATTTGAAACTCGCGTCTACCGTATTCGAGCATCGCCTTAACTGCTTCAGTAGCAAGCCCTATGCCCCAAAATCGACGGTGAAGGGCGTATTTGATTTCTACTTCAGGCTGATTATCGGGATGCACCAGTCCGCAGAACCCAATAACCGCGCTATCTTCTCGGCTCACCAGGGTAGACATTCCGTAACCACGCAGCTCATAGTTGTTTTGCGTAACGGCCAACCATTGGCTACATTCGTCCTTTTGAATAGGCTGACCGTCATCTACCCAGCGCATTGCATCAGCATCACTGTATACGGCGTACATCTCATCAATATCTGACGGCAACAATCTACGACAGATTATACGCTCAGTCTCAAACAAAATCATGGGCATTGCTGACAGGAAGAGCGCACGCTAACTATAAATTATATGGATTTTTTCCGTATAACCCCCTTATCAACGTTTTATACGGATTTGCTTTCATGACGGCTCGGCCTTCAACAAGCGGCTGGAAGCAGGACAAATCTACATATTGACTTTGCAAGTGTCGCTGCGCGTGAACATCATTCCTAACCCTCCCAAACCTCTGGTTCCAGGCCAGTCACCTTCAATTGAGCAATGAGTTGTTCAAACCCGTTGGCGTTCCGCCTCAGCCCGCTGCTGCTCCTACCGGGCTTTCTCCGAACCCCACAACAACATCTCACCCGCCTCATTCCACCATCGCAACCAATAGCCCGAGCGGTTTTCACGGGCTCCCTGCCAAACCCCGAGGAACAAGTTGAGTTTCGTAGATTGGGTTGAGTGACAGCGAAACCCAACGCGATGGCCATAAGTCTTTCTGGTGTTGGGTTTCGTGCCTGATGCTGTCGGCGAAATATATATTTCTTAACATAGTCGCTCCAGCTCCCAGATGCACAAAACAAAGATTAGAGTCAAGTTGGCAAAATCGATGGGCTTACATCTAGAGAATATGTACACGCAACGAGATTTTTTTGCTCCTTTGTCTCATTCACTCACTGACTTGTAAAGTTTCTTTAACTTCGCCAACAGCATCCGTGCCTCAACCTAACCTACAGCTCTAAATTTTTGTCCTGTACTGAGGCCTAGCCGTTCTGCCCTTTCACCAAAAACCTTACCATGGTCAAAGCATGACCTATTGATCTAAGGGACTGTTCTCTTTAACCTATGATTCGTTTGGCTGTGATCGGTGTAGGCCGCTGGGGACGCCACTTTGCCCGCCTATTTGCGCAACACTCCGCTGTTGAGTTGGTCGCGTTGGTTGACCCCCATCGAGAGCGGCTAGAAGCGGTGCAGACGCAACTGCAACTGGCGAGCACGGTGCAGCTCTGGACTGAGACTACCCAGGCGTGGGGTCGTGATCTCGATGCTGTGATGATCGCTACCCCGGCTATTACGCATCAAGACTTGATTCAAACCGCGCTCAGACAAGGTCTTCATGTTTTAGCGGAAAAGCCGCTCACGCTCACGGCGGCCGACTGTCGGGCGCTGACCGAACTCGCTACTCAACAGGGGCGACAGCTCTTTGTGGATCATACCTATTGCTTCCATCCGGCGGTGGTGCGGGGCCAAGCGGTCATTCCCCAGCTCGGAACCTGTCGTTATGGCTACGCTACACGCACGAATCTGGGGCCTGTGCGCCAGGATGTGAATGCGCTGTGGGATCTGGCGATCCATGATCTGGCAATTTTCAATACTTGGCTGGGACAAACGCCGCAACGGGTGCGGGCTTGGGGTCAGACTTGGTTACAAACCGAGCT
>JBMYQW010000127.1:0-12058 GCA_049601735.1 Spirulinaceae cyanobacterium
AGGAAAGGATTTGAGCTTCTGCAAAATGTCCTAACTGGGTCTAGCCTTGCTATACCAGGTAGGCTGCGCGGAGGTTCGCCCCAGCGAGGTTCGCTTCTGGCAAGTGAGCACGATAAAAGTTGGCTTCGCGGAGCGTTGCGCCCTGCAAATTTGCCCCCGCCAGATTCGCCTGCGCCAAGTTCGCTCGGGCCAGATAGCTGTTGCTGAGGTTCGCCCCACGCAGGTCAGCCTGAGACAAGTTTGCCCCCCGTAAGTCCTGATGGCTGAGATCCGCACCCCTCAGATCACAGCGGGGACATTGGCGGGTGCGCAGAAGGCGATCGATAGGTTCGGCTTCAGCCGCGGGGGCAGGGTTGGGCTGGAGCAGCATCCAGTTCAGGGCTAGGGCGAGCAGCGGCGTGAGATGCTGGCGGGGCCAGAGTTGAGAACGAGTCCATTGCAGCATGAGGTTGGGGGGCGATCGCAGGTTAGATTACAGGGGGTCGGGCTGCCAGAGGGCGGTCAACCCATGGCGGGGGCGGAATTGGAGGCTCTGCTGGCCCGATCGCAATTCAATTTTGGTGGTGTGTTGGGGCGTGATTGTAAGCTGGGCATCGGCAGGGGCAGTGATGGTTAGAAAGGGGTTGGGATGTTGGTGCAACTCGACCGTGCAACCCGGCTGGGCCGCCAGCCTCAAGGTGAGCGGGGGCAGATATTGGGGCTGTTTCAGGGAGAGGGGCGGGTCAGTCTTGAGCAGTTGACAATGGTCTAGGGTGATTAGGGCAGGGGCGGTGGTATGGGGTGACGTAGGGCGATCGGGCTGGGCAAATTGAAATTGAGGCGCTGTTATCAACTGTTGTGGTTCCAGGGCAGCTTGGATCGCAGCAACCCCATAGGTCGGATATTGAATCCCTTGCACCCGGAGTCCAAACGCGACTTGATTGACCAACAGAACAATGATGATCCCCCGGTAGACATTGGCCAGCGCCATCTTGGGTTCCCAACTCGAGAGGGTATCGAGACGCTCACAGAGGAGCAAGATCAATAGGGGCGTCATAAAACTCAACAGCCGCCAGGGAAATTGTACGCTATCTGCTTGGGGCAACCAGAGGTAGAACCACAGCGAAATTGGCAATTGCAAATAAACAAAGGTCATCGCCATCACCCCCAGCACCATCACCCTGACATGGCGCTCGGAGACCGCCGCTAATGCAGTGAGGGATTGCCCCGCCTGCGTGAGCGGGCGCTGTTGTCCCACCAAGACCAGGATCGCCGCCGTGCAACAAAAGTAGGCCAGTAACAGCCTTGGTTGCTCAGGATAAAGCGGTCGGAGCCAGTCGTACTGGACATAAATAAACGTCAGGACAATGCAGAGCGAGAGGAACCGCACATTCAACGATTTGAAGCGTTCTTGGGGGCTAGGGTGATGTTGATGGCTGGCTAAACCCGTTACCAGCAGGATGAGGAGAAAGGTAATCGTAATTCCCCGGCCGAGTTCTACCGAGGTACTGCCCCAGACTTCCTGCCAGCGAAAGACCGTATCGGCCAGATAACTCAAGGGGGGACGGTAGAAGTTGTTGTAGTCCAAACTCGCCTGCGATAGCTCAGTTGTGCCGCCTAATCGCCAATGACAGAGCCACGCTCCGCCCACAAGGCTGCTGAACACCCCCAGTCCTGGCAGGATACGGGCAAGATGGATGCCAAGGATTTTACGCCGGCGTTGGCCGGGCTCGGTTGCAGCGTCAGTGACGAGCCCGGCCCCACAAACAATCAGCAAGGGGAGCAGCGCGTAGTAGCAAATCACGGCATTGCTCCAGAAGAGCAGCACAAAGAGGAATCCCAATCCTAGGCTGGTGCGTAATGGGTGCTGTCGGGAACCTGGCAAGCTGATGATCCCTCCGTACAACAACCAGGGGATCAACATCGCCGCCCAAAATTCGCTCAGGTTGCCCTGCAACAGCCAGAGGTTATAGCTGGAATTGGCAAAGACGAGTAGGCTTGCTGCGGCAATCCGAAAGGAGAGCTTCAGGCGCAGTAGACGCGCGGTTTGATGCATCCCGATCGCTCCCACGGTCAAGCCGAGGGGAATGCTCAGTTTAACGGCGGCGATCGTTGAGCCGAGGAGCATCGCCAACAGACCCACCACATTGCCGTAGAGGCGGGGATAGCGGAAGGGCCAGAGCGCCCCATAGCCCTGCTGGGCAAACGGGTTCCACCCCGGCAGAAGCTGTCCGGCGGCGATCGCCTGCCGAAACACCTCCACCTGCTGGAACATCGCCCATTCGCTTTGGTTGGAGGGATAGCCCGCCTGTTGCAAGACAAACCCACAGGCCAAGAGCGCCAAGGCACTATATAAAATCCCGAGCGCGATCGCGCTCAGGGGTAGTGGCCCCAATCTAGACGGAAAACGCTTCACCATATCTGAGGGGTTAGCGATGCCATTGCGGTTGCGTCGGTGGGGTTTCGACTAAGCATTGACCCTGATGATAGACCCAGCGGGGTTGCAGGCGCTGGCGCAGAACGTCAGCGGCATCGGCCGCGTCAAACAGCAGAAAACTGGCCGGTTTACCCACCTCTAAACCGTAGCGATCGCCCACCTGGAGGGTTCTTGCCCCTTGAGTCGTAATCATCTCATAACAGGCGGCGATCTCCTCGTGCCCCGTCATCTGGCAGACATGAATCGCCATCATTGCCACATCCAGCATATTGCCTGTACCCAGCGGATACCAGGGGTCTTGGATGCAATCATGGCCCAGACTCACGTTAATGCCCTGCTGCCAGAGTTCTTTGACTCGGGTGAGACCCCGCCGCTTGGGGTAGCTATCGCCCCGACCCTGGAGCGTAATATTAATCAGCGGATTGGCAATCATATTCAGGTCGGCCTGCTGGAGAAAACCCATGAGCTTCTGGGCATAGGCATTGTTATACGAGCCCATCGCTGTGGTATGGCTGGCTGTGACCCGCGCCCCGAGCCCGGTGCGGATCGTCTGAGCCGCCATCACTTCGAGAAAGCGCGACTGGTCATCGTCGATCTCGTCACAATGAATATCGATCAGGCGATCGTGTTGCTGGGCCAATTCAAAAATTTTCTCGACCGACGCCACCCCGTCTTCTCGGGTGAGTTCGTAATGGGGAATGCCGCCGATCGCATCTGCGCCCAACTGGATCGCCTCCTGCATCAACCGCAGATTTTCGCTCCTCCGCCCGAGCCCATCTTGGGGAAAAGCCACCACCTGGAGCGTGAGCCAGTCTTTAACCTGCTCCCGCACAGCCAGCAAGGCCTTCAGCGCCGTGAGGCTCGGCTCACTCACATCGGCATGGCTGCGCACAAAGAGCACCCCCTGCTCCGCCTGCCGCCGCAGGGTGGCGATCGCCCGTTCTTGCACATCGGCAAAGCTGAGGTTTTGCTTGCGCTCCCGCCAAATTTCAATGCCCTCAAAGAGCGTGCCCGTCTCGTTCGAGCGCGGCTGGCCCGCCGTACCCGCTGAGTCGAGGTGGATATGAGACTCTACCAAGGGTGGCGAAATAAACCCGCCCTGGGCATCGTATTCCTGGGCGGCGCTGGCGCTCAAATAGGGGGCGATCGCCGCAAAGCGCCCATCCACAATTCCTAAATCAACGGTCTGGTGGGCATATTGCGGGTGCGCGCCCAAGTGGGCATGGCGAATGATTAGCTCAAATTGGCTCATGGGCTGGCTCCAACCCAACAACCAACCCCGAGGATGAGGATGAGGCTGAGGTGGTTTTCGCTCACTTTAGTACGCATAAGTTCTCCGGACAATCGAACCTGCAATAGTATGAAGAATCAACGAGGACACCTTACTGATTGTCTCGCCTGTTACTTGTCACTACTCCAGATGAATTGTATGAGAACTTTATCAAACTTGAGCCCGTTTCCCCTGGCATTACTGCTCTTACTGGGTGTCCCAGACTCCGGTGCTGCCCAGAGCCTTGATGGGTCCCATTCAACCCCATCCCAGTCTCCGGCGGCGACCCCACCTGTCCACCCCCCCCTAGAGCCAGCCGTCGACCTTGCAATTACGCCATTAGAGGAGCAAAACCCCACTGAAGAATGGGGCAATGTCCGTCCGTCGGACGTGACGGCTGAGGCGACATCACCGCGCGATCGCTTCACGAGCTTGACCGCCGAGACCTCATCCCTGGCAGAGTACCTGACACATCAGGAGCAGATTGTCACTGACGCCCATCGCCTGTTTACACCGCCAGCTTTGTCTGGGGCGTCGTTCATTGAGACGGCTCTCCTGGCCCAGGGCGAGGGTCTTGATCCAGAAACGATTGAAGAGGTTATTGAGGAGCAAGAGGAGGCAAACCCAGCTACCCCAGGCTTTCTCTCCGGCAGTCTGATCTTTACCAGTAACTATCTGGCTCGGGGCGTTTCCCAAACCCGTAGCCGTCCGGCGATTCAGGGCATCTTTCAATACAACCAACCCGTTGCCGATGACCTCTTGCTCTATGCCGGTGTACTGGGAACCAGCCTGGATTTTGGCCGTAGCAACGCCCCCAACATTGAGACGGACTGGTACATCGGCGCGAATTATCAAATTAGCGATCGCCTCTCCGCCGGTCTGATTGGCTACTATTTTGCCTATCTGGGTAACTCCGACGGCTTTCGCTACAACTTCTGGGAAATCTTCCCCAGCCTCACCTACGACTTTGGTCCCTTCTCTGTCACAGGCGAGCTGGGCTACTCTCCCGACTGGTTGTTTGAGAGCGGCGAGAGTTTGTACCTTGAAGCCCTCGTCACTGTACCCATTACCGAAAACTTCTTCCTCTCCACCACTTTCGTTAGCCAAGATATCGAAAAAAATACCCGCCTCGGCCTGCCGGACTGGAATAGCTGGAATATTGGCCTCGGTTACACCCGTGACAACTATACGCTCTCTTTGATGTTCTCGGATACAGATATCGCCAAGGCCAATTGCTTTGGCGGTGAAGATGTCTGCGATCCGGTCGTGGTTCTCTCGCTGACGCGATTTTGGTAGTATCGTTTGATCAAGAAAAAGTAGGGTGGGCATCGTCCACCCTAACTACGATAGTTAGAGCCAGAAGCCTTACGGGACAAGGGATCGAACGCCCGACCCGAGCAACAGAAAAAGGGGCTGTAAGTCAGTCATGACAAGAGCTTGAAGTCTAACTGGTGACAGCCCCTAGCGAACTTGAAGTCAAAGAGCATGGATTTTTAAATATTTGCCCACCTTACAATCGATATCACGCGAGCACAGTCGATAGTAACGCGAGGTAAATCGGAGGCTATAAATAATGGAAAAAGTTTTGGTCGTTACGGGAGGGAGTCGTGGTATCGGTGCCGCAACTGCGTTGCTTGCTGGCCAAAAAGGGTATGCAATTTGTGTGAATTATCTGCATAACCAAGCAGCAGCCCAAAATGTCGTCGATGAGCTTGAAAAGATGGGAGTCCGTGCGATCGCTGTTGCTGCTGATGTCGCATCTGAAGATCAGGTCAATCATCTTTTCAAGACAGTGGATAAACAACTGGGTCGGGTCACAGCCTTAGTTAACAATGCTGGGATTCTAGAGCAGCAAATGCGGGTTGAGAAAATGGATGTGGCTCGTCTGAAGCGAATTTTTGCAACGAATATCACTGGTAGTTTCTTATGCGCAAGAGAAGTAATTAAACGAATGTCTATCAAGCGAGGGGGAATTGGAGGGGCAATCGTTAACGTCTCCTCGATAGCATCACGTTTAGGAGCACCAGGTGAGTATGTTGACTATGCCGCATCGAAAGGGGCAATTGACTCAATGACGATTGGGCTAGCTAAGGAAGTTGCGGATGAAGGAATCCGGGTGAATGCAGTACGTCCTGGTTTTATCTACACCGATATTCATGCTGATGGTGGTGAACCTAACCGGGTTGAACGAGTCAAAGACAGTCTTCCCCTAAAGCGGGGAGGGCAAGCAAGGGAGGTTGCAAATGCTATCTTATGGTTACTCTCCGATGAAGCCTCATATACAACAGGAACGTTTATTGAAGTGGCGGGAGGCAAATGAATGCAATTGTAAGGTGGGCAAAACAAGCGGTCTGACAATCAAAGCTATAGATCAATGATTTTCCCACCCTACTTGTTCTACTGACCAACACGAGAACTATTCAGGGCTTTATATCAATCCATCGCGGATGGTTCCATCTGTAGAGTTGGTGTGATCAAAATAACTATTTCACGGTTTGGGTTAGGTCGCGCATTACCTTGTAACGTCCCTATAAGAGGAGGTTGAGAATGAACTGTTAGTGGCGAAAGTATTTGTGCAGGTGCGGGAAATGCTTCGCCAATTGGAATGATTCCTGTTAGCACTACGGTCTGGTTACTATAGACCTGTAGCATTCCAGATGAGAGCTGTTGGCGCTCAACTGGAATTGGAAAACTGATGGGGACATTTCGAGAATCTGTCGGATAGTCGCCAATCGAAAGCACTGTAGGATTAACTTCCATCGGGATCAAACCACTATCATCGCTATAGCCCATCTTGAGCGATAGAATCAATCCTATATCTTCAGATTTCAGTCTTGTATTAACAGTAGTTACACCATCAGCAACCTCTCGCTCAACTTCAACGTTAGTTACAATCTCTTCTACCAACTTTGTCGCTTTGAAGCGTCCCTGAGGAACAACTAGATCTCGATCGAGTAGAATCTCTGCACTGTTATTCTCCAATGCAGCCTGTATGAGCGAGACAAAATCTCCCGCAGTGCTAACACCATCAGGGAGAGAATAGTCTTGATCACCAAAGTTGATGATATTTGAGGGAGAGTGATGGGTATCTGGCAAATCACTAGAACTCGACCCCAGACGACCCAGTCGTTGTCTGTCTACACTCAGGATTTTGACGTTTACATTGATCGTTTGGGGTTGAGCCTCTAGAGTTTCAATGGTTTCTAAAGCGAGTTGGACTTTATGAGGTTCACCTATGATCGTAATCGCGTTGAGCCGGGTATTAATCACTACGCTTACTCTTTCCAAAGTGAGATCGCAATTCTCGCAATCCATTTCTGAGCGATGAATGGTATCACTATCTACATCCACAAAGATTGTGTGTGCACCTTGTGCTTGTAAAAAATTAGCGACTACATCTACGTTAGCTTGGCGTAGCCTTACTTTTTGGGTAATGAGGCGACGAGGTGGAAGTGCAAATGATCTATCAGTCACAAGAATCGTCCGACTTCGACGAACAGCTTTAAAGCCTGAAAGCTCTAGAATGATGCTGAAAGTATCTTGAAGTGATTCGTCCTCAAGTTGTAGGCTGATTGTTGACTCTATCCTTTCGGACTCAAGATCAGAGTGAAATAGTACATTAACATTCGCCGCACTTGCCAGCATTTTGAGAACTTCACCAACAGGCTGATCGTGTATATCCAGCGTTATGCATTGATCTGGATCAAAATAAACGATGGATACTGAAGGTACAGGTGAGAGAATTGGGGATTTTGTTCCCCTAGTTGAGAAGGGTTGAGACTTTGAATCTGTTTCTAGACAACCATCATCAGGAGATACATGGAGCTGAGAGATAGTCGACCCAGTTGCCTCGGTGGCAGCGAGAGAGTCAGCAGGTTCATGAGCATTGAAGGTGGCGGTGGTGTTTGTGGCAGCAGGTTGCGCCATGACAAGCGCGATCGCCGCTCCGGCAAATACTTCACACGCATGACGGTAGACTTCCATAATGATTGACCCACAACGATTGATCTAAACCAAGATTAACGTGAGATGTATTGTTTCTCAAACAGAATCGGAGCAACTCCATCATGCTTGTCCCAGATCTAGCCGATATAAACACGAGGGCTTTGCCCCGAGAAAGTGTTGGGTTAAAAAAAGAGAATGCCTAGCCCCCGGCAACCGCAGGCACAATGCTGACCTCATCCCCGTCCTTTAGCGGCGTATTCACATTGTCCAGGAAGCGAATATCTTCGGTGTTGACATAAATATTGAGAAAGCGACGGGGCGCACCCGATTCATCACAAATCCGAGACTTAATGCCAGGGCAAGCTGTTTCTAAAGCATCGATCAATGCATTGATATTGCCTGCTTCCACTTCGATCGTGGCTTGGTTATTCGTGAACTTTTGAAGGGGAGTGGGGACGAGAACTTTAATAGCCATGTTGTTAATTCAAAATTCAGAATGCAAAATTCAAAGTTTTTGGAGAGGTAGGGTGGGCAATGCCCACTAATACTTCAGCTTCCGACCCGTATTCTGATTACCAGTATCCTTGCGATCGGGTTGGAGTTGAACGGGTCAGGTCAATCCAACCCTGAACAAGTGGGTTGTACTATGTATTCAGACTAGCGTGGGGCAGGGAAACCCAGCCCCTACAGATTGTCCAGGTATTCAGGATTCAAAGTTCAGCATTTTTGAATTTTTAATTTTGAACTTTGAATTCACACCTTTACACCAGCGTCTGCTGCCAATCGAGGCGATCGAGGGTTTGGGCGCGCTCCCAGGCCCGCTCAAAGCTATCTAGCTTGGCTTCAATGGTGAGCGGCTCACCGATATAGCCCTGGACGGCTTCTTGGGTTTTGAGACCATTGCCTGTGATGAAGGCTACCGTGGTTTCATCGGGGTTGATTTTGCCTGCTTCGGCGAGCTTTTTGAGCACGGCGATCGTGGTTCCGCCCGCGGTTTCGGTGAAGATGCCCTCGGTCTCCGCCAGGAGCTTCATGCCCTCCACGATTTCCGCATCTGTGACCGACTCGATATGTCCGTTGGTTTGTTTGGCTTGCTCCAGGGCATAGATGCCATCAGCCGGGTTACCGATCGCAATCGACTTGGCAATCGTGTTGGGCTTCACCGGCGCGATAAAGTCTCGTCCTTCCTTGAAGGCTTGGGCGATTGGGGAGCAGCCTTCGGCCTGCGCACCGCTGTAGCGGACGGTCTTGTCTTCGACGAGACCCACTTTGACAAATTCTTCAAAGCCCTTGCGGATTTTGGTATAGAGAGAGCCCGAGGCGAGGGGCGCGACAATATGGTCGGGCAGTTGCCAACCCAGTTGCTCGGCGACTTCATAGCCGAGGGTCTTAGAGCCTTCCGAATAGTAGGGGCGCAAGTTGATATTCACAAAGCCCCAGCCGTAGGTATTGGCGACCTCGGAGCAGAGGCGGTTCACCTGGTCGTAGTTGCCTTCGACGGCCATCACAGTGGGGTTATAGATGAGCGTACCCAGGACTTTGCCCGCTTCGAGGTCAGCGGGGATAAACACACAGCAGTCGAGACCGGCGTGGGCAGCGATCGCCGCCGTGGAGTTCGCCAGGTTCCCGGTGCTGGCACAAGAAACCGTCGAGAAGCCCAGTTCCCGTGCCCGAGTGAGGGCCACCGACACCACCCGATCTTTAAAACTCAGGGTGGGCATATTAACCGCATCGTTCTTGATGTAGAGATTTTTGATGCCGAGGCGGCGTGCTAAACGGGTGGACTTGACCAGGGGCGTCATCCCCGTGCCCACATCAATCACGTTGTCCGTGGCCACAGGCAGGAAGGGGCGATAGCGCCAGATGGAATGGGGGCCAGCGGCGATCGTGGCGCGGCTGACCGTGTCTTTGATTTTGTCGTAGTCGTAGGCGACTTCAAGGGGCGCGAAGGTGTTCTCGCAAATATTGATAGCCTTGAGGTCATACTCATAGCCGCCCTCTTTAGAGACCAATTTGGTGAGGGTGGCGGCTTCGCTGCGCTGGGGGGGAGGGGCGATCGCTGTCATGGTTTTAGGGAATGGGAAATCTGTTAAAGGGCAAAACGGTACGGACATTTGCCAAAAGAGTCGCCTGATACTAACACGACCTCAAAAAGAGCGTCAAACAATCCCGACTCAATAAGTCGGGATTAAAAATCCCTAATTCTGCTAGACCCCTCAGGGATGACAGACCGCCAATTCAGCCCCCCTTTCCGGAGCTTATTGGTACGCTTGGGAAGATTGTCAGACCTCTATGGGAGAGGCTCGGCCCATGGCAACCATCCCTGCCCATCGACCCCCGAAAATGGTTTCCGCTTGGCCCTGGCTGCGCTGGCTGCTGGCGGGGATTTTTGTGGTGGCGCTGGCCCTGCGCTGGTGGCGCATGGGCCAGATTAATACCCTCGTTTTTGATGAGATCTATTACCCGGTTTTTGCCAACCGCTATCTGCTGGGTGACTACGTTTACAACTCTCATCCACCCCTGAGCCAATACCTCATTGCGGTGGGCATCTGGCTGGGGTCACATCTGGGCGCCCATCTGCCCATTGGTCAGGAGTTAGCTAATGGCCTAACGGGCTCGGTGCGATCGACCTGGAGCTATCGTTGGTTCAATGCGATCGCCGGGGCCTGGATTCCCGTGATTCTGGGGTTAATCGCCACTCGCCTTTCAGGCAATCGGCTCTTCGGGGCGATCGCTGCCCTCATTGCTCTCCTCGACGGCTTGTTTCTGGTTGAGTCGCGCTTCGGGCTCAACAATATCTATTTGATTCTGTTTGGTCTGTTGAGCCATCTCTTTTTGCTGCTGGCGATGACCCCGCCGCTACAGATTCCCCAGCAGGGTCGAGGCAGGTTCCAAACCCGCCCCGACAACCCGTCGCTTTTGCGCTGGCAATGGCTGACGCTCGCTGGCATTTGCTTGGGCTGCACCGTGGCGGTGAAGTGGAACGGGCTGGGGTTTGGCTTGGCACTCTACGGTCTTTGGCTCGGGCTCCGCCTGCGGCTGCCCCTTACAGCATTAGAAGAGGAGCCCTCTCCCAGATTGGGAGAGGGTTGGGTGAGGGCACAGGGTCGCCGCTATTCTCAGCCCATCCAAATCGAATCTGGCATCAGACGACTCTCTTTAGGGCAGTTCCTGGGCTACTTTGTCGCTCTGCCCCTCCTAGTCTACGGTCTGCTCTGGATGCCTCACCTGTGGCTCAACCCGGAGCTGAACCTGTGGCAGTTGCATCGTGCGATGGTGACCTTTCATGGCGCAGTGGGCAGTGGGGCAGAGGTACACCCCTATTGTTCGCCTTGGTACAGTTGGCCGCTGATGGCGCGACCCGTCGCTTACTTCTACAGTACGGCGGCGGATCTGCGCAGCTTGGTTCCGGCGATGCCGCCCCTGCCCCATGGCTTTGAAACGGTGGTCTATGCGGTTCATGCCATGGGCAACCCGCTGCTGTGGTGGTGCGCCACGGGCGCGATCGCCCTAATGCTGTTAGGTTGCCTGAGCTTTCGCCCCTCAGCCACAGCGGGGATCTGGCGCTATTGCCTCTGGGGCTATGGCGCGAACCTCTTGCCCTGGGCGCTAGTTTCTCGCTGTACCTTCCTTTACCACTACATGAGTGCTTTGGTCTTTGCCCAACTGGCGCTGGCCTACTGGATCTGGCAAGCCTGGGAGCAGCAGGGGCTCTCGCGGGCGATCGCAGTTAGCGTCTTGGGGTTGGGGGGGGTGGCGTTCTGGTTTTGGCTACCGATTTACCTGGGCCTACCCCTGACGCCGGAGGGCTATCAACTGCGGATGTGGTTTGCGCAATGGATCTAGGAACAGTGGTAGACTGCAACGGGCCAAAATTGGATTCTTTTGGTGCTCCTATCTGTTCGTGTAATGAAGCTCTCCGTCGTGATTCCCTGCTTTAATGAAGTTCACACGATCGCCTCGATCATCGCAGCGGTGCAGCGATCGCCGATCGCCGATCAAGAAATTATTATTGTGGATGACTGTTCGACCGATGGCACGCGAACCTTGTTGGCAAATGGGCTGGCAGGGCAGGTCGATCAGGTTATTTACCATGCCCAGAACCAGGGGAAAGGGGCGGCGCTCCGCAGTGGTTTTCAGGCCGCAACGGGCGATATTGTGATCATCCAAGATGCCGATCTCGAATACGACCCCCAAGAATACGGCATCATGATTGAACCCATTCTCAACAATCAAGCGGATGTGGTCTTTGGCTCTCGATTTATGGGGGGACGGCCCCATCGTGTACTCTACTTTTGGCATATGGTGGGCAATGTCTTTTTGACGACGCTCTCGAATATGTTGACCAATTTGAATCTGACCGATATGGAAACCTGCTATAAAGCATTTCGTCGGGAGATTCTAGAGCAAATTCGGCTGCGGGAAAA
>JBMYQW010000128.1:0-12037 GCA_049601735.1 Spirulinaceae cyanobacterium
GCCCGCCACCCAAAAAGCTCATTTCTGGAACGCTTTTTTCCTTGGAGTGCTCTTACTGACCTAGACATAAGGGACTGCTCTCTTAATATAGGGTTAAGAATTTAATCTGGTAATTGCAGAATGCTCTAAACCTTGGCAGGCGAGACGCCTGCGCTACGGTCGATTGGCTGAATTTTCCGTAGCGCGGGTGGTCAGTGAGCTTGTCGTTGGCGTGGCCTCCCGGAGTGATAATCTGCATCTTGCCCACCATCCCCGAAAACCATTTCTGGAACATTTTTTTCTTGGAATATTCCTAGAAGAAGCTGGCGATCACCGCATTGAGAACACTCAGGGCGATCGACCCGAGTAGCGCACTCATAAAGCCCCACTTGAGCTCAAAGCCTCGTACTAGCCAGGCTGCTAGGGCAAAGGTGATCATATTGATGATGAGTGTGGCAAGACCGCCTAGCAAAGGAATACTCTCAATCAAGCCAAACACCCAATGGGCAGCACCATTGAGCAGCCCCAATACCAACCCTGATATCAAAGCCTTGGGGATGCTCTCAATAAAGATCCCCAGGGGCAGCTTCGAGATGATGAGCAAACTAACAGTGGTAATGGCGGTGATGATGAGAAATTGAACCAGCATGGGGGAACCCTCCAAATCGTGACGATTGTTCACTCAACTCTATCGACAAATGGTTTGGGGGGGTCAAACCCATTCGCAATTTGTAAGTTTTGCCACGCTAGGCAGTATGGCTCAAGCAATGACGCTTCAGCGATCGCCCGGCAACCACGGTTTGGGATCAACGACTTTGCCTTGGCGGTAGAGTTCAAAGTGCAAGTGCGGCCCGGTGGAGTTGCCCGTGTTGCCCATTTCAGCGATCGCCTGACCCTGCTGCACTGTTTCACCCGTCGTCACCCAGAGTTTACGATGGTGGCCGTAAACTGTGCGGCTGCCATCGTCATGGTCAATGACCACCGCCAACCCTAGTCCCCCTGTGTCCCAGCCCGCGAATGTCACCGTCCCCGCCGCCGCTGCGACCACGATCGTCCCTTCGGCATTAGCCAGATCAATCCCCTTGTGGTAAGTGCTGAAGTCTTGAGAGCGGTTGCCCTGGGTGGGCCAGATATATAGAGCCGAGGCCGCGGGGGGTGAAGGAGTGGCGTTGGGTCGGACCTCCGCCTGCTGCAACACCCGTTCAATGGCGCGAGCGCGACGGCGCTGATCCTGAGCAACACAGTCCCAATCACTCACCGGGCGGCGTTCGCGGCGGCAGATACCAATCAGACCGCTGGCATCGATGCGTCCGTTGCGCCGGAAGGCCTCCACCCGCGCCCAGACGATCGCCGTCTCGCCCGTTTTACCTGCTTTGTTCGCCTCGGCATATTTGCTCGGGAATTGGCGACTCACCCAGGGGGAGGCTTGGTTATAGAGATCGACCATGTTCACAAAAGCCAAGCGGTCTTGGTCAGGGTCGAGCCCGGCTGTTTTCAGGTCTTCAAAGATCAAATCTAGCCGCTGCTGCACCCGCTCTAGGCATTTGCGATCGGCGAGTTCAGGGTTCCCGCCGCCGCGACCCTGATCCGAGCACCAGCCCTGGTTGCGTCGGAAATTGCCCGGATCGGTATGGCCCCAATAGAGCTGGGTTTGTTTCCCCTCAACTGTGAGATTACCCTCAGCATGGCCGATCGCCCGCACGCCTAAACCCTCTAACGAAGCAAACAGCTCTTGGCTGCTCAACCGCGGCTCGGGTAACTGCGCCAAGACTTGGCTCAGGGGCGCGGTCACAATTTGCAGCAGCGATCGCCCCTGGGGAGAGAGCACCACACAGAGGAACATGGCGATCAGCAGCAGACCATAGCCGACCGACCATTCGAGTCCCGCAGCGGTCGAACGCTGGCTGGGCGAGATTGCCAGCATGAGCTGTTGCAGACATCGATGCAGCAGTAACCCAGGCAACTTGTGCCCCCGACGCCGCCTAGAATCATGCCCCGGATGATGCCCCAGATGATGCCCAGGGGAGCGCCGGAGAGGATGGCGGCGCGAGCGGCGACGCATTGCCCGAGAACGAGCAGTCCGAGAACGAGCAGGGAAATGCATATTACCTCAAAGACTTCAAATATCGGCCTGATCAGGAATCGTCCAGGTTGGAGGTTGGGTCTGGGGTTGGGTCTGGGGTTGAATTTGGGAGGGCAGCGGGGGTGATGGTGTTGACGGGGTTACGGGCTGCCCGGGTTGCAAGGGTCGGTGCAGCAGCGGATAACCCACCGTGATGTAAGCGATCGCCAGCACAAACACGCCTAACAGGACAAAAATCGAGCGCCGCGAGGACTCGGTGCGACGCTCTTGAAGCGCCTGATCTAGCTTTTGCTCGACCTGTCGGAGGTGCTCATACAGCCGACGAAAGCGATGCTGGGTTTGCTCTTGGGTGTCCCAAAGCTGTTGCAGCAGATGTTGACGGTCTTGCCCCTGAAGCTGCGTCTGTTGATATTGCCACAGCTGGAGTTGATGGCTCAGTTGGTGCTCAAACTGGTTGAGTTGTTGGGCGACGGAGTCTAGATCCGCAACGCCCAAGGGGCCGGATGGGGAGGGCATCGGATCGGGTGGGATTTCCTGCTCCAGAAATTCGGCATCCACAATCTCTTGGGGAGTAGGGCTGGGGGGTGGAGCTTTACGGGGGGGACTGTGACCAGGAATATGTCTGGGACTGTGGCCGTTGGTTTGCCCATGGTTGGGGGGGAAGGGGGTCGTCATGGTGTTGAGTTAGGGCGCAGTTTACAGTTCGCAATTGGCAGTTCGTAATGGGGAAACCCTAAAAGTGAATCAGCGTGATCGTGACTTCGGGTTGATCGCCCACCTGTTGCGCAGTAATCGCCTTGCCCGTCTCCACGAGGTAGTGATAATGGCGGGTGCGATCGCTGAGATAATGGCATTTAGGTGCACCGAGCAGGTTTTGCACTTCGATGAGATCGGTGAAGGGTTGGCCTACGGCGAGCTGTTGGCGGAGTTGTTCGGCGCTGGCGAGGGGAACTGCCTCGACCTGGGGATCAACGGAGCCGGGCGGGCAGGTTGCTAGGAGATCTTGGCTGGTGGGAGGCGGAGTTGTCCCCGGCGTGGCCGACCCTACCGAGGGCAGACCCTGGGTTTGGGGGCCACCCGTGGGGGCGGTCGCATTGGGCAAGATGCTCAAGAAGGGTTGGAGGTCAAAGGCGCGATCGGACCCCGTGAGCGCCGCGCCCACGATGCCTGCCAAAACCACTAATACTGAAAGTCCAATAATGCCTTTGAGAAAATTATCCATGGGACTCAACCTCCTGAAACGCCTCTGCTCACTACCTTAATATAATTGTACTATTAGTGCAATAGATCGCAATTGCAGGGTGTTTGCAGTCACGATATTTCTGGTCAAAATTCCCCAGCCATAATGTTCTAGTCCCAATGTTTCAGGTCACCCACACGCCCTATTGCTATCCGTTTAAACAGCCCCTCCGAACAGCTCATGGGATCTGGCGTGACCGTGAGGGCATTATTGTCACGCTGACCGCCGCAGACGGTCGCCAGGGGCAAGGGGAAATTGCGCCGCTGCCAATGTTTGGCACCGAAACCTTAGGCGAGGCGATCGCCTATTGCCAGAGCCTGGGCGATCGCCGCGATTGTGCAACCCTGGCCCAAATCCCCGATTGCTTGCCTGCCTGTCAGTTTGGCTTTGCCACAGCCATTCAAGCCCTAGAGAATCCCACGCCACTCATTCACCTGAGCGCCGCGCAAGTCGCGCAGTTGATTCCCTTAAACTTGAGAGCCTTACCCCAAATTCAGGTGTTGCATCAGCAGGGCGCAACCACGTTCAAGTGCAAAATTGGTGTACAAGATTCTGCCCAAGAGCAAGGGATCTGGCGGCAACTCAGTCAGCAGAGTCCCTCAGATATTCGCTTTCGTCTCGATGCCAATGGTGGTCTGACGCCTGCGATCGCCGAGCAATGGCTGGAACTAGCCCAGGCTCAGGGCAACGTGGAATTTATCGAGCAGCCGCTGCCTCCAGCCCAATTTGACCGGATGCAGGCGTTTTCCCGAACTTTCTCAGTGCCGATCGCCCTTGATGAATCGGTCTCAACCTGGGCAGATTTACAACAGTGCTACGCGGCAGGTTGGCGGGGAATTTATGTGGTGAAGGTGGCGATCGCGGGTGAGCCCCAACGACTGATCGAGTTTTGCCAGGCCCAAAGGTTGGATTTGGTCTGCTCCTCGGTGTTTGAGACGGCGATCGGGCGTCAGGGGGCGTTGCGGGTTGCGCAACGGTTGCAGTCTCAGCGCCCCTTGGGGTTTGGAGTGCAGAGCTGGTTTTGAATTTGCCAGGGATGAATGCCTTAGCATCAGGCGCATTCTCCCCTTCTCCGAGCAAGTGATCGCTACCCCTTGGGCTTCTCCAAACAAGTTTGTTCGGGTCAAGCCATCAGCCGGGTTTCAACGGCATGGTGAGACCTTATGGTGAGACCTTCTCCTTGCTTGCCTTAGGGAACCTGGCCCCGAACGTCAATACGTCATGCCCCAACTGGCCCCAGAGCGCATTGATGCCTGGGGGCTGAACAATTGATGCCTGGGGGCTGAACATTAGTTCTGGCAGAGCCGGGCGAGTTCCGTCCCGGAGCATCTGTCCTGAATTTGCTAAAATCAGCCCAATCTCTTGCCCCCCAAAACCTTCATGAATGCTCCCGTCCTCAAAGTCCAGAATCTACTGGTGCAGTTTTTCACCGAAACTGAAACAGTAACCGCCGTGGACGAGATTAGCTTTCAGGTAGCGCGGGGAGAGACGCTGGGGATTGTGGGCGAATCGGGTTCCGGGAAGTCTGTCACCTCGTTGGCGGTGATGGGGCTGGTGCAAAATCCGGGGCGGATCATGGGGGGAGAGGTTTGGTTTACGCCAGGGGAGGCGAAACCGTTGAACCTCGTGACCGTGCCCGAGGCAGAGCGTCGCCAATACCGGGGTGAGGCGATCGCCATGATCTTCCAAGATCCGATGACCTCGCTCAATCCGGTCTATACAATTGGTTTTCAGATCATCGAAGCGATCCAACTCCATCAGCACGTGGCCGCTCCGGAAGCGCGGCGGCGGGCGATCGCCGTCTTGCAAGAAGTGAAACTCATCCCCAGCGACGCCGACCTGCGCCCCCAAGCCGAGGCGGAACTGGCGGCCCAAGGCAGCGAGCAGCCCAGCGATCGCCCCGGAGAGCGAGAACTGAATCAATGGCTCAATGCCCATAAACGGGCGGTCTTGCAACGCTACCCCCATGAACTCTCCGGCGGTCAGCAACAACGGGTGATGATTGCCCTAGCGATCGCCTGCAACCCAACCCTCCTGATTGCCGACGAACCCACCACCGCACTCGATGTCACCGTGCAGGCGGCGATTCTGCGGCTGTTACGCGACCTCTGCCGATCGCGCCAGATGTCGCTCATCTTCATTACCCATGATTTGGGCGTGATCGCCGAGGTTGCCGACCAGGTGGCGGTGATGTACCAGGGCAAAATCGTCGAGCAAGGCGATGTCCAGGAGATTTTTAAGCAACCCCACCATCCCTACACCCAAGGGCTGCTGGCCTGCCGCCCCCGTCTCGACCAAACCGTAACCTATCTGCCCACGGTGGCGGACTTTTTGGCGGGGACGGTGCATGAACAGCCGACCCACGCAAGCGAAGAACCCAACCCTGCTGCGCCCCGCGATACCTCTCATGTGCAACCGCTGCTGGCTGTTAAAGATCTGGTGGTGGGCTTTCCGATGAAGACAGCCTTGGGCTTCACCCAACGCTACCTGATGGCGGTGAATGGGGTGTCGTTTGAAGTCGATGCCGGAGAAACACTGGGCCTGGTGGGCGAATCGGGCTGTGGTAAATCGACCCTCGCCCGTACCTTGATGCGCCTAACGCCGGAGCTTCAGGGCGAGATTTTCTTCGACGGTCAGTCAACGACGGGGCTCAAGGGGCGGGCACTCCAGCAGTTGCGGCGAGAGTTGCAGATTATTTTTCAGAACCCTTACAACTCGCTCAATCCCCGGATGACGATCGGCGCGGCGATCATGGAGCCGCTGCTCGTCCATAAAGTGGGTAAAACGCACCAGGAACGGCGCGATCGCGCTGCCTACCTCCTAGAACGGGTGGGACTTGAACCCGACTGGATGAACCGGAACCCCCACGAGTTTTCTGGCGGGCAGCGGCAGCGGGTTTGCATTGCCCGAGCACTGGCCCTCAACCCCAGGTTTATCATCTGTGATGAGTCGGTTTCGGCGCTGGATGTGTCGGTACAGGCACAAGTATTGAACCTACTCAAGGAATTGCAAGGGGAATTTGGACTCACCTACATCTTTATTTCCCATGATCTGAGTGTGGTCAAGTTCATGAGCGATCGCATCATGGTGATGAACCAGGGCAAGATCGAAGAAATCGACCAAGCCGAGGAAATCTACACCAACCCCAAAACGGACTATACCCGGCAATTGATCGAGTCGATTCCGGTGGGGTTGTAAGAACTAAAGATAACAAGATTGGGACGCAATTTTCGGGACTGGCGTTTGACCTGAGCGGTGATGAACTATGGGTTGGCAATGCTCAAGTCGCTCAATATTACGGTAGTCGCTCATCCGGAGGAGACTCTAGTAGCGGGAGTGATTGTAGAGTAGTAAACCGTTTGTTCTTTGAAGAGGTATTGCTTACTTTTCTGGAGTTTGATGATGAATTTCTCGCCTGCTTTGTTATTCGCAGTACAGATTTAAAAACGGCGCGGCGATCGAGATCTGTAGAGCTAATTCTCTCATTTTTGATGTAATTAATGGTGGTAATTTTTTCCTGCTCGTCACTTACTTTTCCCACAATACTTGTTCTTTAAGAGATGTAAATCTATTTGAGATTCTCTGATTATCTTTAACTGCCTCTCGTAAAGAATCTAAATTATTTTTTTGGACACAATTCATCATTCTCAGGAAAGACCTTCTCAAATTCATAAATAGATATGATACTTCTTCTTTTCGTCCATAACAGCTAGGTGGAGTGTAAATAGAGTTAATTTGATCACTTACAGATTTAAGCTCCTCGCACATTCGCTCATAAACCAATAGAACTTGTTGGAGATTGTTCCTTTCCATCTTTTGTCTCGCATACCAATTTGAGTAATTTTCGATTA
The DNA here is from genome assembly GCA_049601735.1 of Spirulinaceae cyanobacterium. Lineage (GTDB taxonomy): Bacteria > Cyanobacteriota > Cyanobacteriia > Cyanobacteriales > Spirulinaceae > SIO3F2. The sequence goes on from JBMYQW010000128.1 coordinate 7,154, forward strand.
TCTCCCCTACCTTCAATTTCCAGTCATTGCTAAGAAGGTTGTCTACTAGGTGCGGGTGGTTTTTGGCAATGCCGGAGAAGAGCTTGCCTTGAATACCCTTTAGTTTCTCAATGTAGTCTTGATCAAGGAGACGATTGTGTGCTTCCTCCCTACGAAGTACATTAAAGGATTTCATTGTTTCTTCAAATTCAACTTTAGGAGCAAGACTAGACTCAAAATGACTCCAATTATGCAGAATTATATCTTTTAGATGGTGTATGTAAGTGTGCTCCAATAATTCCCGTTCAGCCAGTTTTTTCTTTTTAGTGATTTTAGAGACACCAGTCCTAATCTTGTCAGGGACATTCTCCTGCCACCATTCCTGTCCATGAGATAATTGCATCACCTCATGAACAAAATCTCTTAATGTCCGCTCTGTGGTAGAAACTATGTTTTTCGCAACTTGCAACAAATGCAAATCGGTCGTATCTTCCAAGACTGTACCATTGAGCCATTCAATACTCTCCCCTCTGGATGCACTTTTGACAGCAGAAGCTGATGATATCGCGTACATAAATGTGCATTCTTGAGCATCAAGGAGAGAGACTGCATAGCGTTCGATATCAGCATCTTCTAGAAAAGACATCAAGAAAGGCATGGAAAAGCACAAAATAACTTTTGAATCAACACTTGTGAGCTTCGACTTACATTTGATTTTACAGTGCAGTGTACTTGAATCTATGAAGTTGATCTCAACTACCTTATCAATCTGTTTTTGGCATTCTTTCTTTAGAAAAAGAGTAAGACCACATTTTGCTTGTTTCAGTGTTTCTGCTTCTTGCATTTGCTTGCGAGATTGTATACCTCAAATGAGGAATTCATATATTGTTATGCTGGCATGACTCCATTCATTTTGCTGCCGATCAATAGGCCACTAATCCAGCGTCTTCGGATCAACTCCCAACTCCCGCAACTTCGCCATGAGTTGCGCATTCTTCTCACGCTCCTGCTCCACCTCTACCTGCGCTTGTTCAGCCTGCTCTGGCCCCGTCAAGAGCAGATTACCCGCAGCATCCCACCACCGCAGCCAAGGCAACTCCACATGATGATACACCCCCTGCCAAATGCCCAGCTCCACACCTAGCGTATCAATGGAGAAACGACCCTGGGCGTTGGTTGGCAACAGTTGATAATGAGCCCCTCGCAGCTCATAGACCTCGACCTGGGCTTTCTGAACTTCGTAAATGGCGTAATAAGCGGGTCGAATGGCAGTTTCATAGACCCAGAATTTGCCTGTCCAAGGCGTTTTGTCTCGCTCTTCCGCCCCCGTCCCCGAGACAAATTCAATCACGATGCGAGGCGGAATGATTTCTTGCCAAAGGACATAGGAACGGCGCATTTGACCGTCTAAGGTGGGGGGGACGTTGGGGACATAAAACCAGTCGGGCGCTTCAGCCCCTTTTTGTGGAGAATTTGGGGGAGTAACAGACCGCCAATAGATGCCGCTATCTTGACCAATGCAATATTGACCATCCGGATGGAGGCGATCGAGTACTGGACAAATCGACTCAGTAAGCAAGACGCTTTGGGGATGCTCCTGGAAATTTTTCACAAACGTGCCATCCTCGCAGGGGAGTTGGGTGTGATCCGGGAAGGGTGTAACGGTTTTGACAGGGTTCATGAGTACATCAGCATGATACTGGCTTTATGATAGCGCGATCGCACCGGAGCACTCCCAGACGATCTAACCCGAGTAATCGGGCTTCAACTCCGTCCTGGACTAAGATTTCGACTCCGCTCAATCCAGGACGGAGTTGAAGTCTTAGCCCTCTAAACAGTCATGCCCACATCAGCGTATCCAGCCGCTGGAGTGAGCTGTTAGACCGCACGACGAGACCTCTTCATGTTGCCGTGATACTCAATCGCCCCACCGCTGCGAACCGTGGTTAGCGATCGCGGCGCTTCTTGGCTAATGCACCACCACCGAGCGCGAGCAGACCACCAAGAATCGTCGTGGGCTCGGGCACTGCGGCATCACTGCCTTCAACGGAATAGGCAGAGAAATTGTCAAAGGCAAGACCGACGTTCTTGGCAGGGCTATCCCCTGTGAAGACGAAGCGAATTGCACCGATGTCTGCGCTCTCACGCTCAAATGACCAGAGCCAGGGCTTACCGTCGAGTTCCCCATTGTGGCGGGTTCCTAAGGGGCTGGTGAGGGTTTCCAGAATATCGCCCGTTTTGCTGAGAGCTTGCACCTCCCAGAGTTCGGTGCGATCGCGCTTAGGGCCACCATCCTTGTGGTTGAAATTCGCGTTGCCGTCAATATCCCAGAGTTCACCGGATGCTGCGGAGGTGCCATTGGCATAGCTAATCAAGAGGTTGCCACCGTTGCCGCCCAGTCCGCCTGTGCGCAGGAAGTAATTCCCCAGGCGATCGGCGTAGGTGACGCCATTGGCTTCGTCAAAGTAGCCCGCTTCCGCAACATCATTGCCCTTACCGGAGTTAACAAAGCCAGCGGTGCGATCGCCGCCCCCCACTTTCTCAAGCGCCGGGACAATGCCGCTATCGGCAATCCCATCGAGATCATTATCTATGCCGAAGCTAAAGCCCAGATCAGAATATTGGTCGGTGATGGATTGATTATCGCTGAGACCTTTGGAGCCAGCATCTTCAAAGCTGACAAAAGGGTTCGCTTGGGCGTTGGTAGCGAAACCAAGGCTCAGAGCCAGAGTACCAACTAAGGTTACATTTAATTTGATACGATTCATGGATTATGTTCCTAATTGAGTGAACAGTTCAGCATTAATTGAGATGCATCGGATTGAAGCAGTCAGAGAAAATGCGTTCTGACAATCATTAATCTAAACAAAGACTGTGAAAATCTTGTGAAGGTAGCGATGTAAAAATCCAGAGAGGCGAGGACAAAAAAGCCTGAAACGAAAAATCATGGATTTTATCCGGATCGAATACTAAGTTCGAGTTGTATGCACCAAGAATAAATACCTCTTAGGGTAGGAAAAACCAGCCTCTACAGTAGGAGAACTCTTCGGGTTTGACGTTCGAATTTGGCATAACACGATTTTCTGAAAAATCTCCAAAAAAATCAAAAGCTCAAGGTGAAACACACCTTGAGCTCGCTCTATTCCTAAGTTAACTTGTTAGCAAAGATTCAAGGGTACAGTCTAACCCTGACGACGCTTCTTCGCTAATGCACCACCACCGAGGGCGAGCAATCCGCCGATAATCGTCGTGGGCTCGGGCACAGCTTCTGTGGGCTGCCCAGCAGGATTGACTGCGATCGCATTCACATCAAAACCATCGGCACGCTTGCCACTCAGGTCAACCACGCGCACATATTTGTAAAGCTCGTCATTGCCAATGTCGAGGGTTGCTCCGGAACCAGCTAGCCCATCACTTTGATTGGTGTCAAACGCCCCGTCGCGGATGTTCCAAATCTCACCAACACTCAGCCAATTGTCCACAGTATTGAGATCATTACCGACAAAGACTTCAATCCGCTCGTCGTACTGACCTTGATGGCTTTTATGACCCCAAGTGGTTTCCCAAACGGTGATGCTCCCGCTGAAATAACCGTCTAAGTTATCTGGGGAAGCAAAGCTAAAGATGGCACTTCCCCCCATCCCTAAGCTCAAGAAGTCTTTGGTTTTGTCCGCTTGAGGCGCTCCTAACGGATTGGTGACGTCCTGGCGATAGCCAGCAATATTACCCGTCCCCGGATTGTAGACTTCTGTTTTCGTGGCAAAACTTTGGGCATAAACCGGAACAGCAGCGGTGGCGATCGCTGCCCCGCCCAAAAGACTAACCAAACCCAACTTTGTAAATAAATTCATGGTCTTTCTCTCGTAATTTGTGACAGTTATCAATGTCTAGCTTGTACAGAATTGGCAAAAATGCTGAGGAGGGTTTCGTCATTTTGCCCCTCTTTCCCTGTTGGTTCCATCGTAAACAGCAGTCTTCAAGGCTCACAACTGTGCAAGGGCAAAATTGATGAAAATTTCACACAAATGGCCTAATTGTGAAGCGGATGCCATGTTGCGCTTGGGAGATTGCCCCTACGGTATCCTGAAAACGACCGATCGCAAGCGGGACGAGGTTCAACCCGCATTCGCCCTCTTGCCCCCTTTCCATTGCGGCGCTCCCCCGTACCCCGAACCATGCTGAAACTTGAAAGTCTCCAGGCCTTTACCGAGGTGGTGAAGCACAGTGGCTTCGCCGCTGCGGGGCGGCATTTGGGCCAATCCCGCTCCGTTATCAATAAGCTGGTGTTACAACTCGAAGCTGAGTTGGGCGTGCAACTGCTACACCGCACCACGCGTCGGGTCAGCCCCACCGATGCAGGGCGGGCGTTTTACGAGCGGTGCATTAACATCCTGGCCGATATTGAGGCGGCGGAGGTGGCGATCGCCCAGCTCCATACCGAGCCGAAGGGAACCTTACGAATCAATGCCCCGATGTCCTTTGGGACGCTGCATCTTTCTGGGGCGATCGCCGCCTTTATTGCCCAATACCCCGAGGTGCAGGTGCAGTTGACCCTCAACGATCGCTTCATTGACCTGATTGGCGAAGGCTTTGATCTCACTTTGCGGATCGCCCAACTGGAGCAAGAAGACGAGAGCTTGATGACCCAAGCGATCGCCCCGATCCGGCGGGTTCTCTGTGCCGCGCCGGACTATCTCACCCGTCGGGGCATCCCCCAAGTCCCCGGCGACCTGCGTCAGCACGACTGTCTCAAATATGGCTACCTGGCCACGGGCAACCAATGGCGTTTGCTTGGCCCCAACGGCCAACAGCAAGCCGTCAAAATCCATTGTCGCTATTGTGCCAACAATGGCGAGGTGCTACGCGATGCCGCGATCCGGGGCATTGGCATTGCCCTGTTGCCCA
>JBMYQW010000129.1:0-11999 GCA_049601735.1 Spirulinaceae cyanobacterium
TACAGAAGGTTTTATGCAAGTTGAGGTGGCAGACATCGGCACCAAAGTCGCCGGGACGGCAGAGCCCCACCTGGGCGTTCATGTTGGCACCATCTAGATACACTTGGCCGCCATGGGCGTGAATCACCTCGCAGATTTCCCGGATGCCCACCTCAAAGACGCCGTGGGTGGAGGGGTAGGTGATCATCAAGGCGGCTAGTTTATCGCTATGTTTTTCGGCCTTGGCTTTGAGATCTGCGAGGTTAATATCCCCCTGGCGATCGCACTTCACCGCCACGACCTTCATGCCACACATCACCGCGCTGGCAGGGTTGGTGCCATGAGCCGACTCGGGGATTAAACAAACGGTGCGATCGCCCTCACCCCGATGTTGATGGTAAGCCCGGATCACCTGCAAACCTGCATATTCACCCTGAGACCCTGCATTGGGCTGCAAGGAAATGCCAGCAAATCCCGTAATCTCCCCCAGCCAGGTTTCGAGCTGCTTAAACAGTTCTTGATAACCTTGGGTTTGCGCAGCAGGCGCAAAGGGGTGCATCTGGCCAAACTCAGGCCAGGTGACGGGGAACATCTCCGCCGAGGCGTTGAGCTTCATCGTGCAAGACCCGAGGGGAATCATCGAATGGGTCAAGGAGAGATCCTTGCTCTCAAGCTGGTGCAGGTAACGGAGCAATTGCGTCTCGGAATGGTGGGCGTTGAAGACCGGATCGGTGAGGTAGGGGGTCTGCCGACGGATGATTTCGGGATAATCCGGGTTCACTGCGTCGGCCAGCTCGGTCAAGGTGAAGGGCAGGGTTTCCTTACCCGAAAACAACTTCAGCAGTTTCTCCACATCGCCCATCGTCGTCGTCTCATCCAGGGCAATGCAAATATAGCCCGGTTCCACCAGACGCAGATTCATGCCCTGTTGCTCGGCCGCTTGCACAAGGACGGGGGCGCTCATTTCCCCAACCCCCATACAGATTGTGTCAAAGAAGGGCATCTCTTCTCGGGAATAGTTGAGGCGCTTGAGCCCCGCCGCCAGGATCGCGGTGTGGTGATGGATTTGGGCGGCGATCGCCTTCAGTCCCTCCGGCCCGTGATACACCGCATACATTGAGGCGATCACTGCCAAGAGCACTTGCGCTGTACAAATGTTGCTGGTCGCCTTGTCGCGGCGGATATGTTGCTCACGGGTTTGCAAGGCAAGACGTAGAGCGGGGTTGCCTTGGGCATCCTTAGACACACCGACAATGCGACCCGGTACTTGGCGCTTGAACTTCTCTTTCGTGGCAAAGTAAGCCGCGTGGGGGCCACCAAAGCCGAGGGGCACACCGAAGCGTTGGCTACTGCCCACGGCAATATCCGCACCCCATTCACCGGGAGGCTTGAGCAGGGCGAGGCTGAGGGGGTCAGCAGCGACGGTGACGAAACCACCCACCTTATGGATCGCCTCAACAAATCCCTCATAATCAAACACCGTGCCAAAGGTATCCGGGTATTGAATCAACGCCCCAAACACCGGCCGGGCCTCAGCATCAAACTCCAGATGATCGCCCACAATCACTTCAATCCCCAAGGGCTCCGCACGGGTCAGCACCACCTCAATCGTTTGGGGATGGCAGGTCTGGGAGATAAAGAAGGCGTTGGACTTGTTCTTGCTCAGACCATAGCTCATGCTCATCGCTTCAGCGGCGGCCGTGCCTTCATCCAGCAAGGAAGAATTGGCAATCTCTAGCCCGGTGAGGTCAATGATCATCGTCTGGAAGTTGAGCAGGGCTTCCATGCGACCCTGGGCAATTTCCGCTTGGTAGGGCGTGTAGGCGGTATACCAGCCGGGATTTTCGAGGATATTGCGTTGAATCACCGGGGGCGTGATACAAGCCGAGTAGCCCATGCCGAGGAAAGACTGGTGGACTTGGTTTTGGGCGGCGATCGCCCGCAATGCTGCCAACGCCTCCGACTCACTCTGGGCCGCAGGTAAATTCAGGGGCTGCTGCAAGCGAATATCCGCGGGCACGGCATGGTAGATCAACTCATCCAAATTGGTATGGCCCAGAACTGCCACCATCTGCTGCTGGGCCTCGGGGCTGATGCCAATATGCCGCTGGGAAAAGTTATGGGGCGATGTTGCGGCAGCGGCTTCAGGGCTAGGAGCAGCGAGACCGAGGACGGGCTGGGCTGGGGTGGCAGTGGGGGTCATAGGGATTGAGAGGAAGGACTGTTCAGTTCACGGTTTAAAGCTACTGAGTTCGCCAAGGGCGGACAGAAAAGCGAAAGAAACTTGCTTCAAGCAGCGAAGTGGGTTAACCCACCTCCCCCTACGGGTACTCCTCCCAAGAGGAGACTTAAAATCCCCTCTGGGGAGGGGCGGTCTCGCGTAGCGATGACCGGGGTGGGTCAGGTGTTTATAACCCCTGCAACCTTTTCATAAAGAGGGTTTCACGCTTAAGTTCACACCAATGGATAACACGCCCCCCAGCACAACCCCTAGCATTGCGAATCGTGAAGTTCCGCGTGGCTGCTCCCTGAGCCTCGCTAGGATACTACCCAATTGTGAAGATTTATCGACGCCACATCCATTTGAAGCGTAGGCTGGCAGATAAATACAGGCAGAGAAAGCACAATCATCGGGGGGCTGGGATGGTTTCGGATCTCAATACAAAAGTTCAACGGAATATTGAGGACTTTCGGCAGGTTTTCAACATCTATGATCAGGATGGCAATGGCGCGATCGATCTCCAGGAACTCCAGCACGTGATGGACTGCCTCGGAGAGGAGCCCACCGAAGCCGAACTCCAGGCCATGATTCAAGCTGTGGATGAAAACGGCAGCGGCCAGATTGAGTTTGATGAGTTCTTGAAGCTCATGATGACCGACTGGCACCAGGTGAGCAATGTCAACGTACCGAACTCGTCCCAGGCAGAATGAATCGCCTTTCCTAATCCGGCTAACGTCTCAAGTCGGCTCTCATTTAGGTTGGCATTGTTGTTAAGATTAACTCTCCACAGGATTCGATCGCCACCGATGTTTCCTGGTTTTAACTTGGCTATTTTTATGAAAGACCTCAATACCGAAAGTACCATTCAGCTACTGAACCAAATCATGGAGTTTGAGTTAGCGGGTGTCGTGCGCTATACCCACTGCTCGCTCATGGTGACGGGCCCGAATCGGATTCCCATCGTCGATTTTTTCAAGGCGCAGGCGAATGAATCACTGGTCCATGCCCAGGAAGCGGGCGAAATTATCACCGGACTAGAAGGTCATCCCAGCCAGCGAATTGCCGCCATTGAAGAGACCCATCGCCATTCGGTTACAGATCTCCTTCAAGAGAGCTTGAATCATGAACAGAGGGCTCTCGATATGTACAAAGAACTACTATCGGTCGTTGAAAACGCCAGTATTTATCTTGAAGAATACACCCGCACGAAGATTGGGCAAGAAGAAATGCATAATCTGGAAATCAAGAAAATGTTGCGAGACTACAGTTAGGGAGAAGGAAATTATTTGGCGGCTTGCGGAAAATGGTATTTAGGGTCAATTCAAGCCATTGTCACTGAAATTGTGTAATCCTCCCTACCCCTCTACCAAGCCATTCATGGTGTGGTGGCGGGGGCGTTCAAGACTTTCTGGATCGCCCAGGAAATACGACTGACATAGCATCGGTTAGAGTGGGTTGAGCAACAATTTAAAGCGCATTGCAATCTAGTCGAATTTCATCATGGGAAAGAGCCTGAAGAATACCACTGTAAACCGCACCGTTAATTGCCAAGCTGGTATGGTCTAGAAGAAGCTGGTTGGGGCATTGGGTTTGCACATGAATATTGCACGCTGGCGAGATGCCGTTGGCATTGATCGGATTAGTGCAATTGGGCATCCAACCGTTCTCAACTGGGGTGATGAAAATATCGTTGTTGGTCGTGAAATTAGTGTAGAAGATAGGATCATTGGCTGGCCGATTATTGACTTGTTGTAATAACGCTGAATTGGGAGCCATTTGCTCGCAGGCATTAGGACCAGGCTGATTGCGGACTGCAAGGCAGAGGAGCTGACCCAATTCAGAGTTTGCACCGCTTGTTCCTTGATGAGGACCTGCCAAGCTAATCATGGACTCAACTGCATTATCAGCTCGGTAGCGATCGATATAGGTACGAGAAACCAAACTACCCTGACTATGACCAATGAGGTGTACCTGGTCTGTATTGTAAGTATTGAGAACGTTATCTACCGTATTCTTGAGCGCATCAGCACTCAAACGGATATCCTGTAGTCCCCCGCCGGGTATCCCGAAGAATACAGATTGGTAGCCATCTCGGGCGAGGCGGCTCTCCATATTGAGGTAAAGCAACTCAGTGGTCAACGTACCACCGACAATCACAACCGGATTCTTCCGAGCGGCGACACCAGCCGCTTCTTCGAGAATATAGCCAGCAATACCCTCCTGACGATAGGCATTTCGCTGGGCGGCATCTTGCTCGGCTGGATCGGTGGTGTAGAAGTGATCGACAGAGATGGCATTGTAGAGACGATATAAAGGCGTTGCACCACAGTAATTGCCGCTGTTGTCCGGGAAGATATAGCCTGCAATCGGAGGCTGATTCGGGGCAGGGGGTTGATAGGCAAGAGCCTGGGCTGTAGCGATGTCTTGCTGGTTTGTGGTGTAGAAATGGTTACGCGTAATGCCGTTATACAGTTCGTACAGTGGGACGGTTCCAGGAACCTGAGTCTCGTAAGCCAAGCCTTCAGTGCTTTCATAAACATATCCAGCTCCCTGGACTGCGATCGTGCCACCGGGAGCAGCACTAGGGTTAGGGCCGGTGGTGTAGTAATGGTCACGGTTGTGGGCAGGAAAAGCGGCATTGTGGTAGTAACGCTCGAAGGGCACAGCGCCTGCGGGGGGTGGGGTGCAGGCTTGAGCCACTGCTGGCTCGGCAAGGCTACTAATGCCGATGGTGGGGATGAGGGCTGTCGCAGCAAATATTAGACAGTTTACGGCTGTTGATTTCATTCTAGATTTCTCCTAGGAATTGTTGCCGTGTTGAGCAGATAGATCAGTCTGAGCGGATTCTAGAGAGGTATAAACACTGCAAAAGCTCAAGATCATTACTTCAGCTCTCATCGATCGCCAAAATGCCAATTCATCGAGGTTGGCCTTTAGCAAGTGTGATAAGGATGGACATTACCCACCCTTATCAGTCACCTCCTAAGTTTCTAGGTGTTAGAGCGCATTGCAATCGAGTTGAATTGGCTCATCAGCGAATGCCTGGCGAATGCCACTGTAAACCGGCCCATTAAAGGCCAAGCCGAGATGCTCCAGAAAAATTTGGTTGGGGCATTGAGCTTGCACATGGATATTTTCGCAATTGGTTAGCGGCACACAATTCATCTGGCCATTCTGAACAGGTGTCACAAAAATATCGTTGTTGGTTGTGAAGTTGGTATAAGAAACGGTATCCGGCGCATTGGCATTCACCACGTCCACCAATGTTGAGCCGACTGCCATTTGATTACAAGGACTGGTATTAGGTGTGAGCGCAGCATTGGGGGTGATAGTTGCAGGACAACCGAGAGCTCGTGCCAACGGCTCTTTTACAACCTCCGTACCTTGGTTCGGCCCCGCGAGATTGATCATGTGCTCAACGATGCCGTTTCCTGGATTGGCTTGTTCAATGTTATGGATATAGGTTCGCGCAACCAGGCTGCCTTGGCTATGGCCAATGAGATTGACTTGATCGGCTTGGTAGTTAGCTAATACCTGGTTTACTCGTGCCTCAAGTGCAGTTGCACTGATTTGAATATCCCTTAGTCCCAAATGAGGCAACTGGAAAATTTCGGTCGCGTAGCCATCCCGAGTCAGACGATCGCGCAACGGCCAGTAAATCGGCTCAATCGCAAGAGTACCCGCAACAATCACAACTGGGTTTTTCCGGGCGGCGACGCCAGCTGCATCTTCTAGAACAAAGCCTGGAGAGGCTTCCAGAGCATACCCTTGTCGCGTTGCGTTGTCTCGCTCCGCAAGGTCGGTGGTGTAGAAATGGTCATGAGCGATTAAATTGTAAAGGCGAAAGAGTTCTGTCGTATCACAGTAATTGCTGCCAGGGGGGAAGATGTAGCCGACCACTTCTGGCTGCTGCCCGGCGGGTTGATATAAAAATACCCGAGCACTATTGATGTCTTGCTGACTGCTGGTGTAGAAATGGTCGCGCCTCAGGCCAACATCGTACATTTCATATAGTGGGATCGTACCCGGAACTTGCGTGGTATAAACTTGCCCTTCAATACTTTCAAACGTATATTGAGCACCCCGAACGTTGATTGCGCTACCCGGTGCCGGGGCGGGGAGCGCAGGAGCAGCGGCTGCACGATAGTAATGATCCCGGTTGTGCGCCCAGAAATCGTTGTGGTAATAGCGCTCTAAGGCGACTAAATCTCCTGCGGGGAGAGGCGTGCAGGCTTGGGCCTGGGCCGGCTCTGCCATCATGCTGATGCCAATGGCAGGGAGACAGGCTGTCACAGCAAACATGAAGTTGTTCACGACAGTGGATTTCATTTTGATGTTTTGCTTGATTTTCATCTTTATCAGTTAATTGTTGAGATGGTTCATGAAGAAACCATAAAACTAGAGTTCAGTTCATCTAGCTTGAAGTTGTTTACAGGAAAAAAGCGTTTGCCAGCTCATGATTTTTTAAGCGACTGGCATAGAATCATCAATGGCTATTACTCCAGAATTTCGACAGTCCAGTGATTCCCAATTCCCGTTGACCACGTCGTTACGCCCTGATTACTATCAGGACGATGTAAATAGTCTCCTTTCCAGGATTTGAGTTGGATCTTGCCGTCATCACCCGGTTCTAGCGTCCAGTGATTCCCAATTCCTGTTGACCACGTTGTTACGCCCTGATTACTATCAGGACGATGTAAATAGTCTCCTTTCCACGATTTGAATTGGATTTTTCCATCATCAAGGCATTCTACTAACCATTGATTCCCAACTCCTGTTGACCAAGTGGTCACACCCTGATTACTATCGGGACGATGTAAATAGTCTCCTTTCCAGGATTTGAGAGAAATTGTGCGATCGCAAATCTCGGTTGCAAAACTACTGTCATTACTGGGTTCTACCTGGGCTTGGCCTGGCGTAATAAACTTCCACTGCACATTCCCCTGATCGACACAATCCCACTGGGTAATATTGCCGCCATTATTTTGGTTATTGCCATGCTGGTGTAGGCATTTCCCAGTGGCCGCGTTGACCACATAGACATAGCCATCACTGGCTGGAATTTGAAGCCATTGCAGCCCAAGCGAATTGCTGTTGCAGTCTTGTTGGGTGATGTTGGCACCATTATTGGCGGCATCGGCGGGGAGGGACACGCACTTATTGCTGTGCTTGAACCGCAGGAAGAAATAGGGGCCAAACTGGGGGGTACCATCGACTTCAAAGAGCTGAATTGGTTCAAGAATAACTTTGACGTTATCTTGCTCAATACAGTCCCATTGGGTGACATTGCCGCCATTATTTTGGTTATTGCCATGCTGGTGCAGGCATTTGTTGCTGTGGCGCAGTTGCACCTGATAGGTTCCGGCGGCGGGGGGGTCAGGTAGCTGACCCACGAGGCTATTATGGCTACTTGGCTGGGCGATCGCCGGCCGAGAGAGCCGATGCGCACCCAAGAATGAAGCCGCAAGGGCAAGAAGACTACAACTAAAGGCAGTCAAGACAGACGGTGTGAAAAATTTGTGTTTCATAGTAGTGAACGAATGAAGCAAAATACTTAGCAGGTAGAATGATGCCTTAACAGAAACGATCGGAGGCTGAAAAGGCGAGGCGAAACCTGGATGCTTGCCAACAGAAAGTGAGCAAGCACAACTCGCTTGCGCAACAGAAATTGACTCTATTGAGTCCATTCTCATGACAAAATGAACGCTCTCGTAAAGCATTCAATGCCTTTTTAGTTGTGTGGTAGCGTGCATTGCCCAATCGACATCTTCAACGTGCGCGACAACAAGACAGCTAGGAACTTTCCCGTCTGTTCGTTGTCTTGTAAAAGAAGAGGATGTGAATGTTACTCGTTTGGACTTGCTGTAGTCCATAATGTTGCGCTCAGGTTGTTTCTTCGTTAAAGAAAAACCTGTACGTGGTTTCAAGCGCCCTGTTGTGGCTGAATATTAACACCCTATTTCCCTTGGACAACTGAAAACATCCCTGAAATGCAAAGAATGTTCACAATACACACATTTTTGACTGAGGTCAAACCCTGTATTTACGTAAGTTCCTGGGCGAGATCGGGACTGTCTTGATTTGGATCAATCTAGATTGCGTCATTAATCAACTTCAGAAGCCTGTAGAGCTTTGCTCGTGCGGAGCAGGGGTAAGCGATAGAGCACCTGACCCAAGAAACAGGAAAAAGGTCTGTCAGCTCGACATAGCAATAGTTTGAAATCTGAATAATGACAGCCCCTAGTCAGGATGCCTGCATTGAAGGATGAAGTTCCCAGTCTGTTCACCGAAACGTTTCACATTGCATATTGATGACGCCGATTTTTCACCTGTCCTAACGGCCCATATCGCTGCGATCGTCCAAGCTCTGAACAAGAGCAGCCGCCCAAGAGTTCAACAGGAATTGTCCAGGCCCACCAAGGGACAAGCGCAATGCTCTTGCTTCAACCATCGCTCGCCCACTTGGTGCATTGCTGCAAGCACAGGTTGCAGTTCTCGCCCCTTGACGGTGAGGGAATAGACCACCCGAGGCGGCACTTCCGGATAAACTTGCCGCGTGACCAGGCCGTGCTGTTCCAGTTCGCGCAGACGCACCGTCAGGGTTTTAGTGCTGATGCCCCCGAGGGTGCTTAAGAATTCGTGGGTGCGACGATCGCCCAAAAACAACTCGCGTAAAATCAACAGTGACCACTTGTTGCCGAGGCGATCGAGCACATATTGAATCGGGCATTGCACCTCAAGACAAGGATTCTCTTCACTCATGGGGGTTACTTCCGAAGATACCGACTCGGGATGAAACACCCCATCCCTAAGCGGTTTACGATTCTTATGATTCTAGCAGCGATCGCCAGACCCCAGAAACGGCGCATTTTTTTCCTGGGCGTAACCTTAAGATTTTACGGGTGGGAACTATGGCTCTCCAGCAGCACAGCTTGTCTCGACCCCAGCCCAGCCATTAGGCTGTGGACGGTTGCGATTCATACCAAATCCGAATGTTAAACCCAAAGAATTCTCCTGCTGTAGGGGCTGGGTTTCCCTGCCCTGCAGAATATTTAATTCTGGGTGCAGGCAAAGACAGCGGATTTCGGACCATACCCCAATCGATATACCTGAATTCGCTCGTCACTTTGGAGACTTGAATGGTTAGTACCTTAGCAAAACCCGTTCCTGCCAATTTTGAGTTCGCTGCTAAAAAAGCAGCGGTCGAAGAAAGTGTTTTAACGCCTCGCTTTTACACCACAGATTTTGAAAAGACCGCGAGCCTTGATCTCTCAAGCCAAGACGCTGAACTGCGGGCCGTGCTAGCCGAAATGAAAACCGACTACAACTGTCGTCACTTTGTACGGAATAACGCTTTTGCCCAAAGCTGGGAACATATTCAAGGGGAAGACCGTCAAGCCTTTATTGAATATTTAGAACGCTCTTGTGTTTCCGAGTTTTCCGGGTTTCTGCTCTTCAAGGAACTCTCCCGGAAGCTCAAGAAGAAGAGCCCATTACTCGCGGAAATCTTTCAGCTCATGGCACGGGATGAAGCTCGCCATGCCGGTTTTCTCAACAAGGCGATGGCCGACTTCAATATTTCGCTGGATCTGGCCAAGCTCACCAAGAAGCGCACCTATACCTTTTTCCCGATCGAATGGGTGCTCTACACCGTTTACCTCTCGGAAAAAATTGGCTATTGGCGCTACATCTTGATTTACCGTCACCTCGAAAAACACCCTGAACACCAGTTTTATCCCATTTTCCAAATGTTTGAAAACTGGTGCCAAGACGAGAACCGCCACGGCGATATTTTCAAGGCCTTGATTCGCTCCCAAAGCAAGCTCTGGGATACCTGGCAATCGAAGCTCTGGTCGCGCTTTTTCTTGCTGACGGTTTTTGCGACCCACACCTTGACGGTTCACGAGCGCAGCCGCTTCTACGAAATGCTCGGGCTAGACCCCACCGAATTTGATGCCGAGGTGCTGCGGGAAACCAATGCCACGGCGCTGCGGGCCTTCCCCTCGGGCTTTGATACGGATCACCCTGAGTTTTTCCCCCGTTTGCATCGTTGCTCGGCCTACAATTTGCAGATGAAGGCGATCGACGACAGCAATCAGCCTCAACCCATTAAGTTCGTCCGTAAATTGCCTTTGATGTTGGCAGTCGTTTGGCAACTGTTGCGCCTCTTCTTGCTCAAGCCGATTGATGCGGAAGCCCTGCGTGGCAGCGTTGCTTAGGGCGTCTAGCCTGAATTTTAGCTGTGCCACGGCACTACATTCTGAAACCCTAGTACAGAACGGCATAAATTAGCCACCTATTCAAAATTGTCAGGATGCCCGTCCTACAAGTACTTCTAAGAAACAAATCCTGGGCTAGTCCACAATACCCCGAACCCACCCCGGTCATCGCTACGCGAGACCGCCCCTCCCGAGAGGGGATGCTCTGGTGCAACATCTCCTCTCGGGAGAAGTACCCGCAGGGGGAGGTGGGTCAGCCCACTTTGCTGCTTGGAGAACATTTCTTCCGCTTTCCTGTCCGCCTTTGGCGGACTCAGGCGCTTTGAATTTTGAATTCTGAACTCCGCCTTGTGGTACTACAGCAATTCTTTTCTATCCTTAACATTCGTTAAGTTGTTATTTTTCCCATGACTTCCTCTGTTGATACCTTCTCCCCCCCCACCGCGCCTTGTATTCGTTCGACACCACCCGCTGACTCCCGCCAGCAGGCCAAACAGCTAGTACAGGGTCTGCAAGATCAAATCTGTCAGGGTTTAGAGGCCCTGGACGGTCAGGCTAAATTCCAACAGGATGACTGGCAACGCCCTGGTGGTGGCGGTGGACAATCGCGCGTGATTCGGGACGGTCGGGTGTTTGAACAGGGCGGCGTCAACTTCTCGGAAGTCTGGGGTGAATCATTACCGCCAGCGATTTTGTCTCAGATGCCCGAAGCGGCGGGTCATGACTTCTATGCCACGGGCACATCCATGGTGTTGCACCCCCGCAGCCCCTACGTACCGACGGTTCACCTCAATTATCGCTACTTTGAGGCGGGGCCGATCTGGTGGTTTGCGGGCGGCGCAGATCTCACGCCTTACTATGCCTTCCGGGAGGATGCGGTACATTTCCACACCGTCCACAAGCAGGCCTGCGATCGCCACCATCCCGACTATTACCCTACCTTCAAACGCTGGTGTGATGAATATTTCTATCTCAAGCATCGCCAGGAGACGCGGGGCATCGGCGGCATTTTCTTTGACTACCAGGGCGATCGCGGCCGACTCTACCAAGGGCCAAACCCAGAGGGAGCCGCGGATAACTACAGCCGCCAGGTGGGTGAGGTCTCTCGCAGTTGGGACGAGCTGTATGCCTTCACAAAGAGTTGTGGGGAAGCCTTTTTGCCCGCCTATCAACCGATCGTGGAGCGCCGCCAACCGATGGCCTACGGCGATCGCCAGCGTGAGTTCCAGCTCTATCGGCGCGGGCGCTATGTGGAGTTTAACCTGATCTACGATCGCGGCACGATCTTTGGTCTGCAAACCAACGGTCGCACCGAGTCGATCTTGATGTCGTTGCCACCTTTGGCGCGTTGGCAATATCAATACAGCCCTGAACCCGGCAGCCCGGAAGCCGAGCTGACGGAAAAATTCCTCAAGCCCCAAGATTGGCTGGCGAGCGCAGATTAAGCAAAAGTTGGTAAACTCACTGGTATCCATCTCAACCCTAAAAACAGATGAAATGTATTGAGCTGATCCTGCAAAGTACCGTCTGCGGCTTGTTGCTTGCGCCCTTACTGAGCACTGCTCCGGCGATCGCCCAGA
>JBMYQW010000130.1:0-11978 GCA_049601735.1 Spirulinaceae cyanobacterium
ACTTGGGGAAGGTGGGTCGCTACAAGCTCAACAAAAAGCTGCGGCTCAATACCGCGGATACGGTGCGGGTCTTGACCAATGAAGACATTCTCGCCTCGATCAACTATCTGATTAACCTGGAGTTTGATGCAGGCAATACCGATGATATTGACCACCTCGGCAATCGCCGGGTGCGATCGGTGGGCGAGTTGCTGCAAAACCAAGTCCGCGTTGGACTCAACCGTCTGGAGCGGATCATCCGGGAGCGGATGACCGTTTCCGAGGCGGACTCGCTCACCCCCGCATCGTTGGTTAACCCCAAACCCCTAGTGGCAGCGATCAAGGAGTTTTTTGGCTCCTCTCAGCTTTCCCAGTTTATGGATCAAACCAATCCACTCGCGGAGTTGACCCACAAGCGGCGTTTGTCAGCCCTCGGGCCAGGGGGACTCACCCGTGAACGGGCAGGCTTCGCCGTGCGGGACATTCACCCCTCCCACTATGGGCGTATCTGCCCGGTGGAAACGCCGGAAGGCCCCAACGCCGGGCTGATTGGCTCTTTGGCGACTCATGCCCGCGTCAATGAATATGGCTTTATTGAAACGCCCTACTATAAAGTCGAAGCCGGGCGGGTGGATTATGAAAAGCCCCCCGAGTACCTGACGGCTGACCAGGAAGATGATCTGCGGGTCGCACCGGGGGACGTAGCGACGGACGAAGAAGGCTATATCAAGGGCGATCGCATCGCCGTTCGCTACCGTCAAGAATTCTCTACCACGACACCTGAACAGGTGGACTATGTAGCGATTTCGCCGATGCAAATCGTCTCCGTTGCCACCTCCCTGATTCCCTTCCTGGAACACGATGACGCCAACCGCGCCCTGATGGGCTCGAATATGCAGCGCCAAGCTGTACCATTGCTCCGGCCGGAGCGGCCCCTGGTGGGCACAGGGCTCGAAGCCCAAGCCGCCCGGGACTCCGGGATGGTTGTGGTATCCAAGCACCATGGCACGGTGAGCTATGTGGACGCGAATCGGGTGCGGATCAAGGTGGACTGGTCTCAGTCCAATCCCGACACCCTGGGGAAACAACCCGAGGAAGTGGAATACGAACTCCAGAAATATCAACGCTCTAACCAAGATACTTGCCTCAACCAGCGCCCCTTGGTGTTTGAAGGCGAACCCGTTGTACCGGGTCAAGTCCTGGCAGATGGTTCCTCCACCGAAGGGGGTGAGCTGGCCCTGGGGCAGAATATCCTGGTCTCCTATATGCCCTGGGAAGGCTACAACTACGAAGATGCGATCCTGATCAGTGAGCGGCTGGTGATGGACGATGTCTACACCTCGATCCACGTCGAGAAATTCGAGATCGAAGCGCGGCAGACTAAGCTCGGCCCCGAAGAAATTACACGGGAAATTCCCAATGTGGGCGAAGACTCCCTACGCAATCTGGATGAGCGGGGCATCATTCGCATCGGCGCTTGGGTGGAAGCGGGCGATATCTTGGTGGGTAAAGTGACCCCCAAAGGCGAGTCCGATCAACCCCCGGAAGAAAAACTGCTGCGGGCAATCTTTGGTGAGAAAGCTCGGGATGTGCGAGATAATTCCCTGCGGGTTCCCAACGGGGAGAAAGGGCGTGTGGTTGACGTCCGGGTCTTCACGCGAGAGCAGGGCGATGAACTCCCGCCGGGGGCTAATATGGTCGTCCGAGTCTATGTGGCCCAAAAACGCAAGATTCAGGTCGGCGACAAAATGGCGGGACGCCACGGCAACAAAGGCATTATCTCGCGGATCATGGCTATGGAAGATATGCCCTACCTCCCCGATGGCCGTCCCGTGGACATTGTGCTGAACCCCTTGGGCGTGCCTTCCCGAATGAACGTGGGTCAAGTCTTTGAATGCCTGTTGGGCTGGGCAGGAGAAAACCTCGGCGTGCGCTTTAAGATCACGCCCTTTGATGAGATGCACGGTGAAGAAGCCTCACGGCTTTCGGTGCATGGCAAACTGGGCGAAAGCAGTCAGAAGCGGGGCCGGGATTGGGTCTATGACCCGGATGATCCAGGCAAAATCCAACTCTACGACGGTCGGACGGGTGAACCCTTCGATCGCCCGGTCACGATCGGCATTGCCTATATGCTCAAGCTGGTTCACCTGGTCGATGACAAGATTCACGCCCGTTCCACAGGACCCTACTCCCTCGTGACCCAGCAGCCCTTGGGCGGCAAAGCCCAGCAAGGGGGTCAACGCTTTGGCGAGATGGAAGTTTGGGCCCTCGAAGCCTACGGTGCGGGCTACATCCTGCAAGAACTGCTCACGGTGAAGTCCGACGATATGCAGGGGCGAAACGAGGCTCTGAATGCGATCGTCAAGGGCAAGCCCATTCCCCGCCCCGGAACGCCGGAATCATTTAAGGTCTTGATGCGCGAGTTGCAGTCTCTGGGGCTCGACATTGCTGTTCACAAGGTGGATACGACGCCGGATGGCATGAGTAGTGATTCCGAGGTGGACTTGATGGCCGATCATGAACGGCGACGGACACCGAATCGCCCCACCTATGAGTCGTTGACAACGGATGATCTCCAAGAGGAGGAAGCGGCGACCTAATTTTGAACCCTCTTCCCGTCTAGCCGTATAAGGGGGGAGAATCAGAACCCCTCTCACGTCATTAAACTGTCGAGCGGTTGGCATTGCCTACCCTACTTTTTAGCTTCATTTTGCTCCCTGAGCCCCAAGCCCCTGAGCCCAAAGTCCCTGAGCCCTAACGTACCCAGCACCATGAGCACCAAACCCACCGAACAACGCTTCGACTACGTCAAGATTGGCATTGCCTCGCCCGATCGCATCCGCAATTGGGGAGAGCGTACCCTGCCCAATGGCCAAGTGGTCGGCGAAGTCACCAAGCCTGAGACGATCAACTACCGCACCCTCAAGCCCGAAATGGATGGGCTCTTTTGTGAACGCATTTTTGGCCCCGCCAAGGACTGGGAATGCCATTGCGGCAAATACAAGCGGGTACGCCATCGAGGCATTGTCTGCGAGCGTTGCGGCGTTGAAGTGACCGAATCACGGGTGCGTCGCCACCGCATGGGCTACATCAAACTCGCCGCCCCCGTAACCCACGTCTGGTATCTCAAGGGCATCCCCAGCTACCTGAGTATTTTGCTGGATATGGCCCTACGGGATGTGGAGCAGATTGTCTATTTCAACGCCTACGTGGTGCTTGATCCGGGCAACGCCAGCAACCTCAACTACCGCCAGTTGCTGACCGAAGATCAATGGCTCGAAATTGAGGAGCAGCTCTACGAAGAAGATGCTCAGATTGAAGGCATTGAGGTGGGCATTGGTGCTGAAGCCGTGCAGCGTCTTCTTGAGGATATTAACCTGGAAGAAGAGGCCGAAAAGCTACGGGAGGCGATCGCCAATGCCAAGGGGCAAAAACGCGCCAAATTGATCAAACGCCTCCGGGTTGTGGATAACTTCGTCGCCACGGGCGCTCGTCCCGACTGGATGGTGCTAACCTACATTCCCGTCATTCCCCCCGACCTGCGACCCATGGTGCAGCTCGATGGCGGTCGCTTTGCCACCTCCGACCTCAATGACCTCTATCGTCGGGTGATCAACCGCAATAACCGTCTGGCCCGCTTACAAGAAATTCTCGCCCCCGAGATCATTGTTCGTAACGAGAAGCGGATGCTTCAAGAAGCGGTGGATGCGCTGATTGATAACGGACGGCGTGGCCGTACCGTGGTGGGGGCCAATAACCGCCCCTTAAAATCCCTCTCTGACATCATTGAAGGGAAACAAGGGCGCTTCCGTCAGAACCTCCTGGGTAAACGGGTTGACTATTCCGGTCGTTCTGTGATCGTGGTCGGGCCGAAGCTCAAGATCTATCAATGTGGGCTCCCCCGCGAGATGGCGATCGAACTCTTCCAACCCTTTGTGATTCACCGCCTGATCAAGAGTGGCCTGGTCAACAACATCAAAGCTGCCAAAAAACTGATCCAGCGCGGCGATAGCTCCGTCTGGGATGTTCTTGAAGAAGTCATCGCGGGGCATCCGGTGATGCTCAACCGTGCTCCTACGCTTCACCGCTTGGGTATTCAAGCCTTTGAACCGATTTTGGTCGATGGTCGAGCGATTCAACTTCACCCGTTGGTTTGTCCCGCCTTTAATGCCGACTTTGACGGTGACCAAATGGCGGTTCACGTGCCCCTCTCACTGGAGGCCCAAGCCGAGGCTCGCCTGCTCATGCTGGCTTGTCATAATATTCTTTCGCCGGCCACGGGTAAGCCGATCGTATCGCCGTCACAGGACATGGTGTTGGGCTGCTATTACCTCACCGCTGAAAACCCCCGCCTCCAGGAATTGGTTCAGACCCCCAAAGAACTGCTCGATCGCCTGCATCAGGGCGTCGAACGACGTTTTGCCTCAATGGACGATGCCATCAAAGCCTTTGAGCACGGTCAACTCAATATCCATCACTATCTCTGGTTGCGCTACAACGGTGAGGTTGAATCCATTGGCAAGGGTGAAACAGAGGACGTCTTCCATGAAGAAACCCAAGCGGATGGCAGCATCACCCGTTACTACGCCCAGCAACGGGGTGAGTCACAATTTCTACCCACCCGCTTCGTACGGGAAACCGAAACCGGCGAAACCTTCCAATACATTTACACCACACCCGGACGCATTATTTACAACCAGACCATCCAGGGGGCATTGGTTTAGCCATTGAATCTCTGACAGAGGTTCAGAAAATCAATTTGTTGATCAACGTATCTGTGGTGGGCATTGCCCACCCTACACCTTGCCTCCATCAAGGTTTTGAATTCTGCCTTCTCCCCCTCTGCCTTTCTTCGCTCCGCTCACCCTTTCTATTCGCTTACTAGACCCATGGCCGCACCACAACCCGTCTTCTTTAACCATATCGTTAATAAAGGGCAGCTCAAGAAGCTCATTGCTTGGGCCTACACTAACTACGGTAGTGCCCGTTCGTCTCAAGTTGCCGATGAACTCAAGGGCATGGGCTTCCGCTATGCCACCCGCGCGGGGGTTTCCATCAGTGTAGATGACTTGCAAGTTCCACCGGTCAAGAAGGCGATGTTGGCCGAAGCCGAGACGACGATCGAAACCACCGAAAACCGCTACCGTACCGGAGAAATCACCGAGGTTGAACGGTTCCAGAAAGTGATCGACACCTGGAACGTCACCTCTGAATCTCTCAAAGACGAGGTGGTAACTAACTTCCGCTCCACCAACCCCCTCAACAGCGTCTATATGATGGCGTTTAGTGGCGCACGGGGGAACCTGTCCCAGGTGCGGCAGTTGGTGGGGATGCGGGGCCTGATGGCCGATCCCCAAGGAGAAATCATTGACCAACCGATCAAGACCAACTTCCGTGAGGGCTTGACCGTTACGGAATATATCATCTCGTCCTACGGAGCCCGGAAAGGGCTGGTGGATACAGCACTGCGTACAGCAGACTCAGGCTATCTCACCCGCCGCCTGGTAGATGTGAGCCAGGATGTGATCGTGCGGGAAGTAGATTGTGGCACCCAACGCAGCGTTACGATCACTGCCATGAAAGATGGCAACCGGGTTTTAATTCCGCTCTCAACCCGCTTGCTGGGTCGTACCCTTGCCGAAGATATGGTTCATCCGGAAACCGGCGAGGTCGTTGCTAAACGGAATGACACGATCGATGAGCCCCTGGGTAAGCGTTTGGGCGATATTTTTGAGGAAATCAAGGTGCGATCGCCCCTGACCTGCGAAGCCGCTCGTTCGGTCTGTCAGCATTGCTATGGTTGGAGTCTGGCCCACGGTCATCTGGTGGATCTGGGTGAGGCGATCGGCATTATTGCCGCCCAGTCGATTGGCGAACCGGGAACCCAGCTCACCATGCGGACGTTCCACACCGGGGGGGTCTTCACCGGGGAAGTGGCCCGTACAGTTAAGGCTGAAGTTGCCGGAACTGTTGAATTTGGCAAGAAGCTCCGCACACGCCCTGTGCGTACGCGCCACGGCGACGATCGCGAACAGGTGGATGTCCCGGGTGATCTGGTCGTGGTCAGCGCCAAGGGCAAGAAATATCGCTACGGTCTGACGGCGGGAACGCTGCTGATTGTCAAAAAAGGTGACACCGTCACCAAGGGTCAATTGCTGGCCCAGGTGGAAGCTATCAAGCGCCAAAAGTCCACCGAAAAAGCGACCAAAGACGTGGCGACCGATCTCGCTGGAGAAGTGCGCTTCGATCGCCTGGTCTCGGAAGAAAAAGAAGACCGCCAAGGCAACATCACGTATATTGCCCAGCGGGGTGGTCTGCTCTGGGTGCTCTCGGGCGGTGTTTATAACCTCCTGCCGGGAGCCGAGCCTGTCGTGAAGGATGGTGAAACGGTTGTTGAAGGCGATGTCTTGGCCGAAACCCAACTCTGCACCGCCCATGGCGGGGTGGTGCGTCGTGCCGAGGAGGGCCGCGAGATCGAAATTATTACCGCTTCGGTACAGCTTGACCAGGCGCAGGTGCAACGGGCCGCTTCGGGGACACGGGAGCAATACCTGATCCAGACCGCCCACGGTCAAGAGTTCTTCCTCAAAGCCGCACCGGGAACCAAGGTCCTCAACCATCAGGTGATTGCCGAACTCAATGACGATCGCTACCAAACCCATACGGGGGGAATTGTCAAATATGCGGGTGTGGAAACGGGCAAGTCTCGGGGCAAAAAGCAGGGTTACGAAGTGACCCAAGGCGGCGCCCTACTCTGGATTCCGGAAGAATGCCACGAAGTCAACAAAGATATTTCCCTGCTGATGGTGGAAGAGGGGCAATACGTTGAAGCGGGGACCGAGGTCGTCAAAGATATCTTCTGTCAGTCCTCGGGCATTGTGGAAATCACCCAGAAAAATGACATCCTGCGGGAGATGGTAATCAAGCCCGGTGAGCTGCACCTGATGGATGAACCGCCCGCGATCGATGCTGACGGTCAACTGCTCCAACCGGGCACGGCGATTTTCCCAGAATTGACTGTCGAGGAGCTGCGCTATGGCGAATACGTCGATACGCCTGAAGGGCTTGCTCTGCTGTTGCGTCCGGTCAAGGAATTTACGATCGCCGACACCCCGAATGTCCCCTCCCAGGACTCGATCAACGAAGACGGCGGCCAGACCATCTCCCTCCGCGCCGTGCAACGCCTCTTTTATAAAGATGGTGAACGGGTCAAGTCCGTCAACGGGGTGGAGTTGCTCAGTACCCAACTGGTGCTACAAATTACAGATGCTGACAGCCATGACTTGGAAAGCCTCAGTGCAGACATTGAACTGATTCCCACTGACCCTGATGATGAAGACACCGACTACCGCCTGCAAATCGTGATTTTGGAATCTCTGGTGATTCGGCGAGATATTGACGCCGACACCACCAGCGGTGGTACCCAAACTCATGTAGTTGTTAAAGATGGGGATGAAATCCCCAAGGGTGCAGTAGTCGCCCGCACCGAAATTAAATGTAAGGATGGGGGCGAAATTCAGGGCATTCAAGCCGCAGGCGAGGCCATGCGACGGCTGCTGGTCGTGCGTGATAGTGACGTTAGCCGCCTAGCAATCAGTGAGGCAGCGACCGTTGAGGTCGGAGACCTTGTCGTTGCCGGACAGGAAGTTGCCCCCGGTGTCACCGCGCCGGAATCGGGCTGTGTGCTCAAGATCACCAAAAAAGAGGTAGTCCTGCGCTTGGGTCGGCCTTATCGCGTGTCTACAGGCGCCCTGCTGCAAGTCAATGACCATGACTTGGTACAGCGAGGTGATAGCTTGGTCTTACTCGTTTTTGAGCGATCGAAAACGGGAGATATCATCCAAGGTTTGCCCCGAATTGAAGAACTCCTCGAAGCCCGTCGTCCCCGTGAGGGCTGCACCTTAGCCCGTCGTCCGGGTACGGCTCAGGTGGTGTTTGAAGCGGACGAGAGCATTGATGTCAAGGTCATTGAGAGCGATGGGGTGGTCACGGACTATCCCCTGAGTCCGGGTCAGAGCGTCTTGGTCGGGGATGATCAAGCCGTTGTTCTCGCGGAACCCCTTACCGATGGCCCGTCCAACCCCCATGAAATCTTGGAAATTCTCTTTGAATATTACCAGGATGAACTGGGAGACTACGAAGCGGCATTGATTGCGCTGCAAAAGGCCCAAGCGTTCCTGGTTGATAGTGTCCAGGGGGTTTACCAAGCCCAGGGCATCACGATTTCCGATAAGCATATTGAAGTGATTGTCCGTCAGATGACCTCCAAGGTACGGATTGACGATGGGGGTGATACTACAATGCTACCGGGTGAGTTGGTCGAGCTGCGTCAGGTGGAACAGGTCAACGATGCCATGGGCATTACCGGTCTGGCTCCAGCCCGCTATACTCCTGTATTGCTTGGGATCACTAAAGCCTCATTAAATACCGATAGCTTCATTTCGGCAGCCTCCTTCCAGGAGACTACACGGGTGCTGACCGAGGCGGCGATCGAGGGTAAGTCGGACTGGCTCCGGGGTCTCAAAGAAAACGTGATCATTGGGCGTTTGATTCCAGCGGGGACGGGCTTCGCCACCCCTGACGATCTGCCCTTAGCCGGGAGCTTAGAATCCGGTGATGCCAACTTTGAGACAGGCGCAGGCGGCTTTGGTAATCGTACCAATGGAGCCTCAGACAATTTGGTCTACCCCAGCGCCAATGGTGACTTCAAACAGGGCGCAACCTTGGATGAAAATATGATCTTGGATGATCAAACCGCTCGCGCGTATCAACTGGATAATGCCCAGCCGTTGACTGACGCAGCAGCGCCGACCAATCAGCCAGCGTCTTTCTTGCTCAATGAGAATGAGTCTGAAGAAGAATAAACTCATGCGGATGGCATTGAGTACAACACCAAGGTGGGATGATTTTTATCCTGCCTTGGTTTGTCGTAAAACTTTTAGTTGAGACTATGGTCAATCCTCAAACAACCCAGCCCTTTTCTGGTGCTGCCTATAATCCCGCTACGCCGAGTCATGGGCACGTGCATGATGCCGAAACCCAGCGCAAAATCATTAATCGCCTCTCCCGCATTGAGGGTCATGTGCGTGGCATTAAGACCATGGTGAGCGAAGATCGCCATTGCCCGGAGGTGCTCATCCAGATTGCGGCGGTACGGGGGGCGCTCGATCGCGTCGCCCGGATGATTTTGGATGAGCATTTGACAGCCTGTGTGGGTCGGGCCGCCGAACAGGGCAATATGGAAGTGGAACTCGAAGAACTCAAAGCTGCCCTCGACCATTTTTTGCGCTGATTCCCCCTCAATCTCTATGCCCCTGACTCGACCCCCATCCCAATATATGAGCCGCTTGGCAGCCGTCCTGGTGGGCATTGGCTGGGCGATCGCTTTCACCGCTCTCCATCACCAGGTCTTACCGCAACCCGTTCAAGCCGTCCCTCTGCTGGCAAACGTCCCTAACACATCAGCCCTAGCTCAGGTCAATTGGTTTGAGGCAATTGTCCTGGGCATGGTGCAGGGTCTGACCGAGTTTATCCCGATTAGCAGCACCGCCCACCTCAAGGTTGTGCCCGTGGCCCTGGGCTGGGGCGATCCCGGCGTCACCTTCACCGCCGTAATTCAACTGGGCAGCATCGGCGCAGTGCTCTGGTATTTCTGGCAAGACATTGTGGACTTAAGCCAGGGGGCCTGGCGGGCGATTCGCCAGTCGGACTGGCAAGCCACCGAGTTTCGCATCGCGGTGGGCATTGCTGTGGGGACGCTGCCGATTGTCGCCTGTGGGCTCTTGCTCAAGGCGCTGATTCCCAACTTAGATGAGTCACCGATCCGTAGTTTGCCCGCGATCGCGATCGCCTCGATCGTCATGGCGCTGCTCCTGGCCGCCGCTGAAAAATTTGGCCAACGGGTGCGCGCTTTTGCCCAACTGAATATGTCCGACGGCATCATCATGGGTTTGGCCCAATCCCTAGCCCTGATTCCGGGGGTGTCTCGCTCCGGTTCGACCATTACGGCGGGTCTATTCATGGGCCTAGAGCGGGCCACGGCCGCCCGATTTTCCTTTTTGCTGGGCATTCCCGCGATTACGCTGGCGGGGCTGGTGCAGCTCAAAACCGATGTGCTGGATGCGAACGTTGAGGCGTCCGCTTGGTTGCCCCTGTTGATCGGCACGCTCTCCTCGGCAGTTTTTTCCTATTTGGCGATCGCTTGGCTCATCAAATACCTCCAGAAGCAGAATACCTGGGTTTTTGTTTGGTATCGCCTGATCTTTGGTGTGGTGATTCTAGCCGCTGTGGGGCTGAAATGGCTCTGATGAAGGCAGGATGAAGATCTCATCGAGACCCATGATTCCCCCTTCCCTCCTTATTAAGGGGGGGGAGGCCGCAGGCGGCTGGGATGAAACTTCAAGATTGGGCTTGAATCTTCAAAACCCCCTTATTAAGGGGGGCGGCGTAGCCGGGGGGATCACGCTCGCTTTGCTGCAAACGAATTCGTCGCGTCTATTTTCAGAGCAAGCCGCCTTGCAAGCCGCCTTGTCAGTACAAAGTTTGTCAGTACCCAGAATTAAAGACCCCGCAGGGCAGGGAAACCCAGCCCCTACAGCAGTCGAATTCTTTAGGTTTAACGTTCGGATTGGGTATCAGGAAATTGCGCCAGTGGCATTAGAGTGATCGCAATGCCACTGGATTTTGCCAACGCTAATACGCTCTGTACTTCCGTCTTTGTCCAAACCCTGACGCAGTTGGGGCTCAGGCTGGCGGTGCTTTGCCCCGGCTCCCGCTGCACGCCCTTGACCGTTTCCTTTGCCGCCCATCCAGAGATTGAAGCCATCTCAATTTTGGATGAGCGATCGGCGGCGTTTTTTGCCTTGGGTCATGCCAAGCAAACAGGAAACCCTGTGGTGTTGGTCTGTACCTCCGGTACGGCAGGGGCGAACTTTTACCCCGCGATCATTGAAGCCCACCATGCCCATGTGCCGCTACTGGTCTTAACCGGCGATCGCCCCCCGGAACTGCGCCATTGCCACGCGGGCCAAACCATCGATCAGCTCAAGCTCTACGGGCATTATCCCCAGTGGCAAGCGGAACTAGCGCCCCCAGACGCCACCCTGAACGCGGCTCGTTACTGGCGGCAGATGGCTTTGCAAGCCTGGCGATCGTGCCATCTGCCCCATCGGGGGGTGGTGCAACTCAACTGTCCGTTTCGGGAGCCCCTCGCGCCGATCGCCCAACCCGAGACTGCTGAACTACCAAACCAAATCGATCCCGAGACCTTTTTTGCCCATTGCCAACCGCTACGGTTCCCTGCTTCAGAACCCTTGATGTTGCCGCCATTGTCCACAGGGCAAGGCATTATCATTGCTGGTTTAGCCCAGCCGGATGACCCTGCCGCCTACGCTCAGGCGGTGGCGCAGTTGGCAACGCAAACGCAATACCCGGTTTTAGCGGCGGGTTTATCGCCCCTGCGCAATTGGGCGGCGTTGAATCCGGCGTTGATCACGCAATATGAAGCGATTCTGCGCGATCGCACCCTCGCCGCTCAACTCATCCCCCAACGGGTGATTCAACTGGGAGAATTACCCACGAGCAAAGTGCTACGGCAATGGCTAGACCAACATCAACCATCCCGCTGGATTATCGGGCCCGAGCCAGAGAATTTCGATCCGTTGCATGGCCCGAGTGAGGTGTTCGTCGGGGCGATCGAGCAGGGTGTTGAGTTTGATAACGGTGAACCGGGAGATATCCCCTACCTCGACCAATGGCAGGCGCTAGAACGGCAGTTTGGTGAGCGTTTGGCGGGGGCGATCGCCCCCCTCACAGAGCCCTTTGAGGGCAAGGTGGCGTGGCTACTCTCGCGGCATTTGCCCGCCGATACCCCGGTCATGATTGCCAACAGTATGCCCGTGCGGGATGTGGATTATTTTTGGCAGGGGGGCGATCGGCATCTGCGACCCTACTTCAACCGAGGCGCAAATGGCATTGATGGGACGCTCTCGACGGCGTTG
>JBMYQW010000131.1:0-11973 GCA_049601735.1 Spirulinaceae cyanobacterium
AGCCCGTGGAGATTTTTAATTTGCCCTCAGCCAAACAATATAAATGATTACCCAACTCCAACCCAGTTTACAAACTCTATTGAGAGAGCGACTCCACAGCTCTCGGGCTGCGATTGAGAAGTTTTGCGATCGCTGGCAGATTATTGAGGTTTCGCTATTTGGTTCTGTTTTACGCGATGATTTTAAGCCAGATAGTGATGTGGATGTTTTAGTCGTTTTTGCTGCTGGCTATAGTTGGCATCTGTTTGATCTCATTGATATGCAGGATGAGCTAGAACAACGCTTTAAGCGCCCTGTCGATCTACTGCAAAAGAAGGAATTAATTAATCCGTATCGACGGGAAACAATCTTGAAATCACATCAGGTTATCTATGCAAAATAGTGAGCGAGATGCTGCTTCTCTCTGGGATATGCTGCAAGCTATGCAGGAAATTCAGGAAGATACAAAAGGATTAATTTATGAAGATTTTGAACAAAGTCGTTTGGTACGGCGAGCCGTTGAGTTTACTGTCCGGATCTGGTATGACGCAGGGGCTGAAACCGTCTTAAGGCACAATCTTGGTGAGTACCCGACCGCCCCCTTCTCCGCCCGTTACGACGATTGTTTGGTCTTTGAGGCGACCGATCGCCCGCGATCCTGCTAAATCCAGGGGCGGATCAGCTTGACGATAGATCACATTGCCCGCCGCCTCAAGACGTTCATCTTCGAGATGCCAGACGATTTGGTTGGCGTAAAGGTCAGCAGGGCGACGAGTATTGATGCCCCGCGCGCCACCGTTGAGGCGCAGCACCTCTGTTTCGAGGTTGATCAGACCTTCATTGGCCGTGAGGGTGATCGCATCCGCCCGATTGATCACTTGTACAGGCGTATCCGAGAGGACGGTGCGCTCGTTCAGGTTCCAGATGATCGAGTCCGAAGCGATTTGCAAGGGGGGCTCAACGGAGCGGGATTCAACCTCTTTCTTGAGCACGACGACCTGTTTGGCGAGATCAAAGGTTGCACTTTGCGCCACGACGCGATCGGTGATTTCGGGCTTGCCCTTGAGGTGCAGACGGTGGGGTTTTGGGCTCTGGGGCTTGGCGTTGAGTTGTCCCCCCGTAACTTCCTCGGTAGTGGTGCTTTCGACGAAGGAATCCGCTGCCTCAGCTTCTGGCTGATCGGCTTCAGAGGGTGATGAGGCTGTTGTTTCGGAGTTGGGATTGTCGACAGGGTCTTCAGGGGGTTTATAGCGATCGATTTCGATGGGGCGATCGCTAGCGACTTGTTCCTGGGGAACATCCCAGACAGCCTTCTCGGTGCGGGCTTGCAATGGCGTTGTTTTGCCGTCAATTACCACATCGCCAATCACCTCTAGCACCTGGGTCTGGGTCGTGTATTTGCCCTGCTCACCCGCAACGACCCATTCATCGTTACTCCCCCGGAGGGATTGGCGGGCGATCAAAACGTTTGCCTCAGGTGACCATTCCACCTCCTGGCATTGCATTACGACCCCGGTGCGGGGATCGGTGGCGACCACATTCTCCCGGAGGTAGATGGTTTGACCGTCTTCGAGAATTTCTCCCGCATCCGCCTTAAGTTTGAGGACAATTTCCCCATCCTCGTAGAAGTTGCCCGTAATGCCCTCAATTTGGGCATCTTGTTGATTGGGCTCGTAGGTGGTGCGCTGCGCCTCGACTCGCCAGAGGACGTTGCCGTCCTCATCAGCATTCTCAAGGGTCGCGTTGTTGAGGATCAGTTGTTCTTCGTAGGCGGGCGTCTCGCTCTGGTCCTCATTAACCGCAACGGGCTCCCCGCCACCCCGGCAGGCCGCCAGAAATAGGGCTGCTGTGAGCACCATGCTCAGGCTGAGGCTAGTTCTTCTCCGGCAGAGTTTTTTCCTCATTACTGTTGATGATCTTGATGCCGGGGAAGTTGCGGGGATAGGCACTGGTATGGTGGCGGCTGGTTTTGTTGATCTCGTCTTTGATTTGGTCGAGGTCGATGTAGCGATCGGCTACATTGATGAGGCTATCGCTCGTCATGGAGCGGAGGCTGACCACTTCGACCCTAGCACCTCGATAGCTAACCGCATCCACGGCATAAGCCAGATCGCCATCACCGCTCACCAGCACCGCTGTATCGTAAGCCCCCACCAGGGACATCATATCGACAGCGATTTCCACATCCAAGTTCGCCTTCTTGGAGCCATCCGGCAATTGCACCAAGTCCTTGGCGATTACGCGGTAGCCATTGCGCCGCATCCAGAGCAAGAAGCCTTGCTGCTTCTCGTTGGTGCGATCGACGCCGGTGTAAAAGAAGGCCCGCAGCAATCGTGATCCGGCGGTGAGGCGATAGAGCAGCTTGGTATAGTCAATTTCCAGACCCAGTTGCAGAGCAGCATAGAACAGGTTGGAGCCATCAATGAATATGGCCACTCGGCCGCGATTCTCTAAGACCTGTTCGGGGGGAAAGACAGGGTCTTCTCCAAAACTATCTTCAATCATGATTAATTATCCTCAAAATTTATTATAGAAATTAGGTGTTGTTATGCTGGCAACGGTCGGATGCACTTCCCTAAGGCTAACGAAAAGATGACCGCAATAGTGAATAGGGATAAATTATTTAGGTTAAGTTAAGAAATTGATGCAATTGTTAAATAGAGATACCGGATTGTTAAGTACAGCTAACAATTGTCTCTGCCCAAGTCTTTATAGGGGGGGGCGGCTCTAGGATTCGGTTGGGGACGAAGGAAGCTCTAACTTAGCAAAAATGGGTTGGGGAGGGGTCAGGGTTTGGGCGCTAGAGAGCAATCCCCATTGCCGATGACGCGCAAATAACTGGGCATTATTGAGGGTTGCAAAATTATCAAAGTCTAAGTCAAAGCCAAGCTGGGCATAGATCTTGCTGCTGAGACCGGGCACAATTGGGGCTAAGAGATAGGCTGCTAACCGTACCGATTCTAGAACAGCGTAGAGAATGGCTTCAACCTCGGACTGCTGTCCTTGCTTGTATAAACGCCAAGGCGCTTGGTCATCAATGTACTTGTTACAAGCCCGAATCAAATTAAAGATTTCTTCACAAACCGCAGGAAACTTATACCTTTCATAAGCAGGAATAATCCGATCGCTCAAGTCTCGGCCTAAACTCGCTAGGGGGTGCTCGACAGCAAAATTCTGAGTCGAGAGATTCGGCACTTGGCTTTGACAATATTTCTTCACCATGCCCAAGGTGCGGTTGAGTAAGTTGCCCAGATCGTTGGCCAGATCGGCGTTGAGGATGTTCACGAATCGAGTTTCATTGAAGTCCCCATCTTGGCCCAGTTCGATTTCTTTGAGGAAGTAATAGCGCACCGCATCCGAGCCATATTGTTCAATTAACGCCAAGGGCTCGATCGTATTGCCAAGGCTTTTGCCCATTTTGCGTCCGTCTTTGGTGAGGAAACCATGACCAAAAACCTGACGGGGAATCTCCAGCCCGGCAGACATCAGCATCGCGGGCCAATAAACGGCATGGAAGCGCAAAATATCTTTGCCAATCAGATGCAGTTGTGCTGGCCACCAATGGGCGAGGGCATTGGCCAGGGTGGGCTCGGCTGCGGGATCGAGCAGGGCGGTGACATAGCCCAAGAGGGCATCAAACCAGACGTAGAGCGTGTGCTCTGGATCAGGGGGCAGGGGGAAGCCCCAATCGAGGTTAATGCGGGAGATGGAGAAGTCTTGGAGCCCCTGCTCGACAAAACTGAGCACTTCGTTGCGACGGCTCGGCGGCTGAATAAAGTCGGGGCGATCGCGATACAGCTGCATCAAGACATCTTGATACTTAGAGAGCCGGAAAAAATAGTTGGCTTCATCCCGCCATTCGACGGGTTGATTGGTGTGGATCGCACAATGGCGATTTTCGAGCAGTTCCCGTTCTTCTTTGAATTCTTCGCAGGCGACACAATACCAGCCCTGCTGCTGAGAAAGATAGATATCACCCTGTTGCCAGACCCGCTCAAAGAATTCATTGACGATCGCCCGGTGACGCTCGTCCGTGGTACGAATGAAGCGATCGTATTGAATGTTCAGGGCCTGCCAGAGGGTGTCAAACTGGGCGGCGATCGCATCACAATGCACCTGGGGGTCAACGCCCTGCTGCTCGGCCGAGCGTTGGATCTTTTGGCCATGCTCATCGGTTCCCGTGATCAAGAGGACTTCCCGTCCTCGTTGGCGCTCAAAGCGGGCGATCGCATCGGCCACTAAGGTCGTATAGGCGCTGCCGATATGGGGTGCAGCATTGACGTAGTAGAGAGGGGTCGTTAGGGCAAAGGGAGGAGAAGACATGGCAAGCAAGCGTGATGGGTCTGGAGTGGGCGAAACCCAGCCCGAATCCAGCCCCCTATTTTAAAGGGTGGTGTCTTTGAGCACCAACTTTTGGACGTTGCCAGCCCTGCCGCGCTCTAACCTGCATTATCCATGACGCTCAACCCAACCTTCCCTGAGAGCAAGGCTTCACATCAGTGGCGGGCAAGATGCCCGCGCTACGGACAATCCAATCAAGAAGAACCGTAGCGCAGCCGTCTCGGCTGCCTGATGAATAATCAAGGCTAACTGGCGATGAGCTGAACCTGAATGCCCTGGCTCTTGGCCAACAGATAGTCTCGGAAGGTCTGGGCAATGACCGAGAGCTGTTTGCTCGCCAGATGAGCCACGTACCATTGACGCTGAATCGGGAATTGTTCGACATCCAGCACCGTTAGCTCTGGGGAGAGTTCCATGCCAACTAAGCAATGTTGCGAGAGCACCGAAATGCCCATTCCGCCGACGATCGCCTGCTTAATCGCCTCATTACTGCCTAACTCCAAGCGGACTTGCACCTCCACCCCCTGACTGGCCAAGAGCTGCTCGATCGCCTGCCGGGTTCCGGAGCCAAACTCCCGCATAATAAAAGGCTCATTGGCTAAGGCTGTCAGGGGCAAATTGCGCTGGCCCGCCAAGGGATGCTGATGATGCGCCACCACCACCAGCGGGTTATCCAGAAAGGGTTCGGCGGCGAGGGGAATCCCCTCGGGGCATTGGCTGAGAACATAGAGATCATCGCGGTTTTGGAGCATTCTCTGCTGAATCTGCTCATGGTTGATCACCTGAAGCGCCACGTCAATATCGGGGTGAATCTGGCAAAAATGCCCCAGCAGGCGCGGGATGAAATACTTCGTGGTGGTAATGGCGGCCAGCTTGAGCTTGCCCTGCTTTTTGCCTTTGAAGTCGGCGATCATCATCTCAAAGTTCTCCAGCCGAGCAAAGATCTCCTGGCAGGTCTGCAACAGTTCCCCCCCCGCATCAGTTAGGTACAGGCGTTTACCAATTTGCTCAAACAGGGGCAAACCCACCGCTTTGGTTAGCTGCTTGATTTGGCTTGAAACCGTAGGCTGCGTAATCTCTAGCTCCTCGGCGGCACGGGTAAAACTGCTGTGGCGGGCCGTGGTCTCGAAAACCTTGAGCTGATGCAGGGTCGCGTGGATCACCGATTTTGGACTCCTGGAAACAATAAAGATTGTGATCTGGCAGTTGTTTCTGCTTTTTCTATTGTTAATTATCTATGGTTTTAGTTCAAGTTACAAGATATTACGCGGGCTGAGTTGGGGGACGAAAACGGGCTGCTAGAATACAGGAATATTGAGGCTTCGGAAATGACTTTTCATGGCCTATGTCGAGCGATCGCCGAGAAAATCCAATCTCTTTGATGGGGGGCTCGGCGTCTGTGTTTACGCCGATACAGGGGAAGCCCAAATCATGATTTGTGAATTGCGGCGTGTCGCAGACTGACGCAGGGCAGGGGAACCTAGCCCCTACCGTCCCATGAAATGGGTGTTCCTTACATAAAGCCAATTTTGATGCTCCTCCTACGGAAACGGCCCTGCTGAATCTATGTTTAAACGCTACTTGATCTGTACCGATCTGGTTGACGGTCTTCACCGTCTGACCGACTTTGTGCCGGCATTGGTGCAGGGGGGCTGTCGGCAGGTGGTGTTTACCCATGTTGTGCCGTTGTGGACGGAGGGGGATATTCCCCGCATTGACGATGAGAGTGTTCAAGCAGCGCAAGCGCGTCTCGACGAGGCTCTGACCCATCAGCGGGAGGGGCTGGAAATTATTGTGGATATTCAGTCCGGAAATCCGGAAGAGGCAATTCCCAAGCTGGTGCAGAAATACGATTGTGATGTGGTGCTCACGGGGACGGCAACCCGGAGCCTGATGCAAGAGACGATCTTCGGCAGCACGAGCCTGCGCTTGGCCCGCTCGATGGCGGTGCCGCTCCTGCTGCTGCGACCCCAAATCATGACGACCTATACCCGCGCTGAACTGGCGCTGCGCTGTGAGCACCTCTGGCGCTATCTGCTCGTGCCCTACAGCGGCAGCAGTGAGTCGGCGACCTATCTCTTGGAGCGGTTAAAAGCAGTTTTGCAGGCGGATGAGGGGCGATCGCTCCAGAAATGTCTCTTGCTTACCGTGATCAATCCGGGCGGGCGTAAGCGGGGGATCACGGGCGACTATCAAGCGCAGACCGCCGAGGAGCAACTGGCAAAAGCCAAGGCCGAATTGGGGGATTGCGGTGTTGAAATTGTCACTGAAGTGCGATCGGGTGATCCGATGCGGCAAATTACCGAGGCGGCGATTAAGCACGACATTACGGCGATCGCCACCGCCCAAGCCACCCGCAGCGCCCTCCGCGAGTTCACCGCCCCCAGCTTCGCTAACGAAATTCTCCGCAACAGTTGGTTTCCGGTGCTGTTTTTCTCGCCCAAGCGGTAAGGCCTGATTGATCGGGCAGATTACTCCCCAAACACCGACTCAATGTTCCGACCACAGCCCCGCCTCGGCGCACCTATGTTCGCCGCAAATGTAGCATCTAGCACGAGATGGTTCCCTTCAAAGAGTTCCAGGAGCCCTTGGCGTTCGGGTGAGTTGTCGAGTATGGCTTGCTGTTCCGACGTTAAGGTCTCCCAGTCAACAGGGCTGCGGCGCGATCGCACCAATGTATCTGGATTATGATAAAGCACCTGAGCATAGATCGAATTTTCGAGAATCTCCCAAAACTCCGCTGTAAACCGGGGAAACACCTGGTCAATCGGCAATAATTCCTCACCGCGTTGGAGCCAAACTTGAACGATCCATTGTTCGTTAGCCGCATCATAGACAAGCTGATTAACCAAAAAGGCGTCTGCCGATGCCCTAAACCAGTCCTCTAGCGCCCAGTCAGAGAAGTCTCCGGCCAAACTCTGGTTGAACCAAGCGTCTCGCACCACAAGGGGTTCCTGGTCTCTCAATTGGTCAATGAGCGCGTCACAGTCCGGAACGGTCGTTTTCGGTTCATACTCACAGACGGTGAGCACCAACCAATCTTGCGCAGCCGACAGAATCAGCTCCGTGCTGCTGCTGCCGCAGCCCAGCAGGAGGGGCGATCCGACCGCCAAAGCGAGCGTCAAGAGTCGAGAAGGCATGGCATGGGAATTCTGGCGTTAAG
Organism: Spirulinaceae cyanobacterium; assembly: GCA_049601735.1. GTDB lineage: Bacteria > Cyanobacteriota > Cyanobacteriia > Cyanobacteriales > Spirulinaceae > SIO3F2. Next base: position 7,484 of record JBMYQW010000131.1, read on the forward strand.
TTCACACGGATGGGCTGCACCGCTCCCCTAGGGCCTGTCATCCATTAACCTCATCATAAATCCGGAAATTTAATCCCAAGAATTCTCCCGATGCCGAGGCTGAGTTTCCCTGTCTCTGTCGGCGATCGGGATAAAGAGCCAGCAAAATGCGGGATCAGCAGCCTAAGCGGACAAGCAATATCACGCCTGCGCCAACAATATTGGCTAAAAGCTGTAGCCTTGGCTCCAAGTGAATCTTAGGCTCTTAGAGCAGTCCAAGAAAAAAATTATCCAACTTATTCAGAACTATCCCAGCCGCTCGCGGCATCACCCTCCTTTTTCAAGGTATTTACATACTTGAAGCATCAAGCTGGCGTGTGCCCTCTTCCCCCAGCTCCTGCTGCGCACGACCTATCGGTCTACTCCCAAAGAGGGAGAAGGGGAGCCAGATTCAAAGTCCCTCTCCCAGCTTGGGAGAGGGATTTAGGGTGAGGGCGCTAGGCGATGGGTCAAATATATCAGTCCCTTTTTCAAGGAGGGATTGGCTGCTGCCACGCTGCGCGAACAACGCAGGAGATTATTTTGGAGCAATACTAATTAATGCTGCACAGACCCTAACCCTGATTCACGATCACCACCGTGACATTATCCGAGCCGCCGTTTTCCTTGGCCGTATCGATGAGTTTGCGCACCAGGGCATCATCGTCAGACACTGTGGTGAGAAATTCATGGATCTCTAGGTCGCTGACCTCTTCGGTCAAACCGTCACTACAAAGTAAAAAGCGATCGCCCGGCAGCACCTCCAAGGCCTGTAACTCCACCCGTTGGAGATCACGCCGTCCCAAGCATTGAGAGAGCACATGACGCCAGGGGTGAACACGGGCTTCGTCGGGCGTCAAATCGCCCATCTTCATGGCACGGGCCACCCAGGTCTGGTCATCGGTGATCTGCTTTAACTCGCTCTCGCGCAGACGATACAGGCGGGAGTCACCAATGTGACCACACCAGGGTTCTTGATTACGGAAGAGCAGCACGACGACGGTTGTGCCCATGTCGGCCCGTTCAGGGTGGGTGTCTTGATCGTCGATGATCTCCTGGTTGGCCTCCAAAATTGCCCGCTCTAGCAATTCCGACGAGGTCAGGTCAGTTTGCCAGTTGTCGTCGAGGTAGGTCTGGATCGTCTCGGCAGCAATGCGGCTGGCCTCTTGCCCACCGGCATGGCCGCCCATGCCATCCGCCACCACAAAGAAACGACCGTCTGGGTCGAGGTAAAAGGCGTCCTGATTAACCGAACGAATGACTCCTGTATCTGTCAGACCTGTAAAACGACGTTTCATGAGAGAGATGGTATTGCCACTAATGTTGCCCAATTAGAATGTTGCCCAATCAACCGAAAACTAAATCTTGTCTAAAGGAATTGCTGGATTGCGCCGATGCAGTGAGCCCAGCAGCAGAATGACCTTGTGCTCAGTCTATCTATTCTTCACTGTCGCCGTTCCCTGCGTCTAGGGGCTGCCTCATTTACAGGCATCCCTGAAAAGCCCAGGCTCCCTGATAGGGGGTGTTCAAGCCCCTAGCGAATGATCAACCTGCCCCATCAGACTTTTGCCGTTCCTGGCTGACAGACCCTAGGGGAGGCGATCGTACCGGTTGAGCCGTTGCATCACCCGAAAGCTGGCAGCGGCCGAAGCGATCGCGGCTCCTCCCATAATCGCTGCGACCCAAATTTTACCGTAGACAAACAGAATTGTCGCGGACAAGGTGAAGGCCCCGAGCAAAACGACATAGTTGGTGAGCATTTGGGTCATGCCCAAGCGGCGTAGAATGCGATCGGACTCGCTAGAGCGAACCCGAACCCGGATATCCCCCCGTTCGAGTTTCTCGATCGTATCTTCAATACGGCGGGGCAGTCCGAGGGCAGAGCTACTCACTTGGGCCGCTTGGCGACCCAGTTCATCCAGCAAACTGCTGGGATCGGTCGAAGAGCTATTGGTCATCATCTCCATGGCGAAGGGTTTGGCAACTTCCATAAAGTTAAAGTCGGGGTCGAGCCCTTTACCGACGCCTTCGAGGGTGGAAAAGGCCCGCATCACAAAGGTGAAGGTAGCCGGAAAGCGGAAGGGCTGGTCGTAGGCAATGTCGTAAAGGTCATCACTGATGGCGCTAATGGACTGTTCCTCAAAGGGCTTGTCCATGAAGTGATCCAGCATATATTGGATCGAGCGCCGCACCGGGCCCATGTCGCCCATGGGTTGGAGCGCCTTGAGTTCAATCAGGGAGTCAATCACGCGATCGGCATTTTTTTCGGCGATCCCATAGAGGGTTTCCATGAGCTTGTCGCGCATCTCGGGCTCAATGCGCCCCATCATGCCAAAGTCATAGAAAATGAGTGACCCATCGGGTGCAGCGGCAATATTGCCCGGATGGGGGTCGGCATGGAAGAAGCCATCGCCCAGGAGTTGGTGTAGATAGGCCTCTGCCCCCTGCTCGGCCAGGCGCTTGCGATCGAGCCCAGCGGCTTCTAGGGCTTCGTAATGGCTAATCTTAATGCCAGGCATATATTCGAGCGTGAGCACCCGCGGCGAACTGTAGCGCCAATAGACACGGGGTACTTTGACCCAGCCGACGGTACGAAAATTGCGCCGAAAGGTATCGGCATTGCGCCCCTCATTGAGGTAGTCGGTTTCTTGCCAGAGAATCCGGGCGCATTCCTCGTAGATGCCCAGCCAGTCGCGCCCTTCCCCCCATTTGGGATGATTCTGGAAATATCGCGCCACGCGCTTAAGAATCGCCAGATCGATCGTAAAGAGCATCTGTAGACCGGGGCGCTGTACCTTGACGACCACATCCTCGCCGCTGTGGAGTTGGGCGCGATGGACTTGACCCAGGCTGGCTGCTGCTAGGGGCGTGGGGTCGAAGCTGGCAAAGAGCGTACCCAACGGCTTGCCCAGTTCGCCTTCAATGATCGCCGCCACTTGCACATAGTCAAAGGCCGGCACGCGATCTTGGAGTTTGCTCAACTCATTGACGTAGGCGATCGGAAAAATATCGCCCCGAGTGGAGAAGAGTTGCCCGAGCTTGATGAAGGTGGGGCCAAGTTCGAGTAGATTCTCCCGTACCCAGACCGCCTGCTTCTGCTGGCGTTGCTGGCGCTTCTGGTCGCTGTAACCGCCGGGATATGACCATTTGGTGGCATCCCAGCGCAACTGGGCTAGAAAGGTTAAGAGCACATACCAAATATCAAACCGCCGCCGGACATCGGAATAGTTGTCCCGGTTCCAGCGGTATTGCGTTTTGCCGGGCTCAAGGGTGGGCGATCGCCCCGGAGTCTCAGCAGTCGTGGCATAGGGATAAGCAGTAGCAGGTTGAGAAAGGGCCGACACGCAGTTTATTTAAATCGGAATTTAAAGTTAGGGTGAATTTTAAAAAATTGAGGGGCTCTTATCCTTATTGAGGCTTCAAAAGTTCAGAGGAGCTGCTTTACAGCCTCTTTTGCCGTTTATTTGGGTCGGGCGCTCTGTATTGATGAGGCGACCTGCCCTAAAACGGTTTGAGAGCGTGAGGGGCCAACGGAGGGACGGTGAGCCCTAAGGGGTAGGGGCGTGGACTTTGAGGGCCGCACGAATTTCAGCGATTTCTGCCCTCAGTTCATCAATGGTTTCTTGCAAGTCGCCTTTGGGAGCGACGGCACTGGCCGTACCACTGGGGACGCTGACAGGCGCTGTCTGGAGTTCTTGGTCTGCTCGTGTCACCACTTCGTGGGTGAACTGCCGCAAGGTTTCGCGCTGCTGGGCTTCAATGCGGCCGAGGTCACTCAGAACATCCGTCAGGGCAGATTCTGCCTTTTCTCGCAAGACAGTGGCAAAGGCTTTGCCCAGTACGAAGGCACGGGTTACAGGTTCACTCATCAGATTCAGGGGGGATGGAACGCCAGGGGACGGTTTGTAACAAATTATATCTTAGCCCTTCCCGTTCTGCCGTTGCGATAACTTTAAATGCTAGGGCTTGAGAACGGATACGAGGGAGAACAACGCCGATGCAACAAACGCGCCTCAATCGTCTGCTGGCCACCGCCAGCGATCGCAACCTCGGCTGGCTACAACGGTCTTGGCCCCAACGCTTGCTCCTGCTGCTACTGAGTCTGTTTGTGGGCTTCTTCGTTGCCAGCGGCATTGCCAGTACCACCGGCCAACTGGCCACCTGGGATATTTCAGCGACCCTAGCGGTGGTGATTGTTGTGGAACTGATTTCCCGCTGGTTTTACGCCAATCGTCCGATTCGCGCCGATCGCCCCCGTCGCCCGTTGATTGTTGATCTGGCCAATGCGTTCAAGATTGGCGTCACCTACGGGTTGTTTTTGGAGGCCTTCAAGCTCAATTCTTGACTTTGCTTGTGGTGAGCATTGCCCACACTACGATATCAACCCTGAATCCTGAACTTCTTCTAAGAAACAAATCCTGGATTAGTTCAAAAACACCCCGAACCCACCCCGGTCGTCGCTACGCGAGACC
>JBMYQW010000132.1:0-11870 GCA_049601735.1 Spirulinaceae cyanobacterium
GTGCGTCGCAGCGGCCCACAGCAGATTACCGTTCCTTACTACCGGATGAATGCGATCGCCCGCCAAATCCTCCAGCAAGGTGGCAAAATCGTCAGCATTAAGCCCCTCGGAAAAGAACCCGCTGAATACAACTCCACCCCTCCCCCTGCCCCATCCTCTGACGAAAAATCTATGATTGTTCATCCTCCTTCCGATTTCGAGAAAGTTCCGGTCAATCTCTACAAGCCCAAGTCTCCCTTTGTGGGCAAATGTCTTGAAAACTATCCCCTCGTCCGTGATGGGGGTTCGGGTATCGTCCAGCACCTGACGTTTGATCTCTCTGGTGGTGATCTCCATTACCTCGAAGGCCAGAGCATTGGCATCATTCCCCCCGGAACCAATGAGAAGGGCAAACCCAACAAACTGCGACTGTATTCGATCGCCTCAACCCGCCATGGCGACAAAGAAGATAACAAGACCATCTCCCTCTGTGTGCGTCAGCTCGAATACGACCATCCTGAAACGGGTGAACGCGTTTACGGTGTTTGCTCCACTCACCTGTGCCAACTGCCCGTGGGCTCCGATGTCACGATTACCGGCCCGGTGGGTAAAGAAATGCTCTTGCCCGATGACGAAGATGCCACGGTAGTAATGCTGGCGACCGGAACCGGGATTGCACCTTTCCGAGCCTTTCTATGGCGGATGTTCAAAGAAAAGCATGAAAACTACAAGTTCAAAGGCTTTGCTTGGTTAGTCTTTGGCATTCCCTATAGCGCCAACATTCTGTATAAAGATGACCTTGAGCAGATGGCCCAGGAATACCCGGAAAACTTCCGGCTCACCTATGCCATCAGCCGCGAGCAGAAGACTGCCGAGGGCAGCAAGATGTATGTCCAGAGCCGGGTGAGTGAATATGCCGATGAGCTTTTTGAGCTGATCCAAAAGCCCAAGACCCATGTGTATATGTGTGGTTTGAAGGGGATGGAGCCGCCGATCTCGGAAACCTTTACCCAAGAAGCCGAAAAACGCGGCATGAATTGGGAAGACCTGCGCAAGCAGTTGAAGAAGGAAGACCGCTGGCACGTTGAAGTGTATTAGAGCCTGCGGCGAAAATCTCTCAAATAGTACGAGGCGAGGTCAGGCAGGATGCCTGCGCTACAGTCAAATTCCGAGCGCGAGCGTCTCGCCCGCCTTGAGTAGATTATTGAGATAATTCAGCCCCTGACCCCCCGTCAGGGGCTTTTTTTGCGATATAGCGTCGTCAAGGGCGAAAAGTCAATCTGACCGAGGTAGATACTTTGGGCTAACTGATAGGTTTCGAGCAGTTGAATGAGCCAGGAAATCTCGCTTTGGGGAAATTGGGCATAATGGTCAAAGAGCAGCGCCAAACGCTTGTCAAGTTCTGTCACCAGCGGCGGGCAGAGGAGCGTTAACTTCCAGAACAGGCCCACGGTAAAGACTGGGCCCAAGCTAGAGAGCGTTTCGATCAAAACATAATGGTCGCGTTGCTGGGGACTCTCCACCACGAGGAAGTTGAGCAACTTAGTGGCCGTGCGCAGATTTAGGGATTCTGTGGGCTGACGGGTTTCGTAATGGGGCAAGGTTTGCTGGAGTTGAGTCTGGATCGTTTGTTGGAATTCGTTACTGGCAGTCACGTTGCGCTGTCCTCCCGCAACGTGACTGCCCGCGAGGTATTGGTAGAGTTTGTCTTTAAACTGCCCATAGGAGTCGAGGTGGGGGATATCACTCCGTAACCGTTCTGCCAGGCGAGACTGGGCATTCTTGCCTTGGGTATTTCGCCAAAAATAGCGCAGGGCAGTGGCCAATTCACGATCGCCGAGCAAAGTTGGGTTGGCCTCCCGTCGCAGAATCCGCCCTGCCCCATGGGAGAGCTGTCGGGCGCGAGCCACCTGCGCCAAGCGCGCTTGATACATGACAAAGCGGGTCAGACGCAAGCTGTAATGCTGCTGCCGTCGCTCCTGGCAATAACGAATCGTGCGGCTGAGTTCGTATTCACCCTGGGGCGGTTGGACAAGATAGGGGTACAGGTTGGGATAACGAGAGAGCAGGGCCTCTAACGGTGTGTCAGGCTCACTCTGGGCCTTGCGGTAGAGTTGGCACAGTCTTTGGAGGGATTTCAACCCCTCGCCATCGCGAAACAGAACGATGAGTTCCCGCAGGCGGCGAATCACCCGCGCTTGCCGAAAACCGACCGTGGGCAGATGCTCAAACAAGGTCGTCAGTTGCGGAATTTGGTGACGGCGCTGGGGATCGAGTTGCCAGACATCCACTATGCGATAAAAGCTCTTGAGCAGAACGGTAGGAAAGGTCTGGGCAGCTGCTTTATCGAGTACCAAGGCGGCGATCGCTTCATAGATTTCTAACCGCTCAATATTCGTCTCAACCCAGATCTGGTGCAGATGCTTTAGCAGCTCATTGGGGGAATGGGTCTGGGCATAGTCACTCAGGTAGCGATAGAGGCGAATCTCCGGCAACACCGTCGAAGCCACCGCTGACTTGGGTCGTGCCTTGGCAATCTGCTGCACGGGCAAATCCAGCAGTCGGGGCAATTGTTGCGACTGAAAGAGAGAATAAATCTTGCGATAGCCGGCCACCGAGCCCGAAAACAACCAGCAAGCGGGCTCCCCTGCCTTAACCACAACCAATTCCAGAGTCGGATCATGGGTCATGCGACGCAGATTCTTCAGCAGGCTCTGTTGCTCCTCAGGGGTGGCGGAGGGTTGGGGAGAAAGAAGTTCCCACTGTTGTTGCTGGGTCACAGTACCTGTCCTGGGCAAAGTTGATACGCGCCTGATGGGGGCTAGGGGCTGTCATTATTGAGATCTCAAACCAATTGATGTCTGGTTTACAGCCCCTCTGCCTGTTTTTGGGTCGGGCGCTTTATCATTAGATCCCAGAAGGCTTCTCGACTTCATGAATGACGCGCCCTCGACTGCCATGTTAACAAGCTATTTAGGGAACCCCGCACGTTTTTATGCGTCGTTTAGATGCTACTCAAGCTTTTAATTGTTCGGTATCGTCAGCGTCAATCCGTCAGGGTATTGCATCCGGTGGCGAATACCCACCCGCAGCAGCGTTTCAGCCTTTGGGAACTGTTTTAATCGCTTTGGCTATCGCCATCGAGCGCGATCGCTCAAGGAAATGTCCAAGATTCTGTCACAATAAACAGATGCAATTGGGCTTTAGAAAAAATTAAGAATGGACAAAAAGCGAGTGCTCTCGGGGGTACAACCCACTGGGGATTTGCATCTGGGCAACTACCTGGGCGCGATCCGCAATTGGGTCACGGCTCAGACCGACTACGACAATTATTTCTGTGTGGTGGACTTGCACGCCATCACTGTGCCGCATGATCCGCAGCAACTGGCAGAGAACTCCTGGGCGATCGCTGCACTCTACCTCGCCTGTGGCATTGATCTGGCCCATTCCACGATTTTTATCCAGTCCCACATCAGCGCCCATAGTGAACTGGCTTGGCTCCTCAACTGCGTCACGCCCCTCAATTGGCTAGAGCGCATGATCCAATTTAAGGAAAAGGCCCGCAAGCAGGGCGAAAATGTCAGTGTTGGGCTTTTGGACTACCCGGTATTGATGGCTGCTGATATTCTGCTTTACGATACCGATCTCGTGCCCGTCGGTGAAGACCAGAAGCAACATATTGAGCTGACGCGGGATATTGTCATTCGCATTAATGATCAGTACGGTAAGAAAAAGTCGCCCGTGCTCAAGTCACCCGCGCCGCTGATTCGAGAAGACGGGGCTCGGGTGATGAGTCTGACCGATGGCACCAAGAAAATGTCCAAGTCTGACCCCTCGGAGCAAAGCCGCATCAACTTGCTGGATTCGCCCGCCGAGATTGCCAAGAAAATCAAACGCTGCAAAACAGATGCCTTCAAGGGGCTCGAGTTCGACAACCCCGATCGCCCGGAATGCCACAATCTCTTGAGTTTGTATATGCTGCTCTCGAATCAGTCTCGTGAAGCCGTGGCTAACGAATGCGCCGAGATGGGCTGGGGACAGTTTAAGCCCTTGCTCACGGATACGGTGATTGCTGCCTTGGAGCCGATTCAGACCAAATATCATGAAATTATGGACGATCGCGCCACTCTAGAGCAGATCCTCAGAAATGGACGCGAAAAAGCCGAGGCGAGTGCGACTGTGGTGCTTGACCGAGTGAAGACGGCGCTCGGGTTTTCAAAGCTGCTTTAGAAACAGTACCCTTTCGCTTTGACCGTCAACATCTGGCGCGGGAGGGTTTCAAACCCTCCCCTACGACGATTACCAAAACGTTGGCAGGCGAGACGCCTGCGCTACGGAATCACCGGATTTTCTTGATCTTCATTAACACCCCTGTTGTGGTGGGCAATGCCCACCCTACATAACTCCAACTACGAACTGCACCCTGCCCATGACCCCACCCCTCTCCCGTTTCCGCTGTGCTGTCCGCGATCGTGAATTTTTGGTGACGGCGGAGGTGATGCCACCCAAGGGGGGCGACCCCAGCCATATGCTGGCCATGGCGCAGCAGCTTAAGGGGCGGGTTCATGCGGTCAATGTGACCGATGGCAGTCGGGCGGTGCTGCGAATGTCTTCGCTGGCCGCGGCGGTGCTCTTGCACCAGCAGGGGATTGAGCCGATTTATCAACTCGCTTGCCGCGATCGCAACCTGATTGCCCTCCAAGCCGACCTGATGGGGGCGCAGGCTCTGGGGTTACAAAATGTGCTGGCGCTTACGGGTGATCCCGTCAAGGCGGGCGATCAGCCCCAGGCAAAACCCGTGTTTAATCTGGAGTCGGTGCGCTTGCTGAAATTGGTCGATCGCCTCAACCAGGGGTTAGATACCAATGAAAAGAAGCTGCCCGATGGTGCATTGAATTTGTTCGCGGGCGCGGCGGTTGACCCCCAATGCCCCAGTTGGTCAGGGCTAGAGCGCCGCTTTGAGCGCAAATTGGCGGCTGGGGCACAGTTTTTTCAGAGTCAATTGATTAGTGATTTCGATCGCCTCGATAAATTCATGAACCAGATTGCCAGCAAGGGTGATAAACCGGTTTTGGCGGGCATCTTTTTGCTCAAGTCGGCCAAAAATGCCAAGTTCATTAATCGCTACGTGCCGGGTGTCAATATTCCTCAAACCACAATCGATCGCCTGGCCGCCTCAGAAAACCCCTTGCAAGAGGGGGTCAAAATTGCTGCCGAGCAAGTCCAGCAGGCCCGCAATCTCTGTCAAGGGGTGCATTTGATGGCGGTAAAACGGGAGGACCTAATCCCGGAGATTTTGGATGTGGCGGGAGTGGGGGCGATCGCTGAAGTTGGGGTTATCGGCCAGGGTGAAGAGACCTTTGCACCCTAACATAGTTAACCTAGCCCAACAGCGCCTGAGCTCGGGCTACAAATGCCTCGGCGGTCAAGCCATTGAGCGCCATCACCGCCCCAGCACTCGATGCCGTATCGCCCCGCTGCCAAGCAAAGACATCGCGCGGTGTACTGCTGCGCAGCATCACGGGTTCAAGCATGGCGCTCGAACCGCCCGTCACGCCGAGCAGGGCGTCCCCACCCAGGAGTTCATTGAACTCAGCATCGCTCAAAAAGCCATCGTCTGCTTCACTGCAAGACTCCCACGCCACATCGCTGGCGCGATAGAGACGACGGGGGCTAATCAGACTCACGATCTTAGAACCAATCCCTTGGGCTTGGAGTTGCTCGGCAGCGTCGAGCACCGGGATCAGGGTCATATCGCCAATCACGGCAAAGACGACTGTTTTTTCACCTGGCGTGGTTTGCAGTACAAAGCCGCCCTTGGCCAGCGCCTCACGGGTTTGGGCTAATGTACTCCGAATCGGCAGGGGGGACTTGGAGGCAGTAATGGTTACACCCTTATTTTGCGTCCCCAGCGCCCATTCGTAGCAGGCTTGGATGCTGTTGGCATCGCAGGGGAAGAGGGGAAAGACATTGCCGTTGCGCATCATCGCGGCAAAGTAGTTTTCGATCTCGGGTCGTTGGTGCGTCCAGCCGTTGCGCCCCTGCTCCAGAGCGCCAGCAGTGAAGAGACAAACGGTCGAGGGGGTCGGGCGACGCAGTTCGGCCATGGCTTGGGTGACGGTCTGCCAAATCGGTAAACCATTGACCACAAAAGATTCATAGGAGCACCAGAGCGATCGCGCCCCAAACAACGCTTGTCCCGCTGCCAGTCCGGAACAGGCATCTTCACTCAGGGGTTCATAAACCTGACCTTGGGGCTGCTGGAAATACAGCTCATCCGGGGTGGGGTGAAGGATCTTGAGGCCAATATTAATGTTATTGATCCCGGAGGCTGCATTACCATCAGCGTTGGCAACGATAAAGCTGGGGTCGTTTTGCCCCACGTGAACCACCAGTTCGCCCATGGCCGTGGTGGCGACTTTCTTCTCACCGCCCACCGGATGCTCGGTTAGGGGCAACTTGCCCAGCTCCGGAACCGGACGCACGGATTCGGTGACGACGGTTTGGGCTGCCGCGCCCCCATTGGCTCGCTCGTGGTTGGTGCGCACCAGCTCCCAGGCGGCAGGGGTCAGGGCGCGATCTTTGAGGGCAGCCACAATGTAGTCCTTCTCGACCGAGTCACCGGGATAAAGGTTATGGGACTTGGCGCCGCGCTTGTGGACGCCTGCGCCCTTGAGTTGCTTGACAATCAACACCGTGAGCTTACCGCCCAGCGCCGACTCTGCCGCCTTTTGGGTTTTCTGGAGCAGGGCTTCCATAAACCGCATTCGCCCCTTGGCGGTGAACGCCGTGCTGTCCACGTAGTCGCCGGGTTGGTTCACGTCGTCGTATTCCTTGGCATCAATGAGCATAACTTCCTCAAAGCCATTGCCGTACCAATATTCCATCATCTCGGCGTTGCCTTTGGTCGAGACCATGCTGTGGTGCTCTTGGCTGTAGCCGTTCCAAACTAGAATCGGTAAAAAGTTAGTGACGTTAGGGAAAGAGGTGTTGAAATGCCCAAAGCTGCTCATGACGTAGGGCTCACCAATGCCGCCATCGCCGATCGTCACGGGGAAGAGCACGCCGGGGTTGAGCTTGGCGGCGGCCATTGCAAAATGTTGCCCCTGACCCAGGGGCCCAGCGGGATTCAACAAGCCAGGAATTTGTCCCGACAAATGCCCCAGCAAGCCATGGGTCTCCCGGAAACGATCGCGCATTTGCCGCACCGTCTCAATGCCCATTTTTTCCAGGGAGCGATCGAGAAAGACATTGCTATAGAAGCCGGGGGCATGGTGGCCGACCTCGGTGATGATGTTTTTGTAGCCCAGCATCACCAGCGCGGCGATGCCATCGGCAATGCTGGCAAAGCCCCCTGGGTGGCCGGACTGCTTGCTGGCGGTGACTTGCAAGGTCAGGTAGCGCAGGGCGTCGGCCGCTAAAATGGTCTGGTAAATCGCCTGGGGGTCATCGGTGGCGGCGATCGCCGTTTGGCCCGGTGCGATCGCGGCTTCCTTGCCGTAGTCCTCAAAACCCGGCAGCGTCTCGGCAAAATGGTCAATCCCCTCACAAAATTTTGGGATTGCGGTAGCAATGTCGGTACTGGCCATCGGTGAAGTTCCCTCACGAAGTCGAACAAAATATTAAAACAATATTAACGTTTCCAAAGTCACTTCCCCGGACAGACCTCATCAAATGATCTGATGAATGGTCTGAGCAAGCTTGAAGGATTCAGAGTCCTCTACCGGAGGACAGACGTGATTGACCCATTCAGACCCGCCCCTTTCTGTCGTCGGGTAGACCGAGGGCGATCGCCAATTCCCTCACCGGAGAGAGTTGAGCCCCTGGGCTTGATTGCTAATTTAAGGCCGAAACATTAAGAAAAAAGGAAGCCAAAACGACGCATGACGCTAGGTAACTTGACGCTGCCCTCCTTTTTAACGCAGCCAATTTTCAACAACACCCCCCTCGACTATTTGCTGGCTGGGGTCATTCTCATCGCCGGTTTTGCTGCCACGCAGTTTTTTCGCGCCGTGATTCTGCGATCGCTCAAGCGTTGGGCCGATCGCACCCGCACCCCCATCGATAATTTTTTAGTGCGCGCGCTGGGTAATGCGTTGACGCCGCTGGGCAATCTGGGAACTGTTTATCTTGCTCTTGGCAACTTAAACTTACACCCGATTTTGCAGGAAGGGATTCGCTACGGTGCAGTGCTCTGGGCTACCGTGATCGGGATTCAGTTCCTGACCAAAATTCTGGAATATGGGATTCGCACCTACCTGTCCCATCGCAGCCAAGGGGAGCTGGATCAAAGCGTCGAGGCCCTGTTCCCGATCATGCGAATTCTCGTTTGGGCGATCGGTTTGATTTTCTTGCTCGATAACATCGGCTTTGATGTTTCAGCCATAATTGCCAGTCTGGGCGTCGGTGGGATTGCGATCGCCTTTGCCGCTCAGGGCATCCTGGGCGACCTCTTCAGCTACTTTTCGATCCTGCTCGATCGCCCCTTTGTCCTCGGTGACTTCATCGTCGTCGGCGACTTTGTGGGCACGGTGGAGCACATCGGCATCAAGACAACCCGCCTGACGAGCCTGACTGGCGAAGAGTTGGTGATGGCCAATACCAACCTGACCAGCTCTCGAATTCGCAACTATAAGCATATGCAGGAGCGGCGCATCTCCTTTAGCCTCGGTGTCGTCTATGAAATAACTGCCGAGCAGTTGGCACAGATCCCCAGCATAATTGCAGAAATCATCACGGGCATTACCGATGTCCGCTTCGATCGCGCCCACTTCAGCGCCTACGGTGACTTCAGCCTCAACTATGAGGTGGTCTACTACGTACTGACGCCAGACTACGGTCGTTACATGGATATCCAGCAGCAGATCAACCTGGAGCTCTTTGAACGCTTTGAAGCAGCGGGTATTGAGTTCGCTTATCCCACCCAGGTGCAATACCTCCAGCCTGCGCCGGAGATGAGACAGGTTTTGAAGGGTCATGGCAATGGACAGGGCGATCGGGAGTTGGCTACTCAAAACAGCTAGCCTGCATTGCTCGTGCATGGGTTCGGGCGGGTTCAATCTGCCCCTACCGTTGAGGTTGAATTTTGTAGGGGCGCAACGCTTGCGCCCATAATTAACGATGTTGTCACGCCAGTCGCCCGCTTTCGCATCCTTGAAACATCATCCAGGCTAGCATTGGGGTATTGTTTTGCCTGCGATCGCCCCGTCATGTCCTTTACCCAATTTACCGATCTCGCCTCGACGGTATTGGCTTTCTCGCTCCAATATCAGGAGGCAAATTTTATTGTAGAGACGCCGATTGAGGTGGAGCCGTTTTTTTGCGATCGCCTCACCGCTAGCCTAGAAGATGGCGTCGTGTTTAACTCCGAAGCGGCGATCTGTGAAACAATCATCGCCCCGATGCTGCGGGAGACCTGGCTGAAATATAAACAATCGCTACAACTCTGGAGCCATCAACCGCTCCGCTACGATGACGCACTTTCGGGCATCCCCGACTACATGGTGTCGCGGCGCTCATCTCAGGGCAAGATCATCCTGGAGCGTCCCTATCTGATTGTGGTCGAGGCGAAAAAGGATGATTTTGATGGCGGTTGGGGCCAATGTTTAGCGGAACTGGTAGCGGCCCAAAAACTCAATCAAGCGGCAACAGATGGCGATCCGACTCATGAACAGACGATATTCGGCATTGTCGCCAACGGCAAGCTCTGGGAGTTTGGCCAGCTCCAAGGCACAACGTTTACGAAAAACAGCAAGTATTACACGCTGGAGCAGCTTGAGATCTTGATGGGTGCGATCGATTTTTTGTTTGCGGCGGGGGTGCGGGCGATCGCTGAGGGATGACCATAAAAAGCCCTCTCCCAGTTCTCTGAACGGAGTCGAAGGGGGGAGAGGGTTGGGTGAGGGAATTGGGTAATTGGGGTTGGGTGCTAAGACGCCGCCCGATCGCGCTTTTTCTCAGGCAACCCAATCATCTCAGCGTTGGGTTTACCCGGCGCAATCATGGGATAGCAGTTTTCGTCCTTGACCACATGGGCATCGAGCAGCACCGGGCCATCGTAGGCCAGCATTGCGGCGATCGCATCCTTCAGCTCACTGCGCTGCTGAATCACCATGCCCTTGACGCCAAAGGCTTCCGCGAGTTTGACAAAGTCCGGCATCCCCTGCTCCATATTGGAAGACGAATAGCGTTCGCCGAAGAACGTCTGCTGCCATTGCCGCACCATACCCTGCCAACCGTTGTTGATGATCACGGTCTTAGCCGCAATGCCGTATTGAGCCAGGGTCGCCAACTCCTGGAGATTCATCTGGAAGCTGGCATCGCCACTAATGCAGATCACCTGCTCCTCAGGCAGCGCCACCTTCACCCCCAGGGCCGCCGGCATCCCAAAGCCCATCGTGCCCAAGCCCGCACTGGAGATCCAGCGGCGCGGGCCGTAGTTGATAAACTGGGCCGCCCACATCTGGTGTTGGCCCACATCGGTGGTGTAGTAAGCATTCGGGGCTTGGCGACCAATTTCGGCGATCACTTCCTGGGGCGCAAGCTGGGTCTCGTATTCCGGAATCACCAGGGGATAGTCTTCCCGCCAGGTCTGGATGCGCTCTCGCCAGGCCTGGGTTTGGGTGGTGTTGCGGGGTAGACCCACCTCTTCGATGCGGTTCAAGAACTGCTGGAGCACAACCTGGACATCCCCCACGATCGGAATATCGGGGGCTTTATTTTTGCCCACTTCCGCCGGGTCAATGTCGATATGAATGACTTTCGCTTTGGCGGCAAAGGCTTCGAGCTTGCCCGTGACGCGATCGTCAAACCGCGCACCCACCGCAATCAGCAAATCACAGTCGGTCACAGCGAAGTTGGCATAGGCCGTCCCGTGCATCCCCAACATCCCCACCGAGAGGGCATGGTTTTCATCAAAGGCCCCGAGCCCCATCAGCGTCGTCGTCACCGGAATTTGGAACTGCTCGGCAAACTGCAACAATTCGGCATGGGCGCCCGAGGTGACACAGCCGCCCCCCGCGTAGATCAGCGGACGCTCGGCCTGTTGGATCAGGCGAATCGCCGCGTTGATCTGGCGGGGGTTGCCCTTGACCGTGGGGCGATAGCCGGGGCGCTTGATGCTGCCGGGGGCCACGGGCGAATAGTCGCATTCCTCCAGACCCACATCTTTAGGGATATCCACCAGCACCGGGCCGGGGCGTCCGGTCGAGGCAATCTGGAAAGCTTCGGCGATCGTCGCAGCCATGTCTTCGGCTCGGCGGACGACGTAGGAGTTTTTCACAATCGGCAGGGTAATCCCCCAAATGTCCGTCTCTTGAAAGGCATCTGAACCGATCGCCGCGCGGGCCACCTGGCCGGTAATGGCAACGAGGGGAATCGAGTCGAGGTGGGCATTGGCAATCCCTGTCACCAGGTTTGTTGCCCCCGGCCCAGACGTAGCAAAGCAGACCCCCACCTGACCCGTGGCGCGGGCATAGCCATCGGCGGCGTGAACCGCGCCCTGCTCATGGCGCACCAAAATATGCTGGATATCGCCCCGCGCTTCGGCTCGATACAGCTCGTCGTAAATGGGCAGGATCGCCCCGCCGGGATAGCCAAAAATATGCTTGACGCCATGCTGAACCAGACTGTCAATCAGGGCATAGGCCCCGGAGCGGCGCAGGGGGGCGATCGCCACGGTCGAGAGGGGAGTCGTCGCTGCGGAGGAAGTTTGGGGGAGAGATGAAACCACGGGCGTTAGGGGGGAATGAATGGGGACGAATAGATGGGTGCTGAGTCTAAGACAGGAATTCAGCTCAGGGCGGCGGCATTATTCACAGGCCCAAACCGTAAGCCCGTTCCACGCAGCATTGAAAGATATCAATCGAATATACAAATTGTTGACGATCGCT
>JBMYQW010000133.1:0-11826 GCA_049601735.1 Spirulinaceae cyanobacterium
GGAAGATGCATGAACTTTTCTGAGGCAAACCCCCTCAAAGTCAACAGCCTAGGCAATGCCCACCCTACGCAATTACTAAGTTTTGTATTCTGTCATTTTTTAGACCGTTTAAGTTTATACACAAACCGTGGCGGGCAAGATGCCCGCGCTACGGGAAATTTAGCCAATTAACCGTAGCGCAGGCGTCCCGCCTGCCAGCATAAAAATCTGTACCATGAACAACGAATTTGCTGAAAATAGCTGGGCCTGGCGTCTGGATCTTGCCCTGCGCCGCCTCGGGGAATGGTGGCAGGGGCTGTGGCACAACAGCAATCCGCGACTCAATCGTCCCCAGATGCCCTCCGGTTGGTCTGATTTCTGGCAGCTCCTCGGCGACATCCTTTGGCCACTGTTGATTTTCAGCCTCAGTATTTGGGCGCTCTGGACGCTGTGGCGTCTGGTGCGACCCTATTGGTTGCGGTGGCAAGGCGATCGCACCCCGATTTCAACCCCTCAGACCAACCATCAGTCCCGGAGCCAATGGCGGCAACAGGCTCGGCAATACCAGAGCCAGGGCAATTACACTCAAGCTTGTCTCTGCCTCTATTTCGGGATGCTGCAACAGCTCCACGATCAGGGGCAATTACCTCATCAAGCCAGCCGCACGGATGGCGAATATGACCGCGCACTGGCCCAGCAGCCCCAGCCAACGCCCTATCGCACCCTGCTGACGGTGCATCAGCGCCTCAAGTTTGCCAATGCCCCCGCCACCCAGGAACTGCTCGATCGCTGCCTCGCGGCCGATGCGCAGATTTCTTGAGGCGTTCTCTGTAGTTCAGGATCATACACATCTCTAGGAAACACCGACAATGCCTGTCCTGAATTTGGTCAAACTCCCGATCACGACCGTCGACCTCTCGCCGGGGAGTCATCTCCTGATTGAGGATGTTCCTTGGGAGCAATACGAGGCATTTCTGATGGATTTGGGCGAAGAACGACGGGTTCCCCGGATCAACTATTGCAATGGAATTTTAGAACTGATGGCACCGCTCCCGGCGCACGAACGTCTTCACCGCATCATTGCGTATATCGTGACTGCTATTTTGGATGCCCAAGGTAGAGACTGGGAGGATTTTGGCTCGACGACGTTCAGAAAGCCGCAAAAAGCGGGGCTAGAGCCAGATACCTGCTTTTATATTCAGAATGCCCAGCGCGTGCACGGCCTGATGCGGATGAATATGGCTAAAGATCCACCGCCGGATCTGGCGATCGAAGCTGATGTCACTTCGCCCACCACGCTAGCGGCTTACGCAACTTTGAAAGTCCCGGAAGTCTGGATCTATGACCGCGATCGCCTGACAATCTATCTGCTGCAAAACAATGACTATCAAGTCAGTCGCACCAGTCGAGTCTTTCCCAGCCTAGACATTACGACGGGTATCCCTAAGCTGGTGCAAGGGGCGATCGCCACCGGCACCAGCGCCATGCTGCGAAAGCTGCGACGCCGATTGCAGGCAGGCGAGAAACCGTTCTAGAAAATCGCCCTGAAAAATCGCCCTGAAAAATCGCCCTGAAAACCGTCATGAAGAACCGTGCCCCCGCTCTCAAGATTGCGATCGTCATTGCCCTGTTTCTGGCAACGATCATCTCCATGTTTTCTTGGACAACGGGCTCTCGCCAAACGGGTTCGACCTACAACCGAGCCCCCGAGGGCTATGGCGCTTGGTATGCCGAGTTGCAAGCCCAACCAGGGATGCAAGTGGAACGCTGGCAGCGACCCCTGGCCGAACTGGTGAAAAACACATCGAGGCAAGAGTCTGGACAAGTGCTGCTGCGGGTGGCAACAGCCCGACAGCTCGGCCGTAGCGGTGATGACCCTGCCCTCTCGGATTGGCTCGATGCGGGAAATATCTTGATTACCGTTGGCGGTGTTCCTCCCGCCCCGGTAACAGCAGCGCCCTTCCACAGCGAGGTAGAGAGCCCCCAGGGGTCGGTGGTGTTGGATACGCGGCGACGCGCACCGCGCCGAGAGGATGTCAGCATTCTGTTGGCGGATGAGCACGGGGCGATCGCTTGGTCTCATCGCCAGGGCAGCGGGCAACGGATTCGAGTCATCACGCCCTATCTAGCCGCCAACGCTTACCAAGACGCACCCGGTAATTTTGCCTTTTTAACGGCGCTAGTGACGAACCCCAAGGCGCAGCCCACTCCAATGGATGAAACCATGCCCGATGCCCAGGAAGTGACGTTGACCCCGGTACAAACCTCCCGGCAGCTTTGGGTGGATGAATATCTCCATGGTCATGTGGATGCGCCGCCGCCAGACGTTGCCGCCGCTGCTCAAACCATCTGGGGCTATTTACGCCAAACTCCCTTAGCCATTGTTGCGCTCCAGGGGGCGATCGCCCTTGTCATTGTCCTGCTGGCGCTCAACCAGCGGTTTGGTCTGCCCCAGCCCAACCGGGAACCCAGCCCTAACAATAGCCAGGTTTACATTGAAGCCCTGGCCGCCGTCTTGAGCAAAGCCGAGCAGCAGAGCTTTGTGGTCGAGCTGCTTACCCCGGAGCACCAGCGACAACTGCAACTGCAACTGGGACTCGGCAGCACTTTGCTCACGGAAGTAGAACTGCTGGCCGCTTGGCAGCAGCAAACAGGGCAGCCGTCTGAACCCTTAGCAAAATTGTTGCGCTCTGCCCAGCGTAAACGAGCCTGGAGTAAAGCCCAACTCGTACAATGGCTACAGCATTGGCAGCAATTGCACCAATCCTGTCGTGATAGTGCTAATGTATTGACAGAGTGATAGCAGATTCAGACTCTCAATTATCATGGCGAGCCCCAGAGTGGCCCATTTCGTAGCGATTAGCGACCTCAGCCAAGCGCCAGAGTCCCAGGAGGGTATTCTGGTTACGGTGGAAGGACGCGGTGGCGACACCAAGCGGAATCGTGCCCAGGCGCTCGATCGCATCACCCAAATGTGGGAAAGCGGCGTCATTGCCGAACATCTGTTTCCAGATGGCATTTCCCAAGCCAACGTCCAATTTGTTCCCCCGCTTGAGGATTTTAATTCCATGGCCGACAATCCCGAAGGTACTTCTCCTGAATTGGCTCCCCCAAAATTAGCGCCTATTGTGCAGGGTGCTCAGGAAATTGTTGAGCTGACTAAGTTACAAATTGAAGCTCAGGATGCGGCCCATGAGGCCGGCCCCTACGTGCCCATCATCCAAGCTGTCATTGAACGATCGCGCCCCCTTACGGACGAAGAAAAAGCCCTAGCTAAAGAAAAAAAATACGGCAAGCTCATTGAACGCTTCGGCGCGGCGATCGCCAAACAAGAAGAATACCAAGCCCAATGCACCGGCAATGGCAAGCTGATCTTGAATGCGATCGCCTGGCATCAAGAACAAACTCAGCCCACGCTGCCCCAGCCCGATGATTCAGAAGAGTGAACGGCATACCTGGCAATCAACAATCCGCCCTATATTTTTGCCTAAAACAAACCAAGATTCCAGACAATCAGGAGCTTCGATAACGACATATTATAGGGTGTTGTCTATCTCGATACTCAATATCTTAGAATTAAACAGGATTGCCATATAATAGTACGTTCTATTTTGAATCCTCTAAGAAGTCTTTCTCTAGTTCAGGAAGATCATTCTTGTTCTGTTTAGATCGAGTAGTATGAATTTGCGAATCCGTTAGGTTTTGAATTAAGCTGGAGATCAACTGGTCACTAAAGCCTGCAACAATTGATATCAACAATACACTTGGAGCTAGATTTTCGTCGGGAATATTCGAGAATATAATTTCCGACTCAAATAGCAAATAAGCTACAAGGCTTGACAGTAAGGCAACTAAGAATGCGTCCAAATCCCTCCACCCTATTTGACCACCTCGATGATTCTAGGATTATTGGAATTTTTCGAACTCTGATAGCAATAGATAGTTGCCCTCCAATAGCTCCACCTAGAAAGACATTTATGTAATCAAGCCATTCACTTGGAAAAACAGTGAATCGAGTATTGATCAAAAAAATAAAGACAATTAATGTCACAGCGAAAGAACTTCCAGCAACGTAATCCACTCTTCCTTGAGCAATCCTGTAATCTAAAAGTCGCTGCTTTGCCAAGGCAAACATCTCTGTAGATGTCTCTATATTTCCGCGTAGTCCTGCTGTGAGCGCCCTGGCTACCAAGTAATATATTGATCGTTTCTTAACTCTTCCTGGTTCAAGTCCCTGTATCTCAGCATACTGAACAGCAATTTCATTAAGACGCTTAAGATAGTCTTGTAAATTTTCCAGATCATCATCTATCTCAAGACGAACATCTCCTGATTGATCAACGTAGATGGCAAATTCTTTGAGCTTTACAAGAACGCGCTGGACTTTTCTCTCCTCATTGTCTGTGCATCCTATATGAAAATCAAGAGGCTTGCGTGGTGTTTTTTCGTTATTGGTCATACTCTGTTTGATTCACATCACAAAGATTTTCATTAGATTATAGACTATTTTGATCGAAAATTTTCCAGGGTAGTTGCTATCATTCTCAACCCCAAACACGCTGTAATGAGAGTGTAGAAATCGGTAATATGTCCTCTCGCCAGATGCTCTTAAGAAAGACTGGGCAACTTTTGCCGGGCCTCTTTTTGCAGCTTTTGGGCCAGCCGGAAAAACTCAAGTCCGGTATGCAGATAATTTTCATCATAGTTATGGGTGAACCATTCCAGCTCATTGAGGGCATCTTCGAGGTGGTTGAGGCAGTAGTAGAGGCTTGCGGCTGTGCCCGCCACGGCGCTGGGGTTGGGCAAGGTACGGAAGCGAGTTTGGGCTTTTTCTAGTTGCTCCCGACTTTGCTCCACGTAGTCCACAAAGACTGTCATTAAATCATCATCAAACGGGTCAGCAGATAGCTGGTTCACCTGCTGCTTCAAAGGTTTACAAATCTGGTTGATCTGTCGATTCACCGGACGATAGATCTGCCGCATCCAGGGAGCCAACTGCCCCTCCGTTTGACGCTGGGCTTGGCGCTGGGTTTGCTGTTGTTGGTATTGATGCTGGGCGGTCTGGTCGCGTTGATTGCGGCGTGTAGCCTCACCCTGACGTTCACGATCGTAGGTTTGGCGGCGGTGGCGATCGCTCAAGACTTCATAGGCGGCATTGAGGCGCACGATCGCCTCGTGGCTGGCAGTCTGGGTCTGGCTGTCGGGGTGGGCTTGCTTGGCCAAGCGGTGATAGGCTCGCTTGATTTCGGCCTGGGTTGCGCCAGGCGAAACTTGCAACGTTTGATAATGGTTGGCAGCAGGATGAGCCATGGTTGCGATCGCCCTAGTCTAGCAACTGGTTTAAAAACGCCTCATCCAGGTCGTAGCCAAGCATCTGGAGCATGGCTTGAATCTTGCCCTGGCCGGCCAGTTGGTTTTGCTTTAGCCAGGCATCAACCGCAAAAACCTTGGCCATGATGAAGAGTTCAAGGGCTTCGGGGTTGTAGTGAATGCCCTCGGTGCGGCTGAATTGATGGGGCACAAGCATCGCGGTGTAGCGGGCGATTTCGGTCGACCAGTCCAAATGGTAGATCAGCCAGGGATAGGCAACATCAAGGCGCACAAACCAGAGGCGAATTTCCGGAATTTCCGAGAGTTCGCGGGGGTCATCAGGCGCGAGGGGGTAGTCAATCTCAAACCGGAGTAGGGGCGGGTTCGGCAGATTCTCGGCCGCCAGTTCCTTCTCGATCAGGGCTTTGACCGCTGTGAGATCGAGGCGATCGATCTGGGGGGCTGTAATGGTAAAGGTGACGGTCATTGCGGCTCCGCAGCAAGGTCTTGCTCTATCACCATACCATCCACAATTTGGTAGCCCCAGGCGGGGTGGCGGCGGGCCAGTTGCTGGGCAAGGTCAAGCTCACCCAGGCGGCAGAGTTCGGTGAGTTGTTCGTAGCCCTGGGTGCGATCGCGCTGGTGTTGGGCTCGGCGCAGGCGCAGTTGTTGGGCGGGGCTCGGTTGGGGACGGCCGGGTTGCAAGGGGTCAATCTGGGGCAAGGGTTTCATCCGATTCAGGCGTTGCATCAAGCAGGAGGCGCTTCTGCTCAAACTGTAGCGAAATGCTGAGGCTAGAGGGGAGCGAATCTAGAGTCTGTCATCATTTAGATTTCAAACTCTGACTATGAATGGCTTACAGCCCCTTTTCCTGTTTTTTGGGTCGGACGCTTCATCCCTTGTAACATGAGGCTTCTGAGTTTAATTGATGACACGCCCTAGTCGTTTCACGCCGGGCTGGAGCTGAATGGGTCTTAAAAGGGCAACAGGCGTCGGATTTTCTTACGGGCCTTCTTCTGGTATTTCAGCAACAAACTGTAATTGTCCTCTGCTTGCAGCCAGAGGTCAGCCCGCCATCCGCGATAGCCGCGATCGCGGGCCAAAAACTCCCGTCGGGCAAAGGTCATCGGGTCAGGATGCGCCTTCTGATTCATCAGCCAAGGTTTGGGGCCACACCAATGGATCACCGTGGCGTCATCGCCCTGGGGCTGGGGCCCTTGGGCTGTGACGGGAAAGCGGGTTTGCAAATCATCGAGGGGTTGGTCGGGCGCTAGAAGCTGAAAATCGACCTTATTGAGACGAATTTGCCCTGCATCGGCTGCCCGGCAAAACATAAAGTTCAAAAAACCCATTTCACCGTACTTAAACGATTGGGGATGGGCTGCGGTGAAGGCGAGGATTTCCTGATAGTCGGTGAGGGGAAAGATGCCCCGGCTGGCAAAGAAGGTTCCCGTACAGAAATAATCTTCCCGGTGGGCACGCCAGTTAAAATCCGGAAAATGGGTTTCGATCGTGGCGATATCAAAAAAATATTCCTCAATGTCGGCTTCAGGATAGGAACATTGGGGATCATCAATAATGACATCATATTGCTCAAAATTCGCGTAACGGAGAATGTTGCCCCAGACGTTGGTATCGGCATCGAGCACCAAAAAATGCTGCCAAGGGCTCTCCCAAAAGGCGATCATTTTCGTCTTGCCCCAGCCAAAGCTATGCTGTCGCAAAAAGGGATCTTGTACCGTGTCGTGGTTGAGCACCTGGACCCCGTAAAGGCGTTGGAGCGGTTCAACGGAAAACGTGCCATCGATGATGAGGGCGATCGGTACGTCTCCGAGAAAGTGGCGAATACTGGCACAGCAGCCCTTGGCGAAGAGATAGTCTTGATCGCAGCAGGCAATGATGATACCAAAGTCTTGGGGCAGCATGGCGCAGTAGAGAAATGAGGTTTAGACGTGAGATGGCGGCAAAATGGTCTTAAAGGCGGTGTCGATCGCGGGGTCGGCTTTATAGCGCAATTGTTTCTGGTGCTTCTCGACCCTGATTTTATAGCGAATTGAGAGTCCTAAGACGTAGGGTGGACAAACTTGTGGACGGGGGAAGACATATAAACCACTCCTTCAATCAGTTCGGCTTTTTAAACCTGGGGCATGGCAAGATAGCGCCGCTCAAGTTCAGGGCGAGTGAGGTGGTCTCGTCTCCATTCTCCAGCCGTGTTACAGCTATGGAGGTTTAATCTCATTCAACAACCTGCGATCACTTGACCAACGTCTTGAGCCGACAAACCTAAATTAAGTAAAGACTGGATCAATACGTCCAAACTGACAGATGGATCACCCAACTCCATTGTGGTAAGACCAGATTCACTTGCATCCACTGCTGCCGCAGGGGTTTGTTGCGTTACCTGCTGATCGGTTCGCTGCTCTCGCAGCTTCTTCATCAGTGCAATTTTCATATCAATCAGCGCGACTTCCTGGGGTGATAAGCCGAGAAACTCATCGATATCACCAACCTTCCAACCTGCGGTTTCAAGTTTGCGTCTTTTCTGGGCATCCATAAGTGCTCTTGTTAACTTATCTGCTCGTCATATTGGCGGAATCGCCGCTGACAAATATCAATTATCTGCTTAGGAGTCTTCACCCCACCTCCAGCGGATCAACATCAATCAGCAGACTCACCGACTGGGGGCAAAGCTCATAAAGCCGTGCTAACTCCGGCAACGTCTCATTCAACGGTAACTTCAACAACACCTGCCAACGATAGCGACGCTTAATCCGCAAAATCGGCGCAGGGGTGGGTGCGAGGACTTCGCAGGTTTCCGGCAGCAGGTTTCTCGCCCCCTGCGCCAGCAAATCCGCCGCCTGCTCCACTTCCGACTCCTCCAGCCCCGTGACGCGCAACAAGACCAGCCGCTGGTAGGGCGGCCAACCGCCCGATCGCCGCTCTGGAAATGTGGTTTGGCACAACTGCAAATAGTCATGGTTGCGAATCGCGCCAATCAGCGGGTGTTCCGGGTCGTAGGTTTGCAAAATCACCCGACCGGGGCGATCGCCCCGGCCGGCCCGACCCGCCACCTGGGTCAAGGTCTGAAACGCCCGCTCCCCCGCCCGATAGTTCGCCATCTTCAAGAGCCCATCCGCCGCCAGAATTCCCACCAGCGTCACCTGGGCAATATCAATGCCCTTGGTGAGCATCTGGGTTCCCACCAACACATCCGCCTCGCCCTCGGCAAACTGGGCCAGCCGCTGGCGATGAGCGCCCTTGTGCCGGGTTGTGTCGCTATCAAACCGCAACACGCGCAGCTCGGGAAACTGCTGCTGCAACGCTTGCTCTACCTGCTGCGTGCCCGTGCCAAAAAACTTGAGGTAGGGCGAATGGCAACTGGGGCAGAGGCGGGGCTGGCGCATCACATGGTTGCAATAGTGACAGCGCAGCAGGGGGGTGGTTTGACTGTAATGGTACGAGAGCGAGACATCGCAATGGGGGCATTCGAGTACGAAACCACAGCTGCGGCATTGGACAAAGGTGCTGTGACCCCGCCGGGGAATGAACAGGATCGCCCGATCGCCGCGATCGCGCAACCCTGCCAATTCCCTTTGCAACGCCTCACTAAACATCGACCGATTGCCCTGCTGCAACTCCCACCGCATATCCACCACCTCCACCTCCGGTAAGGGGCGTTGGGCAATGCGCTCGGGCAGAGAAAGGGATTGAATCTGTGCAGTTTGCGCCTGCTGCCACGTTTCTAAAGCGGGGGTGGCTGAACCGAGCACCAGCGGACAGCCCTCCTGCTGGGAACGCCATTCGGCAACTTGGCGAGCATGGTACGTGGGGGCGCGTTGACTCTCTTTAAAGCTCGGATCATGCTCTTCATCCAGCACAATGAGTCCCAAGTTGGACAGCGGCACAAACACGGCCGATCGCGTGCCAATCATCACCTGGGGTTCCCCCGTCAGGGCAAACCGCCAGCTGTCATAGCGTTCGCCGACCGAGAGTTCACTGTGATAGACCCGGACGCGATCGCCAAACCGGGCCCGAAAGCGATCGGTTAGCTGGGGGGTGAGCCCAATTTCCGGCACGAGGACGAGCGCGGATTGACCCTGGGCCAGACGGGGGGCGATCGCTTGCAGATAAACCTCGGTCTTGCCCGAGCCCGTCACACCATGGAGTAGGAGGCTGGCTGAACCCGTGACTTGATTAATCTGTGCGACTGCTTGGGACTGCTCTGGGGTCAGGGTTTTGGGTTGATCGGCTATCACGATACCCGTTTCCCCCAAGCGCAGGCGTTCCTCACGGGTTATCACCACACAGCCCTTGGCTTCGAGGCGTTCGAGAGTGGCTTTGGTCGTCTTGGCGAGTTGCAAAAAATCCTGCACCCATTGCTGCCCCCCTTGATGGTGTAGGCATTGCAAAATCTCTTGCTGACGCGCAGTTAACCCGTTGGCGCTCTCGGCCCTCAACAGGGTGACCGCCTGTTGCCGCTGAGGACTAGGAGGCTTGGGAATCACATAATCGTGAATCAGCCAATCCCGTTGCTGGAGTTCTTTGAGGGCCGGTTTAAACTGCGGGATTTTCTGCTGGAGATGCTTGCGACTGTAGCCGCCCTGCAAATTTTGCTGGAGATAGGCGATCAGAGCTTGGGCGGCGGGGGAACAGAAGACCTCCCAGCCGGGGGGAATGAGAGCAGCACGAAGTTTGATGCGGTGTTGCGATCGCTGCAACAGCCCCGTGGGTAATGCCGTTTGCACTACGCGAATCAGGGGCGCACAGTAATAGTCGGCGATCTGCGCCAGCCAATGGAGGTAGGCGGCGGGCAAAAATTGCGGCGCGACGACGGCAGCGATCGCTCGCATCTGGACGCTGTGCAACGGCTCGGGCAGTTCGGCGATCGCTCGCACCACAATCCCTCCCACCGTGCGAGATGCTACGGGGACTTGCACCACATCACCTACCTGGACGGTCAAATGGGCGGGAATAGCGTAGGTCAGCACATCCTCAATGCCGGGACAGTCCACCAACACATTGGCCCAAGTCTTAGCTATCACGATGGTGCAGTCACGATGGTGTCGAGCGATCGGGGGTGCTCTGGATACGATAGCATTTGAGCATCATAGCCAGTCTTCAGACCCATGACCGTAACCCTCGCCAAATGGACGATCGCCGACTACCATCACCTCGTACAGACGGGCTTACTCGATGATCGCGCCGTGGAACTCTTAAGCGGAGAAATTGTCGAAATGCCCCCCGAAGGTGAACCTCATGCTTATTACAGTCGGACGGCCAGCGATTATCTCGCACGGTTGCTCGGCGATCGCGCCCTAGT
The DNA here is from genome assembly GCA_049601735.1 of Spirulinaceae cyanobacterium. GTDB lineage: Bacteria > Cyanobacteriota > Cyanobacteriia > Cyanobacteriales > Spirulinaceae > SIO3F2. The sequence goes on from JBMYQW010000133.1 coordinate 10,610, forward strand.
CAGTTCAGCCAAGCCCATTACCCTGCCGAACAACTCCGAACCCGAACCCGATATTGCGATCGTCGAGCGCCTCGGGCGAGAATACCTCCAGCATCATCCCTATGCCGCCAATATCTTCTGGGTGATTGAATATTCCCAAGCCAGCTTGACCAAAGACCAGACGGTCAAATATCGCATCTATGCCGAGGCGGGGATTGCTGAATATTGGCTGGTGAACCTGGCACGACGGGAACTCGTGGTGTTCCGTGACCCCCAAGGAAGTGAATATGGCTCAAAGATGACGCTGAAAACGGGTGAGATTGCGGCGATCGCGTTTCCAGAGCTGGCGATCTCAGTAGCTCAGATCATTGCGCCTTGATTTTGGCAAAATCAGTTAGCGTTGTTCATAAGTTCACCCTCAGCGATCCCGATCAAGATTGGGTTAAATTGGAGCGAGATGATGGCTTGCCGCGTAACCCTTGAGCTAAATCTTTGCACTGACCACCACTGTTGCCATACTGTCGCCATGATGAAACCACTGGGCTTGAGTTTAGGACTGTTGCTGACAGCGGGGATGAGCCTCTCGGGCCGGCCTGCCGTCGCCGTAGATCCCTCACCCACTGGCACGATTACCCTGCCGATCGCCGCCGCTGAGATTCCCCCCCTCGGTGCAGCAGAGACCTTTTTACCCCGGTTTGAGCAGCAGTTGATTTTGGATCTGAGCGATCGCCGCGTTTATCTCTACGTCAACGATGAGCAGGTCGCGTCTTACCCCGTTGCCGTGGGGCGCGACGGCTGGGAAACGCCTACGGGTGAGTTTGAGGTTTTCCAACGTGTAGCGAACCCGGTTTGGCAACATCCGTTTACCCAAGAAATTGTGCCCCCTGGCCCCGAGAACCCCCTGGGTGCTCGCTGGTTGGGCTTCTGGAGTGATGGCACGAACGCGATCGGCTTCCACGGCACACCGGATGAAAACCTCATCGGCCAAGCGGTTTCCCATGGTTGCGTCCGGATGCGCAATGCCGATATTGAGCAGCTTTTTGAGCAGGTTGAAGTGGGAACCCCGGTGACGGTGCGATCGTAGTATCGATGGTGAATTCAGGCTAAACTTCCACAATCACCGGGGTATGATCGCTGGGCCGTTCCCATTTTCGGGGTTCGACATCAATTTCGCAGCCTTGCGCCTGGGCGTACAAGTCTGGCGTCAGGTAAATATGGTCAATCCGCCACCCCCGGTT
>JBMYQW010000134.1:0-11824 GCA_049601735.1 Spirulinaceae cyanobacterium
TTGCCCGCCGCCCAAAAAGCTCATTTCTGGAACGTTATTTTCCTTGGAATACTCTTAGCTACTCAGGGATGGGTTTTGCAGCAGGCGATTCAAAATACGCGATGCTGGAGACAGGGCATTTGGCGGCGGACTTGATCGAGGGTTGTGGGGCTAATTTCCGCGATCGCCACCCCAGGTTCCTCGCCCGCATCGGCCACAATGGTTCCCCAGGGGTCTACGATCAGGGCATGGCCATGGGTAAAGCGGCGATCGTAATGGTTGCCCGTTTGCGCCGGCGCGATCACATAGCAGGTATTCTCGATCGCCCGGGCCTGCACCAGCACTTGCCAATGGTCTTTCCCCGTGTAAGCCGTAAAAGCAGCCGGCACAAACAGCACATCTGCGCCCTGTTGCGCCAAATGCCGATACAACTCAGGAAAGCGAACATCATAGCAGACCGAAACACCCAAATTCCCCAGCGTCTCGGAGTGATACACATCGGGCAAATCGGTTCCGGCCGCGACCGTGCTCGACTCACAATAGGTATTGCCATCGGGAACATCCACATCAAACAGATGCACCTTGGCGTATTGACTCACAACCTCGCCATTGGCAGCCACCAGCATAGCCAGGTTATGCACCTTATCTCCTGCGACCGGAACCGGAAAGCCACCCCCTAGCACCATCACCTGATAGCGTTGGGCCATGGTCTTGAGAAACTGCTCAGTGGTCTGGGCGATCGTCTGGGCTTGGGCCAGCTTCTGGGCCTCGGGGCCCATGTAGGCAAAGTTTTCGGGCAAGCAGACGAGTTCTGCCCCCTGCCGCACGGCCAGCTCAATCAGTTCCTCTGCTTGGAGCAGATTATCTGTCAAACTCGGCTTGCTGGTCATCTGGATTGCCGCAGCAAGATAAGACCGCATAGAAATTCAAGCTCAAAATGCCAGGTTCATCATATCGTACTCAGTTGCCCCCGCTGCGCCAGCGATGCACGGATTGAGCGGGCGGGTCGGGAATTGAATCCCTGGCCCGCAGATCCAGCGAAGATTCACTCTAAAATCTAAGGAGTGGGCGATCGCAGTTCGACGTCCGAGCTGGCTGACGTTGGAGAACTTGAGCCTATGACCCTCGGCTCTCAAATGACAAACGCTGAAACAACAGGCTCAGAAACAACAGGCTCAGAAACGGCCCATTCGGCAAGCACGAAAGGGCGTATTTTGATTGTCGATGATACGGTTACGAACCTCCGTGTGCTCTCAACCTTACTGACTCGATATGACTATGAGGTTCAAACCGTTTTAACGGGCGAACTCGCCCTGCAAGTGGTGCAACAGGACATCCCCGATCTCATTTTGCTCGATATCAGTATGCCCGAAATGGATGGCTATGAAGTCTGTCGTCGTCTGCAAACGATGGAGCGAACCCGCACGATTCCGGTTATTTTCATCAGTGCCTATGATGCCGTGACGGACAAAGTGAAGGGCTTTGAGGTGGGTGGGGTGGACTATATTACCAAGCCCTTCCATTGGGCGGAGGTGATCGCCCGCGTGGAGAGCCAGCTCAAAATCCGACGCTTGAGCCAGCAACTCCAGCGCCAAAATACGCAGCTTGAGCAGGAGGTGCGGGAGCGAGCGACCGTGGAAGCGTCCTTGCGCACCGCCTTAGAAAAGCTGCAAGCCCTGGCAGACTTGGATGGTTTGACCCAGATTGCCAATCGCCGTCGCTTTGATCAGTTTTTGGAGCAATATTGGTACGCCGATGCGGCTGACCCCAACTGGGTGTCGTTGGTGCTGGCTGATGTGGACTATTTCAAGCGTTATAACGATATGTACGGACATTTAGAGGGCGATCGTTGCCTACAGCAGGTGGCTCAGTTCTTGCAAGCTGTGATTACGGAGGTGCTGCCGCAGCAGAAAACCCTGTTAGCCCGCTACGGGGGGGAGGAGTTTGGCATTTTGAGCGTCCAGTTATCCCCCTCCCAGGTGGTTAGCTTTGCCCAGACCTGTCATCAACGCATCCATGAGTTGCAAATTATCCACCAGGGTTCACCGGACAGCGAATATTTGACGATGAGTTTTGGCGTTGCCACCCTCATACCCCATCCACAGCAACCAGCAAGCTGGCTGATTCGCTGTGCCGATCAATGTCTTTACGAGGCCAAGGCAACCGGGCGCGATCGCGTGGTTGCCTACGAGCCGTCGAGCAAGACCGACTAACCGTCTCTCCTCCCCCAGATGAATCTTTTCTCCTGATTCGATACCCTTAAGTTTGAACTGGATTCAGTGCGTACTCCCTCTTTCCTTACTGCAATGGACATCCCATCCGGGGATATTTTACTCGTCGATGATGTGCCGCAAAATCTGCGTCTATTAACCTCCCTCCTGAGTCAGAAGGGACATCGGGTGCGGAGCGTCTTGAGTGGGGAAATGGCACTGCAAGCTGCTCAGATTTCCCCGCCAGATCTGGTGCTCTTGGATATTAATATGCCCCGGATGGATGGCTATGAAGTCTGCCGTCAGCTCAAGAACAATCCCAAAACCGCTCATATTCCCGTTATTTTTGTGAGTGCGCTCCAAGATGTCGTAGATAAGGTCAAGGCGTTTGGGGTTGGCGGGGCGGATTATATTACGAAGCCGTTTCAGTTTGCGGAGGTGATGGTTCGGGTCGAACATCAGCTCCGACTCTTGCAGTTGCAGCAGATGCTAGAGGAGCGCAATCAAAGTTTGGAGCAAGAGATTCAGAACCGTATTTTGATTGAAGAGGCGCTGCAAACCTCGGAAAGGGAACTGATGACGCTTTTTGCCGCCATGAATGACATGATCTTGGTCTTCGATCGCCAGGGGGTTTGTCAAAAGGTAGCCCCCACGCATTTCAATCATGCCAGTCTCCCCGCGCAAATGACGGTGAATCATCACCTGCAAGATTTCTTTCCGGCCGAACAAGTCGCTGAACATCTGCAAACCATTCAAGCCGTACTGGAGCAGCAAGCGCCGAAAACGATTGAATACCATCTTCCCCTCCAGTACAGCAAACGCTGGTTTTCGGCCAATGTATCGCCCCTCTCACCGGAGACCGTGCTCTGGGTCGCCCGCGACATCACGACGACCAGAGAGGCGCGTGAGGCCCTCCAGGAACAGCAGGTGCGATCGGAAGAACTGCTCCTCAATATCTTGCCCGAGCCGATCGCCCAACGCCTCAAACAAGAAGAAAACACGATCGCCGACACCTTTGAGAGCGTCACTGTGCTCTTTGCGGATCTCGTCAGCTTCACCCGCCTCTCCACCCAAATGCCCGCCACCGAGCTGGTGGAGATCCTCAACACCATCTTTTCGGAATTTGACTACATTGCCTCCCAATGGGGCCTAGAAAAGATCAAAACCATTGGCGACTCCTATATGGCCGTGGCGGGCTTGCCCGAGCCCTGCGAGCACCATGCCCGTCGCGCGGCTAACATGGCCCTCGATTTACTGGACTACATTACCCAATACAACGCCGAGATCGGGGGCGAAGATTACGCCCTACGGATTGGCATCAACACCGGCCCCGTGATTGCAGGCGTGATTGGGGTCACGAAGTTTGGCTATGACCTCTGGGGCGATACGGTGAATGTGGCATCCCGCATGGAATCCCAAGGCGAACGCAACGCAATTCAAGTGACCCAGGCAACCTATGACCTACTCAAAGACCGTTTTGCGCTGGAGAAGCGGGGCGAAATTGAAGTCAAGGGCAGGGGCAAAATGATGACCTACTGGCTCCTAGGAGAGCAAGAGTAGAGGAAGGTAGAAGGATCAAGGGTGAAGGCAGAAGGCAGAAGAACAGCCCAGCTCACTTGACCTTGAACCAGCGATGAACTGCTCTATGATGATAGACCTGTCGATTCTGGCTTGTCCCTGATTTTGAATGCCCACCTCAGCCCGCTGGCTGGCCTATCAAGCCCTCTGGCAAATTAGCCGTAAAAATGCCTATACCGATGTGGCGATCGATCGCGTGCTGCCAGCCCATGCGTCGTCTGAGTTCCAGACCCGCGATCGCGCCTTTGTCACCGAGCTGGTCTATGGCATTGTGCGCCGCCAACGAACGCTTGACACCCTGATCGAGCAACTGGGCAAGCGCCCTGCGGCCCAGCAACCGCCCAAGCTCCGTTTGGTGTTGCAACTCGGGCTCTACCAACTGCGCTATCTGGATCAGATTCCTGACTCGGCAGCGGTGAACACCAGCGTGGAGCTGGCCAAGCAGCTCAAGCTCCAGCGTCTGGCGGGTGTCGTGAATGGGGTGTTGCGTCAATACCTGCGACAAGCGCAAAATAATCAAGAGATCTTGCAATTGCCGAGTGAACCAGTGACGCGGTTAGGGATTCAGTACAGCTTCCCCGATTGGCTGGTTGCCCAATGGCTGCAAGACTACGGCCCGGCAGCTACGGCGCAGCTTTGCGCGGGGTTCAATCAGCCCGCGCCCCTCGACCTACGTATCAACCCACTGCAAACGACGCGATCGCAGCTCCAAGCCGAGCTTGAAACGGCTGGGGTACGCAGTCAGCCCCTGGCGGCCGCACCCCAAGCCCTACGGCTGCTGAATTCGCCGGGGGCAATCCCCCAGTTGCCTGGCTTTCAAGCGGGACATTGGACGGTTCAAGACAGCAGTGCCCAACTGGTGAGCCATCTGCTCGACCCCCAACCGGGTGAAACCGTGATCGATGCCTGCGCCGCACCGGGGGGCAAAACCACTCACCTAGCGGAATTGATGCAGAATCAGGGGCAAATCATCGCGGGCGATCGCAACCGCCAACGGCTCCAAAAGGTGCGCGAGAATGCCAAGCGGCTGGGGCTGACGATCATTCAAACGCACCTGGGGGATAGCAGCCAATTTGTGCCGGAGCAGACTGGGGCCGATCGCGTCCTGCTGGATGTTCCCTGCTCTGGTCTGGGAACCTTACACCGCCATCCGGATATTCGCTGGCGACAGACACCGGAAACAATCACCGACCTGACCCAACTCCAATCCCAATTGCTCCAGCAGGGCAGCACCTGGCTCAAGCCGGGTGGCCGGTTGGTTTACGCCACCTGTACGCTCAGTCCCCCGGAGAATGAACACGTTATCCAGCAATTTTTAGCCCAGCATCCCGATTGGCAGATCTGGCGACCGCCTGCCGAGAGCTTTTTGCAGCCGTTCGTGCAGCACGAGGGCTGGCTGAAAGTACTGCCCCATGAGCACAATATGGACGGCTTTTTTATGGTGGCATTGAGTTATTAAACCTCATCCAAGTTGAGATCGGTCGTTTTCAGGATGTCGTAGGGGCAATCCACCCGTGGTTGCCCCAAACCCCGCCGGGGTAGGCACGGAGGCACTACCCCTACAGCAATACTCCAGGTTTGAAAATAGACGGGGTTTAGGATAGATAAACAGACCTTTAATGATTCAAGTTGCGGTTCAAGATTTCCACCATGCGCACCCTCACCCGATGGTCAATTGCCGAGTATCATCACCTGCGAGAACTCGGGGTTCTCGATCGCCGCAACTGTGAATTAATTCACGGAGAAATTTGGGACATGGCACCAGAAGGGGCGTTTCATCGCTTTGTCAACGATCGCGGTGCTGAATATCTCAGACGCTTGCTGCAAGAGAGAGCCAAAGTATTTGAAGCCCATCCGATCACGCTGACCCAGTCTGAACCCCAGCCCGATATTGCCATTGTTCGCCTGCCCGATACTCGCTATCTCTACCGCCATCCTGCTCCGGAAGACATCTATGGGTTGATTGAGGTGGCGGACACCACCCTGGCTTACGACCTAGACAACAAGCGCCAACTCTATGCCCAAGCGGGCATCCCGGAATATTGGGTCATCGATGTGGCTAGGCAGCAATTAACCCGCTTTCAAGATCCCCAAAACGGTGACTTTCTGAGGCGAGAAACGCTCAAGACGGGAATCATTCGGCCAGTCATGTTTCCAGATGTGGCGATCGATGTTGCCAAGCTGGTGAGTTTGCCGACATAAAATTCAGATCTGAATTGATAACGAAAACGGCTATATGCTGCCCGGATTGCGGATTATTGCTCCGTTTCCCAAAGTTGCGTCAACCGAGTTTTCCAAGCCGCCATCACTGACTCCCGCTCCTCAGCAGTTTGTTCGAGCCCGCCGAGAATGCCCTCTTCATAGAAGCGATTGACATTTTGTAAGGTTGCCTCTAGAGATTGCCCCTGCTGTTTAGCTGCCTGGATAATCTGCCGGAGCTGCTTTTCAGTGGTGTAGAGAAAGGCATCTCGCAGCCAGGTTTGCTGGCATTGTTGCGCCTGCTCCAGGGTGGCGGCTAGGTCAGCGGGCGTGAGAGTCCCTAGGCGCTGGCAGGCCACAGCCCAGAGCACATCTTGGTGGAGGGCATAATGCACGCGCTGGTGGGCATCAAAATTCGCTTCGAGTAACGCCTCCAGATAGGTCTGGGCTTCACCCTGGGGCGCCAGCGGCAGCAAAACCCGCAGCCAGGCCAGATCTTCCGAGGCGATCGCCAGCAGACGGGTTTGGGGCAGCTCCACCTGCCAGGTGACTTCGCTGGGCTGGGTGACGGTTGCTTGGGGAAACAGGTCAACCAGGAGCGGGTAGATTTGGGGCAATTCCATAGAACAGTTCGCAGGTTACAGTTCGCAGTTTACAGTTTTCCTGCTGTAGAGATGTTCCCAGAGCATTCCCAGATATCGATATAGGGGGAGTTGGATAATGGCGGACTGCAAACCTACGTTTGCGTTCGCGTCCCGGAGAAGAAATTGCGAACGGGTCTGAGCTATGGTAACGAATAGAGTCTTTTACCCGACCTAACTATGGCCCCTTGGCGCAAACTCCTCCAGCCCATGCAGCAGGCATTCAACCCGACCCAAGAGCGGGTGCGTCAACAGTTGACCTGCAACCCGTACTACCGCTTGCAGTCTTGGGCGGAGGTGGCGATCGCCGCCGAATGGGGCTTGAGCATTGAAGTCAACCGGGCGGAGGTGGATGATTGGCTGCGGTTGCCGGGGATTTCCATCCATCAGGCGCGATCGCTGGTGGCGCTCACCAGCAGCGGCGGGCAATTGCTCTGTCTAGAAGACTTGGCAGTAGCCCTCAGCCTGTCGGTGGCCCATGTGCAGTCCCTCGCGCCCGTGCTCTCGTTTACCTATTACGATGCCGAGAGCCTCGATAATCCCCAACGCTTTAACCCCAACACCACAACCCTCGAAGAGCTGGGGCAAATTCCGCTGCTGACCGAGCGGTTAGCCCAACGCATCTTCACGGAGCGCCAGACCCATGGGCCATACCGCGATCTCGCCGACTTGCAACGACGTCTGGCGTTTAATGGCGCGTTCACCACCCAATTGATGTATTATTTAAGGTTTTAAAGCGGTGCTCTTAACCTTTGATAAGATTCCATTAACGTGATCTTATCCCTAGGCCTAGTAATGTTATGCCCCTGTCCCGTGTTTTGAGTGCGATCGCAGCGATCGCCGTAGCCCTGACCATGCTTTTGGCTGGTGGCTGGTACTTCACCGTTGGCTTTATGGTGATTGTGCTCCTTGGCTTGCTGGAATATTTTCAGATGGTGCGCTCCAAGGGCATGGAACCCGCCGCCAAAACGACGCTGGTCATTGCCCAAGTTCTGCTCATTACGGCCACCATCGCGCCGCAGCTCACCGATGCGGTGTTTCCGGTCGGCGGCATGATTGTCTGCTTCTATCTACTCTTTCAGCCCAAACTGGCCACCATCGCCGATATTTCCACCTCCATTTTGGGACTGTTTTATGGTGGCTGGCTGCCCAGCTATTGGATTCGGTTACGGGTGGGCCTTGATGTCGCGCGCCCCAGCCTCACAGCTCACAATTTGGCCAATCACCATTTGGCAACCCAGGGCAATGTCTTGGTGGCTATGAATCCAGAGACCCCCATGGCCCTAGCCTTGCCGACATCGCCCACTTGGCAACAATGGTTCCCTGACCCCAGCACGGTTTCCCCTGCCTTGAGCATCACGGTGCTGGCTTTTATGTGCATCTGGATGGCAGATATTGGCGCTTACTGTTTTGGTAAGTTCTTTGGCCGCACCCGCCTCTCGCAAATTAGCCCAAAGAAAACCGTTGAAGGGGCAATTTTTGGCATTGGTGGCAGCACATTGGTGGGCGCGGCAGGAGCTTTGAGCTTGGGTTGGCCCAGCTGGTTTCTCAGCGGCGCGATTCTAGGTCTGTTGATTGGTGTGGTGAGCCTGATGGGCGATCTCACCGAGTCGATGATGAAGCGGGATGCGGGCATTAAGGATTCCGGAACCCTGATTCCGGGTCATGGCGGCATTCTCGATCGCACCGACAGCTATGTGTTTACCGCGCCCGTGGTCTATTACTTTTTTACGCTAATCTTGCCGCTCTTCCCCGCCAGCCTTTGAGGCGAATTCCGGGTGAGCTTGCCGAAGGATGGAATAATGGGGGCAAATGGTAAAAACAGGCACAACTCCTTCATGACACGTCTTCGATTTTGGCTCTCGACCCTCATTGCTGCCTTGGTGATCGGCTGGTCTAGTTTCCAATGGGGCATCACAGCTGCCCAGGCGCAATCGGCTCCTGATCCCTTCACCGTAGCGGTGACGGAATGCCTGACCCAACCGTCTCTCGCGGCTTGCGATCGCGCCATTAGCCTCAATGACTCTGACCCGATCCCCTGGTACGGCAAAATCGAAGCTCATCGCGCCCGCAATGAGATGGCTGAGGCAGAGGTCGCCTTTCGTCAATTCGACCTGCTCAATCGCTACTACAGCGTGATTCTTGCCCCCTTAAACCAACTGCGGGAGCATTTACTCTTCAAAGAACTGCTAGCGAGTGAGGAGCAAGTTGCCGCGCTGGATCAAGAAATTGCCCAAACTCAAGCGGCCGTGAATGACAACAGTTTAAGTGCCGACGATCGCACCGCCGCCCGCAATCAACTCGAACGGCTCCAAGGGATTCGCTCAGTGTATGACCAGCTCAAAGCCGACCCCGATCGCCTTACCCAAGTTCGCCAGGAGGCGATCGAGGTGCTCGTTGAGTTGCGCCAGGGGTTTGCCACCGCACGCGCTGAGGCGGAAGCCTCGTAAAGACTAAGGTCCGCTTTGTGGCTGTGCCATGATAATCGCCATGTCATCCCTCAAGCTCTTGCTAGGTGAGCTGTTCCACCAGATCATCCCTGGCTTGGCAGTCAACCGAGTTCAAAAATTGCGATCACAGGCGTGAGCTTTCGCTACGATCGCCCCCGGCAATCTGCTATAACCTAGAGGTGTGTGTTAAGTTTTGTAAAACGACTCTCGTGTACAGCGCAAGATTTAACGATATGTTCGGCGGTTTTATGGGTTCCAATGCACCCCAAGATGCAGACTGGGGCGCAAATCTACTCAACACAGTCGCCAGTAACACCCTTCGCCATCTTTTCACTGAAAGTGACGTGGTGGATGTGAAAGTGCGCTGTCAGCCCCCGAGCAAACTGCTCCAGGGCAATATTGATAGTTTCAAGATGTACGGTCGAGGCCTGGTGATCCGCCGGGACTTCCGCACCGACGAACTCTCTTTTGAGACCGATGGTGTGGCGCTGGACTTTGGCTCAGTGCTCAAAGGGCAAATCTCGCTCAAGCAGCCCACCCAGGCGATCGCCCAGGTCAAGCTCACCGAAGCGGACATCAACCAGGCCTTCAAGGCCCAACTGGTGCGTCAGCACCTCGAAAACCTCACCGACGAGCGGCTGACCAGCCTCTCGGGCGGTGAACCGGTATCCTTTAGCAACGTACAAATGCACCTCCTGCCCCAGAACCGGGTGCAGATTCAAGCAGATACCAACTTGATTAACAAGGTGGTTCCCGTCAGCTTTAGCTGTGCTCTGGGACTGGCCAAACGTCGCCGCATTACCTACAACGACGCCCAGTTTGAAGCCGACCCGGTTCCCGAAGACCTCCAAGGGCTCTCCCAAGTGCTGATGGATATCTTGGTGGAGATTCTCAACGAGATGGTGGATCTCGATCGCTTCAACCTCGATGGCGTCAAACTGCGCCTCAACCGTCTCCAAACCCAAGGTCAGCAGTTGCTCTTTAGCGGCTACGCCCAGATTGACCACATTCCCCGGACAGGTTGATTGCCCTCAGCCTAAATCCACTTCGACAGGCTCACTGACCGCAGGCTCAGTGCATTGCCGCTCCCAAATTTGGGAGCGGGACTTTGAATATCGCTGCTATATCTCTGCAAGACCAGCTTCAGCGAAACATACTGCTGACGGAACTGTCTTCATGGATGCGCCAGATCGTTTCCCCAATCAGATTCGCCACCGACAAGATCATGAGTTGCTTGAACTGTTTGGCATCGGGGGTGGGGATTGTGTTGGTCACAATCACTTCCTCAAAGACGCCACTAGAGAGGCGATCAATCGCCGGTGGGGAAAAGACCGCATGGGTGGCACAGGCATAGACCTGACGCGCCCCTTTGGCCCGGAGCAGACGACCGCCCTCACAGATCGTGCCCGCCGTATCGATCATGTCATCGACGAGCACCGCCGTTTTGCCTTGCACATCCCCAATCAGGTTCATCACTTCCGCCACGTTGTGGGCCTGGCGGCGCTTGTCGATAATCGCTAGCGGTGCGTCATTGAGCTTCTTGGCGAAGGCACGGGCACGGGCGACGCCGCCCACATCCGGCGAGACGACCACCAAGTCTTCGAGGTGTTTATGGCGCAGATAATCTAATAGAACAGGTGAACCATAAACATGGTCGAAGGGAATATCAAAGTAGCCTTGAATCTGAGCTGAATGGAGATCCATCCCCAGAATCCGGTTAGCCCCCGCTTCGGTCATCAGGTTGGCCACGAGCTTGGCGGTAATGGATTCTCGACCCGCCGTTTTGCGATCGGCCCGCGCGTAGCAATAGTAGGGCAGCACCGCCGTGATCTGCCGCGCTGAGGCTCGGCGGCAGGCATCAATGATGATCAGCAGCTCCATCAGGTGGTCATTGACGGGATACGAGCAGGGTTGAATGATGTAAACATCGCAGCCCCGAATCGATTCTTGAACTTGGACGTAGAGTTCCCCATCGGCAAAACGCTTGCGGATCATGGGGCCCAAGTCCATGCCTAGATAGCGGGCGATTTCGCTGGAGAGCGGCACATTGGCAGAGCCGGAAAACAGCCGGAGGCGGCTATTGTCCGGAATATTCGTCAGCGGGGGCGGAAATTTGAGGGTGGCGGTACGGGTCACGGTGGCTAGGAAGTTGAGGCTCATCTGGATGCAATCTTACCATTGCCCTTTCCGGGTCAAGGCGGACTTTCATAAAGAAAAGTCCACGATCGTTTATTTTCGTGAACAACTATGATATGTGCTGAGACGGTGAAACTCGCTCACGTCCTTCAGTTTCCCAACCCTTGACTCGTCATTGCTGATGATAACTTGTTATCTTTAGGTTCGTAATCTTGATTCAAGATTGCGCCTCTTTTTGGTTTAGCGATCGCAGGACTCTATGCAAGCGCCACTGACGCCAGGGACTCTACTCAACCAGCGATATCATATCCTCCGCACCTTGGGGCAAGGCGGGTTTGGCCGCACCTATTTGGCGGAAGATCGGGGCCGCTTTCAAGAGCAATGCGCGATCAAAGAATTGGTCCCGAGCCAGAATTCTGAATATGCCCTCGCTAAGTCGCGGGAACTCTTCCAGCGGGAAGCGGCGATTCTTTACCAAATTCGCCATCCCCAAGTGCCCCAGTTTCAGGCGACATTTGAAGAACAGGGACGATTGTTTATTGTGCAGGACTATGTGGAGGGCCATACGCTGCAAGAAATCCGGGAGGTGCGGCGGCTGAGTGGTGCGCGGTGTAGCGAGGCGGAGGTGCGC
>JBMYQW010000135.1:0-11774 GCA_049601735.1 Spirulinaceae cyanobacterium
ATGAAGCGGTCTTGGTTCGGGTTGGGGTCAACCTGGGCGAGTTGAGTCGGGTTTTGCCGGGCAGCAGCATTAGTGGGCAGCGTTGCAAAAACGAGGGGGTCAGTTGCTAAAGCGGGGGGAGCATGAAGTAATTTATGCGGTTTTTCTGAGTGTTGCAATTGCGCCAAGCTCTGGGTTGCTTGATCATTTAAATTACCTTCAATGACCTCGATCGCCACCTCACCATTTTCTAGAGATTGAGGCAGTAGAATCGCCCGCGACGTAAAGTAGTTTTGCTCAATGTAGAGCTGTGTAATTTGGTCGGCCGCCGCGCGTAATTCGGCAAGGGTTGTCTCGCCTAGTAATGGTTCTAGGATGGGTGCAAAGTCAGCAGCCGTAAATTGAGTGCTGCGATACACTTCAATGCGCTGGACTGTAATTGCTGTCTCGCTCGGGATTGCTGCCACAGAAGCTGCATCTATGCCCGAGGTTAATTGTGCTTGAGCAGCAGGAGAGAACGCACCGAGCAAAAGAGAAGAGATGAACAGCGATCGCAGGCAAGGCATAGAGTTTTGGGGTTTAAAGTGATTTAAAAAATTGCGTTTTAGGGAAGCGGAAAAGATTCTTCAGATGCCAATCGGATTACAGTCTTCATCCAGAAGACCGACCTCACTGGTAGCGTCTTTCAGCTCATCCTTATTTTTCTGCTCGGACACTGCTTTACTACCCAGATCGATTTCTGGGACGCCCTGACAGGCATTACCACTGACAGCGCCATCAACGAGCTGTCCAGTTCGTTCGAGGGGGTCGAGGTAGACTTCTGCGAAGGAGAAGGGAGAAAGTTGATAGTCAGGGTTAACTTCGTAAGCACCAATATCCACCGTGCCGCCAAAGATCCGGGCAAAGATGCCGCTCTGGTCGGTTGTGAGTGCCAGATTCGAAATTAGCTCATTACTCCCAGCGTTAATTGCCGGGCTGTTGAAGTCCAGCGCATGAGTCTGGGTAGAACTACCCCCGTTGAAAGCCAGGGGCTGTAGGAGCGGGTCTTGGCCAATGATATTGCCGTTGACCCCTGTGCTTAGGACTGTTCCTGTAATCCCGGTAGTGTTGAGGATCAGGCTATGGCGCACATCGCTGGTGCTGAGGTTGGCAGAGATATCCGGCGAGTTGCTACCCGCATCGGTGTTGTTGGAGATGATGCTGTTAAAGATGGTGTGGGCATAGGTCTGATTCACAAAAATGCCACCGCCATTGTACCCAGCCGAGTTGAACGCAACGGTGGAGTTGATTAAGTTTACCGGAGCCCGATCCGCGTAAATCCCCCCGCCATCTTGGGCACTGGTATTCCCGGAAATGGTGGAGTTAATGACATTCACGATTGACCCCAGATCATCTACATAAATTGCACCGCCATCCCGTCCGGCAGAGTTCCCCGAGAGGGTGGAGCGTATGACATTGACAATCACATCATTGTCTCCGTAAATCGCGCCGCCCTCTTGACCGGCGGAATTTCCTGAGAGGGTTGATCCGATGATATTCGCCACACCATTACTCCCCAAGAAAATCGCTCCACCCTCTTGGGTGGCATAATTCCCCGAGAGGGTGGAATTAACTATCGTGACGTTGGTGCTGTCAAAATCATCAGCATGGATCGCGCCCCCATCCCGGGCACTATTCCCGGTGATCGTGGAGTTGGTGATCACAATATCTGAGAAGTCATCCGCCCACAGGAAACCCCCTTCGCGGGTTGCGGAGTTATTGGAAATTACCGAGTTGCTAATCCGAACATTGGCATCTTCATCCACATACCAAGCCCCATCATCCCCGGTGGTGTTGCCTGTAATCGTGGAATTATTGATCACGAGAGTGACGGATTCGTCGAGATAGGCAATGGAGCCCCGACTCGGGGCACTGTTGTTGGAGATGGTGGAGTTGGTGATATAGAAGCTGCCGTTATCTTCAATATCAAACGCGCCCCCTTTGTTCCCCGTCACCGAATTGCCTGTAATCGTGGAGTTGATAATGTTGACGTGGCTAGTACCCAGTTGCATAAAGCCACCGTCAGAACTTGCCACATTATTTCGACCCGTGACATTGATCAGATTCATTTGAATATAGGCATTAGCGCGATCTTTACGGATCGCGCCACCATCCCCCCCAGCACTACCGTTTTGCAACGTAATATTTTGGATCGTGATGTTGCTGACCCCATCGCCGATATCAAAGATGCGGGAGTTACCGTTACCATCGATGGTGATGTTGCTGTTGCCATCAATGGTGAGATAGTTATCGTTTAGATCGATCTCGCCGTCAGTTCCGGCGGTAGTGCCATCGAGCGTGATCGTGCCGCTGACGCTAAAGGTGATCAGGTCGCCGAAGCTGGCATCTGTTTGAATCCGCTCTCGTAATGAACCCGCCCCCGTGTTGCTAAGGGTCGTCACCGTCAGCGTCGCCAGCTTGCCATCCCAAGCGTCAATGGTTGCTGCCGCAAACGGATTCCCCGCTTCGATGCTGCCCGTGCTGCTCTCTAGCACCCAGTCGCCGTCATAGTTGGCGCTACCCGTGGCATTCACCGACGCTGCCACATCCGCCCCCGTCAGGTTGGCGAGCGAATTCATCAACGCCGCGCCCGTATCGCCCAACGCCGTGAAGCAGCTATAAAGCAACAGGTCTGCGCTCTCGGTTAGCGCCTGACCCCAGCTTGCGAGTTGGGTCTGATAGTCCTGCACCGACTCATGGGTAATCCAGGCATTCCCGAGCCAG
This sequence comes from Spirulinaceae cyanobacterium, assembly GCA_049601735.1. Classification (GTDB taxonomy): domain Bacteria; phylum Cyanobacteriota; class Cyanobacteriia; order Cyanobacteriales; family Spirulinaceae; genus SIO3F2. Next base: position 2,743 of record JBMYQW010000135.1, read on the forward strand.
AAGTTACCTTCGTGACCCTCGGCAGTGATGCTAACCGCATCCACCTGGTCGCCCTGCTCGGCAATTTCCGCCAATTCCGTGGAAATGATATCAACCCCGTCTTCATCCCGGCTGATGATCCGGCTGATGGTTCCCTGTGCGCCGCCGTAAAGTAGGAAGTAGGGGTTATCGGCACGGGAGTCGATCACGCTCAGGGTATTGCTGCCTTCGGCTCCCGGCAGACGGACGACAGTGGTATCACCTTGTACCAGAGTGGGGTCGCTGACTTGGACGCGATCGCCCGCAATCAAGTCCACATTTTCAGCAGTGATCCTGTCCCCGATCACCACCTGACCCGCTTCCACCCGCGACTCTGAACCCACTAGATGGATACTGCCATCCGCTGTCACCACAAAATTCCCGGCATTACCGATGTGGCTCCCCCCCGTCAGGTAACGTCCCAAATCTGCCACTGCCAAACCCAGGGGCATCCCCGCTTGCACTTCCTCAGCGGGCAGGGCATCCAGCACCAACCCCAACGCCATCCCTTCATGGGTCAGCTTGACCCGACTCTCGCCAGGAACGGCGGCGAGAGTAACCGTGCCTGTCGGTGCAGTGATGCTGCCCGTGCTAATCACGGAGCCCCCGACCAGCCAGAGGTTGCCATCGACATTTAAATCCGCATCGTTGATGATTGCGCCCGGTTGCGCACTGTCAAAAATCAGGCTGGTGGGATCGCCCGTCAAAGCTGCGTAGTTGTTATCGCCAACCGCGTTAAAAAATTCACTGCCAAAACCAATCCGGGTAGCGGTACTTACCCCAAAACTCCCTGGCACATCAACACTCGCGCCAGCCGTAAACACCCAGCCTGCGGGGTTGACGAGGAATAGATTTGAATTTCCCCCGGACAAGCGGATTAAACCCTCAATCACACTCGGATCGCCGCCCACGACTCGGCCCACCACATTCTGAATCGCCGGATTGCTCAAAAAGTCAGCAATCTCGCTCGGTTGGAGACCAAACTGCTGGAAGCTGTGGAAGAGGTTCGCTCCGGCGTTGGTTCCGCCTGTGATCGTGTAGGTGTTGCCGTTGTACTCGATAATTGTGCCCGTGCCATCGGCGGCGGGAGTGATGCTCTGAGCCCAGAGGGGGCGAGCCAGCAGGACAGGCGATAGCGCTGCAAAGAGAATGCAACTCAGGTTGGCAAGGTGGCAGGTGGGACGTGTCTGGGTGTTCATAGTTGCAGGGCGCTTTGAAAAATGTGGCAGGTTGTAAGTCGATCCCAACTACGGGCTTCAGAGTGGTGCAAATGCGAAAAAAGTATCAGAGACAACATTCTAGTCATCGCATCAGTCAGTGTAAATACATAAGGATTGGCGAAAGTGACACCCTGCTCAGTCCCACAGCTCAGGAAAATACTGAAACTACACTTAACGTAACAATTCCCTCCTTCCCGCCAGAAACGATATGACAGACGTGCGCGTCAACGATGCACTGGTTACATGGCGAAAAACCTGAAGGATGTTACGATTACCACTGTCATTTTTCCGATCAGTTTTGTTTTGACCGATCGCGCAAGTTTTCGTGGTGCAGTGACACACCTTTAATACGAGATCCGGATTGTCTGCACCAAAAGCGAAAAACCTCGCTGGGCAGGGAAACCCAGCCCCTACAGTCACAGGATTCTTTAGGTTTACATTCCGGCTTCGGTATAGTTTGTGCATTAGATTACTGGGGGGTAAATTCCTCAAAACGTTGGCTGTGTTGGGTTACTCTCCGAGAAGCAAGCTACACTCCGTTCAACCCAACCTACTTCACTACACCTTTTTAGCTGTATCACGGCAGTATGGATGGTTAATCGGCCGCGATCGGCAAGCAATCTTCATCTAAACCAACCTGTTTCTCAGGTTTAGCCTCCGCCTGCTCCTCCTCCTGCGGGGGCAAGCCATTAGCATTGGGCTCTAGCTCCACTTCCGGTATGCTCTGGCAAGCATTGGTTCCCAGCAGCCCATCAACCAGCAGATCAGTCTCATCGAGCGGGTCAATGTATAGTTCGGCAAAGCTAAATGGCGTCGTGAGATATTCCGGATTGACCTCGTAGGCGCCAATATCCACCGTGCCGCCAAAGAGCCGGGTAAAGATCGCGCTCTGATCAAAACTCAAGCCCGAGACAAACTCATTACTCCCGGCATTAACTGCCGGACTGGTGAAATCGATGGCGTGGGTTTGGGTTGCACTGCCGCCGTTAAACGCCAGGGGTTGTAGCAGGGGGTCTTGACCCGTGATGTTATTGCTGCCGTTCAGCGTTGCTCCGGCAGCATTGAGGATCAGGTTGTGGTTGGCAGTGAAGGTGCCCGAGAGATCCGCGCCACTGGTTGCGGCGCTGTTGTTAGAGACGATGGTGTTGCGTAATGTCCCCGTGCCATTCGCGCTCATATAAATGTAAATGCCGCCGCCACTGTTACCCGCGCTATTGAAGGCGATCGTGGCGTTGGTGGTGGTCGTGCTTCCGGAACCGAGGACGGCGATACCCCCGCCATTATTCCCAGCAGAGTTACCGGATAGGGTTGCATTGGTTAAATTGACAGCACCATTGTTTGAATAGATGCCCCCGGCATTGCCCGTAGCCGAGTTCCCCAAGACGGCGGAGTAGTTGAGGGAGATCGTGGCGTTGTTGGTGGCGATGCCGCCGCCGCGATCGCCCGTCGTGTTGCCCGAAACCGTCGTGTTGATCAAGTTCAGGGTTTTGGTGCGAATCCGGATGCCGCCGCCATCATCAGCGGCGGAATTGCCGGACACGGTGGAATTGATCAGAGTGGTGTTCGCGTAGACGATCGCAATGCCTCCGCCCAAATCGCCCGAGGTGTTGCCCGTCACCGTAGAGTTCGTCAAGGTGGTTGCGCCATCATCGCTGCGGAGGCCACCCCCATCATTGGCAGCAGAATTCCCGGAAAGTGTCGAGTTGTTGAGGCTGATAGTGCCATTGAACGTGGCAATCCCGCCGCCGTAATCATTGGAGGTGTTGCCTGTGACAGTGGTATTGGTCAGGCTGATGCTGCCATTGTTACTGCGAATCCCGCCGCCATCATCCGCTGCTGAATTTCCAGAAAACGTCGAGTTACTGACAATAAGGCTGCCATTATTGGTGCTAAGCCCGCCCCCTAAATCGTTGGAGCTGTTGCCGGAGACGGTGGAGTTGCTCAGACTGGTGATGCCTGCACTGGTAAAGAGACCACCCCCATCATCGGCGGCTGAGTTGTCGGCCAGTGTGCTGTTTTCAATGGCGATCGTGCCACTGAAGGTGTTAATGCCGCCGCCAAAATCGTTGGAGGTGTTGCCGGATACGGTCGAGTTCGTCAGGTTGATATCCGCCGAGCCCGTGCGCATCCCGCCGCCATCATCATTGGCGGAATTGTTAGACAGGGTGGAGTTGATAAAGCTGACCGTGCCATCGAAGCTGGAAATGCCGCCGCCAAAATCATTGGAGGTGTTGCCCGACACGGTCGAGTTCGTCAGGGTAATGCTGCCAAAATTGCTGTGAATGCCACCGCCATCATCAGCAGCGGAGTTGTTGGCGATCGTGGAGTTATTGAGGCTAAGGCTAGCGCCCACGATGATAATGCCGCCGCCAAAATCCGCGGAGCTATTGCCCGTGACCGTGACATTATTCAAGGTCAACGCGCCAGTGGTGCTGGTGTGGTTAATCCCGCCGCCATCATCTGCTCCGGTGGTAATGCCATTGGTAACGGTGAGGTTTTCTAGTGTGGCGTTGCTGGCGGAAATATTGAAAACCCGGTCATTGGCATTGCCATCCACCGTTGAGCCATTACCATCGAGGGTGAGGCTATTGGTGGCCCAGGCGATCGCGCCCGAGGTTAGCGTCACCGTCCGCGCCGTATCAAAGGTGATCATGTCACCCGCTGTCGCATCGGTTTCAATGCGCTGCCGCAGACTCCCCGCCCCCGCATCGTTGGCGTTCGTCACGGTTAAGGTCGCCAGCTTGCCATCCCAGGCATCGATCGTCTCCGAGTCAAACGGATTCCCTGCTTCAATATTGCCCGCGCTGCTCTCCAATGCCCAATCGCCCCCGTAATTGGCACTCCCCGTGGCATTGGTTGAAGCCGCAACATCGGTTCCCGTCAGGTTAGCCAGGGAATTCATTAACGCCGTGCCGGTATCGCCCAGCGCCGTAAAGCAACTGTAGAGCAACAGATCCGCACTTTCCGTCAGGGCCGCGCCCCATGTGGCTAGCTGATCGCTGTAGTCCTGCACCGACTCATGGGTAATCCAAGCACTCCCCAGCCAGAAATTCCCCTCATGACCCTCCGCCGTAATGCTGACCGCATCCACCTGGCCGCCCTGCTCGGCAATGTCCGCCAGTTCGGTGGCGATCAACTCAATGCCATCTTCATTCCGAGTCACAATCCGGCTGATGGTTCCTTCTGCGCCGCCGTAGAGCAGAAAGTAGGGGTTGTCGGCGCGGGAGTCAATCACACTCAGGGTATTGCTGCCAGCGGCTCCCGGTAGGCGCACCACGGTGGTGTTGCCTTGGATCTGGGTGGGGTCAGCGACATGGACGCGATCGCCCGCAATCAGGGTAATCTCCTCAGCCGCGATCCGCTTACCAACGACTAACCGGCCATTCTCTACATTGCTCAACTTGCCAATCACCACCTGGCCATCTTCCACCCGCGACTCTGAGCCGATGAGGTGAATTGAGCCATCTTCAGCCACGATAAAATTCCCAGCGTTGCCAATATGACTACCGCCTGTCAGGTAACGCCCCAAATCCCTTACCGCCAAGCCCAGCGGCATTCCCGTTTGCACCTCCTCAGCGGGCAGGGCATCTAAGACCAAACCCAACGCCATGCCCTCATGGGTCAGCTTGACCCGACTCTCACCAGGAACAGCGGCTAGGCTCACCATGCCCGTGCTTGTGTCGATACTTCCCGTACTCACCACTGAACCGCCGACCAGCCAGAGGCTACCACTAAGGTTGAGATCCACATCATTGATAATTGCGCCGGGTTGCGCGGTGTCAAAAATCAAGCTCGTCGGATCGCCCGTCAACGCCGCGTAATTGTTCTCGCCAATGGCGTTAAAAAATTCACTGCCAAAGCCAATCCGCGTGGCGGTGCTGATGCCAAAACTGCCGGGCACATCAACGCTAGCGCCATCGGTAAACACCCAACCTGCGGGGTTGACGAGGAACAGGTTTGAATCTCCACCCGAGAGCCGAATCAAACCCTCAATCACACTCGGATCGCCACCGACAACCCGACCGACCACGTTCTGAATCGCGGGATTACTCAAAAAGTCGGCGATTTCGCTCGGCTGGAGACCAAACTGCTGGAAGCTATGGAAGAGGTTGGCTCCGGCATTTGTCCCGCCCGTGATGGTGTAAGTATTGCCGTTGTACTCAATAACCGTACCCGTCCCATCCGCTGCGGGGGTGATGCTCTGAGCATAAAGGGGTTGGGCGACCCAGAAGCAGAGAGGCAAGGCAGCGATTAACGCTTGTTTCAGCATGGGCTTGGTGGCTCCAAGGCGTAAGTTCGGTGATTCTTGTTGCGTGAGACACCGCGTCACTATTGTGCCAAAACCAACCCAAACGTCAAATATAGAAAAAGTGACGAAAAGTGATCTTCTTTGTCGTTACTTTAAGGATCGCACCCATTGCCGCAACATCAACTCCGCCGCCACCTCATCCTGCCACGCCGTGGCCAAAAACTCATACAGCTTCAATTTTTCCCTTGTGAGGGGATATGGTGAGAGGGTTGTAGCCACTGTCAGACTGAAAAGTACGCCAAAAAGTCTATGAGTGATCTCGTTCCCGAATCATCGTCTGTACTTTTTCAGGAGATTCGTCAGCTCATTGATGAGGCTCGACAGCGAACGGCTGCTGCAGTGAATGCGGAGCTGACATTGCTCTATTGGCAAGTGGGGCAACGAATTCAGACACAGATTTTGCAGGGCGACCGTGCTACCTATGGCAAGCAGGTTATCAACACGCTCTCTGAGCAGTTGACCCAAATGTATGGCAAGGGTTGGAGTCCTCGACAACTACGACAATTCGTTTTGTTTGCGACGGTGTTCCCCGATTTTGAGATTGTGCACACACTGTGTGCCAAATTGAGTTGGTCTCATTTACGTCTGCTGGGACGCATTGAAGATTCCATCAAACGGGAGTTTTATATCGAGGTTGCCCAGCTTGAGCGTTGGAGCGTTCGGCAGTTACAGGAACGCTTGGATTCAATGTTGTTTGAGCGCACGGCACTCTCTCGGAAGCCCGATGAAACGATCCGTCATGATTTGGCGGAACTCCGGGAGCAACAGGTTGTCTCACCCGATGTGTTACTCAAAGATCCGTATGTGTTGGATTTTTTGCAGCTCAACGATCGCTACCTGGAAAAAGATCTCGAAGATGCCATCCTCCGAGATCTGGAGCAGTTTTTATTGGAGTTGGGAGCAGGGTTTACGTTTGTGGCTCGACAAAAGAAGCTCCAGATTGACCAGGATGATTTCTATGTAGATTTGCTGTTTTACAATCGCAAGCTACGGCGTTTAGTGGCGATCGACCTCAAGCTCGGGGGCTTCAAGGCGGAATATAAGGGACAAATGGAGCTGTATCTCCGTTGGCTGGCGAAGCATGAACAGGAGCCAAATGAGGAGCCACCCTTGGGGATTATTCTTTGTGCGGGCAAGAAGCAGGAGCAGATTGAGCTACTAGAACTCGATAAAAGTGGGATTCATGTCGCGGAATATTTGACGGTTTTGCCACCGAAGGCGGTGTTGCAGGCTGGGCTTCAGCGGGCGATCGCAGCGGCGAGGCAGCGGTGGTTTGAGGTGAGGAGTGGTGAGTAACAAGTGGCTGCATCGGTAGCTAACACTATAAACCCAACTTACGTCAGTTTCGATTAAGGCGATTTTTCGCACAGATTTACGAAAGAATAAGCATTCCAGCGAATCAAGGAATCAGAGCTGCCGCTTATCCAGAACTCACGTTAATCGTTAACTACCATTTTCTGTTTTCTAATGATTCATGATCTTCAAGTAGTCGGTTTGGAACTGTAAGAATGGCTCCTCCGGAAGAACATCCACCCACAGCAAGTAAGAATAGCTCAAAGAAGTCAACTGGTTGCATACCAATTGCGATAATGGGTTCGATCAAGTAGATAAATATCAACACACCGAAAGCGCAGACCATTCCTCTAGCCGCACCTATCATTGCCCCCAAAATAGCTTCTCTAAGCCATCTCAATCGGCTCTTGAACCGTTTTGGATAACTTTTTTTTAGATACCCCAAGGTAATGCTGCTAGTGATAACGATGCCAGATAGGAGTCCAGTAGTTAACCAAAAAAAGATTTCCTCGGCTTGACGTCTGCTTCCACAGAATAAAATGTCTTGGCCAAACCAACCAATCAAGCCAACGATGATTATCGAAACTGTCACAGTGATCAGCCATACGAGATACGCAATTCTTGGACTCATCGTCTTAATCTGCACAAGAGAGTAGGGCGTTAATGGACGATGTTTATAGTGCCGCATCTGTTCATGCTCTGTACAACGTAAGCAGCCATCATTCTGCGATAGCGAGGTCATCACATCACATTATCGTAACTCTCTACAAACAGAAATACAGAGTACAAATAATGACTCAAACCCTCTCCCCCCCCGCACCCTAGCCCAGCAGACTATCTCGCCTTCGAGGTCAACTCATCCGATCGCTCTCTCACTACACCCAAGCCGATCGCACCCATTGCCGCAACATCAACTCCGCCGCCACCTCATCCTGCCGAGCCGTAGCGAGAAATTCATACAGCTTCAATTTCGGCACTTGTGGAAACGTCGGACTCGCCGCCACTTCCTGATATTCACCCGCAGCCAACGCATAGATGCGCCAAACCGCGCCGTTATAGCGCCAAAACTCAGGCACACCCATCCCTGCGTAGAGCGTCAGCTTATCAACATCACTATGGGTAATATCCACCTCCACCACCAGATCCGGCGGCGGATCACGCTCTAGATCCACATCCCGACCTGCCACCACAGGTTGGTTTTGAATGTAGTAGGCATTGTCCGGTTCTGCGGCACGATCTAATACTTCCCGATCCAGCGTGGTTGACCCCATCGTTTTCACTTTCATGCCCAGCTCCACCACAAGTATCCAAATAAATTTCTCAATGAGACGGGTTGAAACCTCGTGGATTTCCAGCGGCATGGTGACTTCTAGGGTTCCCGACAAATAAGTAAAGCGAAGGCCGCGATTCTCCAGCGGTGATTCGCCACGGGCATAGCAGAGGCTGGCTCGCAGGGCTTGGTATCTCTGCCAGTCCAACCCACGAAATACCATGCGCTGTTCACCGACAGGCTGGGGGACAGGCTGAGGAACAAGGGGGGCGACAGTGACCATGGCAATTCAGAGCAACTCACTCTAGCAACCGTAGCAAATTACGAACAGCAAAGTGATACGATCGCATTTGCTGTAATTTTTAGTGACCAGACCTACCGAAGTTAAGCCAATGGCCGACACCCTATTCTTTAACGCCTTACGCGAAGCCACCGACGAAGAGATGGCTCGGGATGAAACCGTCTTTGTCTTGGGGGAAGATGTGGGACATTACGGCGGCTCATACAAAGTGACTAAAGGCTTGTATGACAAGTATGGTGAATTGCGCGTCCTGGATACGCCGATCGCCGAAAACAGCTTCAGTGGGTTGGCGATCGGCGCGGCCATGACCGGGCTGCGTCCCATCATTGAAGGCATGAACATGGGCTTCTTGCTCCTGGCCTTCAACCAAATTGCCAACAACGCCGGGATGCTGCGCTACACCTCCGGCGGCAACTTCAAAATTCCCGTCGTGATTCGCGGGCCGGGCGGTGTGGGGCGTCAGTTGGGGGCCGAGCATTCCCAGCGTCTTGAAGCCTATTTCCACGCTGTACCGGGCTTAAAAATTGTCGCCTGCTCCACGCCCTACAACGCCAAAGGGCTCCTCAAAGCGGCGATCCGCGATGAAAACCCGGTCCTCTTCTTTGAGCACGTCCTGCTCTA
>JBMYQW010000136.1:0-11760 GCA_049601735.1 Spirulinaceae cyanobacterium
TGATTCGGGCCGATCGCAACATCACGGGCCGAGGCAGTTGGAACCTCTCTGAGCGGGCCTATCAGTTACTGATCCCCAATGCCCGGTTTTCACCGCGCCTGCGTCAGCCGAGTCTGGTGGGTGTGCCAATTACCCAAATCCGGCTGCGCCAGCGGGGCACAACCTTGGAGGTCTTGGTCTATCCCACCGCGAACCACGAAGTCCAGAGCCCGCGACAACTGAGCAGCAACCTCCTGAGTTTGGCGGTTGTGCCCCAGCGCATTGCCCGCCCTGTACCGGTTCCGCCCACCTCACGGCCGACTCCCCGACCGCCGACCCGGCCCACGCCCACACCTCTTCCCCGACCCACGGGTCAAGACTTAGTCGTGGTTGATCCCGGCCATGGTGGACGCGATCCGGGGGCGATCGGCATTGGCGGTCTGCGGGAGAAGGATGTGGTACTGCCGATTTCCCTCGAAATTGCCCGCACGCTCCAACAGCAAGGGGTGCGAGTGATCATGACACGATCGGACGATCGCTATGTCACCCTCGCTGGCCGGACTCAAATGGCCAATCGAGCCGGAGCCGATGTCTTTGTGAGCATCCATGCCAACGCGATCAGCATGAGCCGTCCGGATGTGAATGGCGTCGAGACCTATTACTACACCTCCGGGGGGCGCTTGGCCCAGACCATTCACCAGAGCATCTTAAGCAATATCTCCATCGGTAATCGAGGCGTTAAACGCGCCCGGTTTTATGTGTTGCGCCATTCTTCGATGCCAGCGGTCTTGGTCGAAGTGGGTTTTGTCACTGGGCGTGCCGATGCGCCGCGCTTGGCCAACTCAAGTTTTCGTTCTCAGATGGCCCAAGCCATTTCCCGAGGGATTCTGCTTTATCTCCAGCAGAACTAGGGTCTGTCATTATTTGGGTGCTCAAACCCAAATATTAGCTGAGTTACAGCCCTGAGCTGATCGGGCTGGGGCGGGCGTGAACTGACTTCGTCCAGATTCTGACCTGAATCGACGACACGCTCTAGGTATTGATACTTATACTGGTTAGCACGAAATCCTTTATTGCAACGATTGCCTTGATTCATGCGAGTAAAACAAAGCGGCCCGATTGGCGTATTTGATAGTGGTGTGGGTGGGTTGACTGTGCTGCGTGCGCTGCAGCAGCAACTGCCCCAGGAGTCTTTTTTGTATTTAGGGGATACTGCCCGAGTGCCCTACGGAACCCGCACCAAGGCAGAAATCATCCAGTTTGGTCAAGAGATCATCGCTTGGATGCTGACCCAACGGGTCAAGATGGTCGTGATGGCTTGTAATACTAGCTCGGCACTGGCACTCGATGAACTTCGCCAGGTGTTCCCCATGCCCGTATTGGGGTTGATTTTGCCGGGGGCTCGCGCTGCTCTCAGGCAGGGCGATCGCATTGGCGTGATCGCCACCCCGGCAACCGTCCAGAGTCAGGCTTACCCCCGAGCCATTCGGGAAGTCAACCCCCAGGCCCAAGTCTGGCAAGTCAGTTGCCCTGAGTTTGTGCCCTTGATTGAGCAAAACCAAATTCATGCGCCGGAAACCGTGGCGATCGTTGCTGAATATCTAGAGCGCCTCCTCGCTCATGACATTAATACCCTGGTTTATGGCTGTACCCATTACCCCCACCTCGCCCCCATCATTGAGCGTCTGCTGCCTCCCACCGTGCGCTGTATTGATCCGGCATGGGCGGTGAGCCAAGCTGCACGACAAGAACTCCAAGTTCTGGGGCTCGGCTGTCGCGGTCGTCAATACGGACAAACCCGGTTTGGCGTGACGGGTGAACCGGCGCAATTTACCCAAGTTGCGCAGCAATGGCTAACAGCTACGGTTAAAACGGAAAAAGTCTACCTGAGCCCAGCCCCGTTGACCCCAGGGCTGTTGAACTCGGTAGACTAAATTTTGTTGGTTTAGTAATGCGCTTTGTTTGGCAATGGGTTTAGCAATTGAGCTGCATTAACAATCAAGGTGATCGCCAAGGGCAAATGTCGCAATATTAATCAATTGCAACATTCTGGATTGCCCCGACCGGTCTATTGCATAATCTCAAGAGCGAAGTCAGCGAATTTGCCGTTGGGCAGAGCCCTGAACTGGCTCAGTTCCCCGCCGCGCTAACATCAGCAACAAGTAAACCAGCAAGAGATAAGCCGCCGCCATCATTAAAATCATCATTCATCGACCTCCACAATACAAGAGTTAAGTTGTTGCTTGCTCCGTTCCGAGTCAGTAACCCTCTCGGTCGGCTCAAGCCGTTTCTTCGTTACGGGTCTCACACCGCATCAACACAGAAGCCAAGCACTGCGCTGTTGCCGTAAGTTGTTGTTTTTGAGCCACAAAACCCGACCATATTGATACCTAGACGAATTCATGCTCGATCGCCGATTCCCTCTGCCATCACAGTCGACCACTGTCTGTTAATCAACAGCAATGCCCGGCCGCACTGGCAAGAGTCTGGGTTGGACTTTATCCCTCGCTCATCGTCTCGACCAGGCGAGTTGTTGAGCTAGGGTGTGGAGGTTCCTTCCCAAGAGCGCCGATTGCCATGGGTGAGAATTATTCAAACAATCGATGGGGCGTTTGCCGCGAGAATCACATTAAGTCGTAGCTCTCATCCGGTCATCGACCCATTTCCTCTGAACAATCTCGCTCTCTAAGTAACCTGAAACCTTGATTCCTCCCAAGGGAGTTGATCAAGTCAGATAAACCAATATCAACAGAGCAAGGCCAATCCTCACTGGTTTGGCTTGGACGCTTTACCGCTGGGACCGTAAAGGAGCAGCGATTTATTCAACAGTGTGTCCGGGTAGCGGAAACACGGCTTTGTTCAACAAACTAAATCGGTACTCGAAAATATCAATCTGCTCACACAATGCCAGCAAACCTTACTTCTCAACCGCCGATCGCCCTGCCACAGAAATAAAAACCCCAAGCCTCCTGTAGCCCAACCCGACCGAACCGGGACTAACTTCTGCTCAAAAATTTCTTGACTGCGACAGCTCAAATTTGATGAAACCCTCACTATTAAGAGTAACATAAGAATTCAAAACCTCACCGCGAAAACCCATAAGATTTGAGTTAAGTCTGGGTAAATGTTGGGTTGCGATCGCCGCCAATACCCCTCCTTGTCAAACCCACCGATTTGCGCCCCCGAATTTTGGGGTCAGTCTCATGATTCCGCGCCAGCTCACCCTCAAATATTTCCTCAGCTATCAAGGGGCAACCCTAGACTTCACAGGTCTGCATACGGCTTGCATCTGCGGGGCGAATGGTGCGGGGAAATCCTCGCTTCTGGAGGCGATCACCTGGGCGCTTTGGGGCAAATGTCGCGCCAGTAGCGACGACGATGTGATCCAAACGGGGGCCGATCATGTGCGGGTGGATTTTACCTTTGGCATTGGCCCTAATATCTATCGTGTGATTCGGGCCGGTCATCGCGGGCGCAGCGGCGGCGAGTTGCAATTCCAAATTCAAACTGCGGTGGGTCAATTTCGGGCGATTAGTGGCAAGGGCAAACGAGCCACCCAAGAGCAGATCGATGCCACGCTCAAGCTCAACTACGAGACGTTTACCAACTCCGCCTATTTGCGCCAGGGCCATGCCGATGAGTTTATGCAGTCCACCCCGAGCAAGCGCAAGCAGGTACTCGCTGATCTCCTCAAGCTCGACCAATACGAGACCATAGCGGGTCAGGCCAAAGATGCGGCGCGACAGTTTAAAACCCACCGAGAAGTATTGCACAACCAGCTTGCCCCCTGGCAGGCGCAGCTGGCCCAGCAGGCGGCATTAGTTCAGACTCAAGCGAACCAAGCGGAAGCGATCGCCACCCTCCAGAAGCAATACCAAACCAGCCAAACCGCCTGGGAACAGTTGCGCGACCAATGCCGCGATCGCGATCGTCTCGCCGAACAGTTGCATTGGCAGCAGAACCAGTTTCAGCACCTGCGCCAAACCGCCGAGCGGCTGACCCAGGAGCAGAGCCAACTGGCGCAGCAGCTCGGGGCATTGCAGTCTCACATTGACCAGGCAGCGGAAATCACAGCCAATTACCAGCGTCGCCAAACCTGGCAGCGTCAGCAAACCGAGTTTGCCGAGCACCTCCAAGCCGACCAAGCGGCCCGCCAAGCCCGTCAAGCGCAACTCCAGTTGCTAGAGCAAGCCAAGAACCAGATTCACCTCGCCCAACACCAGACCCGCACAGAACAAGAGAGCCTCGATCGCCAAGCCCAGGAACTCCAGCCACTCCTCAAGCAAGCACCGCAGATTCAAGCGGCCCTGGCTCAGTTGCAAACCTGTCGCCAGCAACTCCAGGCCCTGGAGCAAGTGCAAGCGCAAGTCGCACCTCGCCGTCAGCGCCAGCAGGTGCTCAAGCTCGAGATCGGGCGTCTCGAAGCCCGCTTCCGCGCCCAATGGGAAAGCCTGGGTCGGGAACGGGAACAGCTCTTTGCCGAAAAGGCTCAAGCCCAAGGGCTGCGCCAGCAGTTACACCAGGTGGATGCCCAGGTGGAGGGGCTGGAAAACCAACGGGTTTACCAGCAGCGCGTCAGTGATAAAGTCCAGACCCAGCGAGCCACTCAAGAACGGCTCCAGGTACAGTTGCAAACGCTCAACCAGGAACTGGGGGAGACCGAACAAACCTGGCAACAACTCCAACGCGCCGACGCCCATTGCCCCCTCTGTGAACAGGCGCTGACCCAGGACTACCGCCAACAGGTCTTGCAGAAAACCCAGCAGCGACAAGAGACGGTGCAAGCGCAAATTTGGCGGATTCGGGAGCAGAGCGCCGACTGTGAGCACCAGCGGCAGCAACTGGCGCAAGAAGCCCAGCAACTGGAGCGCGACCTCCAGGGTTACGATCGCTTGGTGCAACAGCGGGGTCAACTGGAGGCCAAACTCGATCGCCTGGTGGACTTGCAGGAACAGATCTGGCAGCTCGACCAACGCCTAGCCGAAATGAGCCAATCTTTAGAGACGGGGGAATATGCCCTCGACCTCCAGCAGGAACTGACCGATCTGGAAGCGGCGATCGCTACGCTCGGCTACGATGAGCAGCGCCATAGCCAACTGCGCACCCAGGAGCGGGAACTCCGCTGGGCCGATACCAAAGCTGCCCGGCTTCAGGATGCCGAACAGCGCCTGCGCGGCATTGCTGAGCGCCGCCCCCAACTCGAAGCCCAAGCCCAGGCCCACCAAGACCAACTGGCAAACCTCGACCGCGACTCGCCCCAGCAGGCCCAGATTCAAGCCCTAGACAAGCAGATTCAGGACATCGGTTACGACGCCGAGGCCCACCAAGCTCTGCTCCAAAATCTCCAGCGATCGCAGCCCTGGGAACTCGCTTACCAAAACCTCCAACAGGCCCAGCAGCGCCTGCCCCAGCTGCAAACCCAACAGGCAGAACTCAGCCAACGCCAGGCCCAGCAGCAGGCCGAACAGGTAAACATTCAGGGACAGATCAGCCAACTCGCGGCCCAGCTTGACGCCCTACCCGACCACCAAGCGGAACTCACGGCGCTCGATAAAACCCGCCAACAGCAGCAAGCGCAACTGGCCGCCCTGCAAATGGAACAGGGTAAAACCGCCCAACGCCTCACCCAACTTGCCGAACTCAAGGGGCAATGCCAGGATACTGAGACCCAGGTGAACTGGCTGGGGCAGCAACACCGCATCTATACCGAACTCGCCCAGGCCTTCGGTAAAAACGGCATCCAGGCCCTGATGATCGAAAACCTGCTACCCCAACTCGAAGCGGAGACGAATCATCTGCTGGCCCGGTTGACGGGCAATCAGCTTCATGTGCAATTCGTCACCCAAAAGGCGACCAAGGCCAGCCGGGGGCGCAAGAAAGCGCCGAAGATGATCGACACGCTCGAAATCTTAATCGCCGATGCCCAGGGAACTCGACCCTACGAGACTTACTCGGGGGGTGAGGCCTTTCGGATCAACTTTGCCATTCGGCTAGCGATCGCCAAACTGCTGGCCCAACGCTCGGGCGCAGCCCTGCAAATGTTAATTATTGATGAAGGCTTTGGCACACAGGATACGGCGGGCTGTGAGCGCCTGATTGCCGCCATTAACGCGATCGCCGCCGATTTTGCCTGCATCCTAGCCGTCACTCACATTCCTCAGTTCAAAGCGGCATTTACCCACCGTATTGAGGTGCAGAAGACGCCTCAGGGCTCTCAGATTCAGCTCAACACCTAAACCATTGGCTCACAATTCCCATTCTCTGAGCCTTACGCAGAGATGCGTGAGAATCCATCTGACGAGAACATCAACGATTACACTGGGGAATCGAATGAGGATATGACCACCCCTTTGTCCCTAACCCTTGCTCCTTTCCCTAATTCCCATGGCTAAGACCGAAGTAAAACGCCTTTTCCAAGCAGCCCAACACACCCCCGGTTTGCGGGAGCAGCTCAACCGTGCGCCTGACCCCAATGCCTTTGTCCAGATGGCCCAAGACTTGGGCTATGACTTTACCGTTGAAGAATGGCAAGCGATGACCCGCTTTAGCGTCGAAGAGCTTGAGAGCAAAGTTTCAGAGATTCCAGGAATTTAATCATCATGACAACCGCCCAGAATGCTGCCAAAAATGTGCTGGGAACCCCCCTTGAACTCTGCTGTGGTGCGCCCGTTACAGGGTTTTATCGAGATGGCTTTTGTAATACGGGGCCGCAAGACTTCGGTCGCCATGTGGTCTGTGCCGAAGTGACCGCTGAGTTTTTGGAATTTAGCCAAGCCAAGGGCAATGATCTCAGCACTCCCGTGCCTGCCTATAATTTTCCGGGGCTCAAACCGGGCGATCGCTGGTGTGTCTGTGCCGCCCGTTGGCAAGAAGCCCTTGAAGGGGGGGTTGCCCCACCCGTAGTCTTGGTCTCAACCCATGAAAAAGCCCTCGAAGTGGTGGCGCTCGCTGACTTAAAACACCATGCCCTCCCGGTCTCTTAATGCGGTATTTTTTTGACACTGAGTTCATTGAAGATGGTCACACCATTGAGCTAATTTCCCTGGGCATGGTGGCGGCGGATGGGCGGGAGTTCTATGCCATCAGTTCCGACTATGAGCGCGATCGCGCCGATCCCTGGCTGTTTGATCATGTTTTCGACAAACTAGAACTTCCCTCGCTTGGGATTGAGGTTGCCCGGCCCCAGACCCGTGCCGAAATCCGGGATCAGCTACTAGCCTTTGTGCAAGCCGATGCTGATCCTGACCTGGAAATTTGGGGCGCTTGGTGTGCCTACGACTGGGTGGTACTGCGACAGCTTTTTGGCAAAATGGTGGCAGGCCCTACCGCCTGGCCCAAATTCTGCTTTGATGTCATTCAATGGGCCGCGCAACTGGGCTTAAGCCCCGAGGCGTTGACGCCAGCGCCAGATTATCAGCACAATGCCCTCGTGGATGCCCGATGGACTCAACACCTTTGGAGAGATTGTGAACAAGTTGCCCAAGCTCAAACTCCCCAAAATTAAATTTCCCAAGCTCAAGCCTCCCCAATGGCTCAAAGACAGGCTTCAGTCTAAGTCTAAACTCAAGCTCAAACTGCCCTTCACCCTGAGCCTCGACCCATCCCATCTCCTCTCGATCCAGCTTCAGGATTCATTGCCCGTCGATCGCGCCAGTGTGGGGGCGATCGCTCTGTTGAGCCTCGCGGTGGGCGGTATTTTGCTCGTGGGCGATCGCGCCAAGCCCGCCAAGCCCCAATTTAGCTGGGCCGGCCAAACCATCGGCATGGAAGATACCGCCTTCACGCTCATTTTTGATGCACCGATGGATTGGGAGTCGGTGGTGGAGAACTTGACCCTAGAGCCGCCCTTAGCCGGGGAAGTGAGCTGGGTGGGCAAACGCCTAGCCTATACCCTGACCGATCGCCCCGAATATGGCGAACAATATACGCTCACGCTTACCGCTGCCGAGACCGCGCCCCGGAGTCCGCGTCAAGCCTCCCAACCCTTGCCAGAGTTTGCAGCCGAGTTCACGGTGCGCGATCGCGCCGCTGTCTACATTGGTGTTGAAGGGGAGGAACAGGGACGGCTGGTGCTCTACAATCTGACCACGGGCCAGCGCTTGCCCCTGACGCCCAACGATCTGGTCGTCAGTAACTTTCAGCCCAATGCCGATGGCAGCCAGATTGTCTTTTTGGCCTTTCCTATCAATGCGCCCAACGGCTCAGGCGACCAGCAACTCTATCGGGTCACGACCGGACGCAATACAGGGGCAGGGGAACCGGAATTACCGGGCCAATTGGAGCCCTTGCTCGCGGCCGATCGCTACGAAAATCTGCAATTTTCCCTAGCCCCAGACGCCGACACCTTAATCGTCGAGCGTGTGAATCGTCAGAACCCGAGCGAGCGCGGGCTCTGGCTCGTCTCGGCGGCGGGCAAAACTCGACCCCTCGGGCTCCAGAGCGAGGGATTTTTGCTCTCCCCCGATGGTCAGTCCCTCGCCTTGAGCCAACCCACGGGGGTGGCGATCGTGCCCCTCACGGCCACTGCCGACGCCCAGGTCTTCTTCCCCAACTACGAAGCCCTCCTCGCCTTTAGTCCCCAAGACCAACGCCGCCAGATCCTGGTGCGCGACAATGGCGATCTGACGCGATCGCTGATGCTCCACACGGCACAGGGCCGGGAACGGGAAATTTTACAGACCTCAGGGTTCATTTTGGACTGCCAGTTTGAGCCGCGCCAAGAGCAGTTTCTCTACTGCATCCAAGCTGAGGCAGTAGACGCTGAACAAACCCAAGTCCAACCCTTCTTGACCCTGGTGAACCTGCGCAGCGGCAATGTTGTGCCGCTGGTGGCGCTGACCGACGATCTTAATGTGCGCATGGGTGTGGCTGCCGATGGTCGCACGCTCCTGTTTGACCAGGTCACGGTTGATCCACAAGTCCCCACTCTGCCCGGCCTGATTCCTCAGGGTAGCCTCTGGCTGGTGAACCTGCCGGATTTAACCCGACGTGGCAGGACTCATGAATTAGAAACGCCAGATAACCTGACACCGGGTCTTGATCCACAATGGTTGCCTTAGGACTATTTCACCCCGACAACGTCCACCAGCCCAAACTCGGGCCAATGAAGCGGATCGTGAGCCAGGCGCCCGCCATGAGAAAAATCCCGAGCCAAGCCCCTCGTGTGGTGAGCTTCATGAATTGCTCGGACTGGGCTTTGGTGATCGGCAGCCAGGGCAGAATGCGGGGACTTTGACCGTAGGCGTCGCCGAGGGCATCTTTGCGGCGTTTAGCTTCACCCATTATAATACCTCTGTTCGCTAATCTTGCAATGTAGAACTGTAGCGAGATCATACCAAACCCCTTGGGGTTCGGCTCAACCACCGCGTTCGTCCTGGGCAAAATGTTAAGGAAGTTCACAGAATCCGGCCCCGTCGCACCCTGCGGTGCGGGCTAATAATAGACGGAGTTCCGGATAATCCTGGTAAAAAACACAACAGACGGGGGCGCGATCGCTCCGGCAAAATGCAAAGAGTCTTGCGGTG
This sequence comes from Spirulinaceae cyanobacterium, assembly GCA_049601735.1. GTDB lineage: Bacteria > Cyanobacteriota > Cyanobacteriia > Cyanobacteriales > Spirulinaceae > SIO3F2. Next base: position 9,504 of record JBMYQW010000136.1, read on the forward strand.
TAACCTGCAACGCATTCTCGTTATCCCTCTCCTAAAGTCCAAAATCATGGCCGTTTTTAGCGATTACAAAAACACCTTTACACGCCGCGTTTTTCCGCTCCTCGAAATTATTTATCCAGAGCAAAATACAACCGAGTTGCTCGATCGCTTGTTCACCGTGATTTATCCCCATGTCGATTACTCGGTCAATGAAGACTTAGGGAAATGGAACGAAGACAAGGTCGTCCTGATCACCTACGGCAATACGATCACCACCCAAAATAAGACCGAAGCGCCTTTACAAACCCTGCACCACTTCTTGAAAGACCATTTAGACGGGGTGGTAACGGGCGTTCATGTGCTGCCCTTTTGCCCCTACAGCTCCGATGATGGCTTTGCCGTGATTGACTATCTGGCCGTTAATCCGGAGCTGGGCAGTTGGGACGATATCCGGGCGATCGCCCAGGACTTTGACTTAATGGCTGACCTGGTGCTCAACCATATTTCCAGCCAGAGTGACTGGTTTGCCCAGTTTAAAAAGGGGGAAGCGCCGGGTAAAGACTATTTTATTACCGCCGACCCGGAAACGGATGTTTCGCAAGTGGTGCGCCCCCGGAGTAGTTCCCTGTTGGTTCCGGTGGAAACCGAGGCAGGGACGCAACACGTTTGGGCCACCTTTAGCGCCGATCAAGTAGACCTCAATTTTGCCAATCCAGATGTCTTGATTGAGGTGGTTAAAATCTTGCTCTTCTATGTTGAAGCGGGTTCCAAATATATTCGTCTCGATGCAGTGGGCTTCTTGTGGAAGCAGCTCGGCACGACCTGCATTCACCTGCCCCAAACCCACGCCGTGATCCGTCTGTTTCGGGAAATCTTGCAGATGGTCAATGCCGGCGTTGCGATCATTACTGAGACCAATGTGCCCAACCGCGAGAACCTGAGCTACTTTGGCAATCGCAACGAGGCGCATATGATCTATAACTTCAGCCTGCCGCCCCTGTTGCTCAATGCCCTACTGCAAGGCAATTCAGAACATTTGCGCACCTGGGTGATGAGTATGCCGCCCGCGCCCATTGGTTGTGCCTACTTCAACTTCACCGCCTCCCACGATGGTATTGGCCTGCGTCCTGCTGAGGGACTACTGGGCCCGCTAGAATACGAAGCCCTGTTGACCACAGTGCAGCAGTTTGGTGGCAGAATCAGCTACCGCCAGCAGGCCAATGGTCAGGAGAGCCCCTACGAGCTGAATATTTCCCTCTTGGATGCCCTCAAGGGAACCGTTAAGGGCGAAGACGACTGGCAAATTGCCCGCTTTATCTGCTCCCAGGTCGTGATGATGTCCCTGGAGGGGATTCCGGCCTTTTACATCCATAGTCTGTTGGGGACACCCAATGATCCAGCAGCGGTTGAGCGCACAGGGCACAATCGCTCGATTAACCGCCACCAATGGGATGCGGGCGAGCTGCGCGATCGCCTCGCCGACCCCCAATCGATTCAGTCCCGCATTCTCCGTGACCTCTCGCGCCTGATCAAAATCCGCCGGGCGCAGTCCGCCTTCCACCCCAACGCCACTCAATATGCCCTGCAACCGATCAATCCGGCCATCTTTGCCCTCTGGCGACAGAGCATGACCCGTGATCAGAGCATTTTCTGCATCCATAACCTCAGCGATCGCCTCCAGTATTTGCCCCTCTCCAACCTCAACTTGGTGGAAATCGATGATTGGTATGACCTGATCGGCGACCAAAAAGTCACGGACATTTACGGTAAATTGGAACTCAGTCCCTACCAATCGGTTTGGCTCACCAATAAGTTTTAAACCTTGTCCAGGTTAAAATCTGGAGTTTTTACACGGGTTAACTGAAGCTAAAAATCCAGTGGTGGAGAGGGCTGTATGGGTTTACTCTGCGAGAAGCAAGCTATGCTCCGCGCAACCCAACCTACAGTATTAAGTTGGTCTTGGTTTAGATTCACTGTTTTAGAGTTACTGTTTTAGATTCACGGGTTGAGATTCATCTATGGCTGCATCGGATTTGGAACCCACCCCCGCTCGCCCCCGCTGGCGTGAGCTGCTTTGGGAGAATGTCAGGATGGTCGTGACGGCGCTGGTGATCGTCTTCATTATTCGGCTGTTTATTGCCGAACCGCGCTATATCCCCTCGGCCTCCATGTTGCCCACGCTCCAAGAAGGCGATCGCGTCGTGGTCGAGAAGGTTTCCTACTATTGGCATCCACCCCACCAGGGCGATGTCATTGTTTTTAACCCGCCGGCCCAGCT
>JBMYQW010000137.1:0-11665 GCA_049601735.1 Spirulinaceae cyanobacterium
GTTCCTCCGCAGCGGGTATCGGTGGTGGAACCATTAACTACGTTGCCCCCGATGGAACAACGGGAACTTGTGGCTCAACGGGCTTCATTGCCAACAGCACCCAGGAGAGTAACGGGCCCGTGGGCTCGGGCTCGGGCGGCTTCGACCCTTGTGAAGTGGTTGTCGGTGCAGGGCAGGCCGGGATTTGGGAAGTACAGTTTATTAGCCCCAACCCGGATGCAGGGGGTGTGGGTCGGCCCCGAGAACCCGTGGGGGGGAGTTGGAGCCCCCAGACCAACGATGACTTCTTTATCTCAGCGTGGGATATTACCGTCGTTGATCTGGGGGGGAGTGTGGTCAATGGCCGTGCCTATGCCAACTATTTACCCTTACGCGTCAGTACCGGAGACACCACCAAACAGCTCAACTCCGAACTCTTAATCCTGACCAAAGACGGCTATCAATACCAAGTTGGCTTTAATAATATTGAGCCCCAAGGCTTTATTTTCTTTGCCAACAATAAAGGCTTTACGACCACCGGGGATAACAATCCGTCCTTCCAATCGGTGCAGTTTGAAGGGGCTGATCCCGGCGATCCCCCCGCTGGTTTTGGCTTTCATGATCCCGAAAACAACGATACGACCGGGGCGGGTGGTGATATCACTCATAAACTCTTTTTTAATTTACCCGACGCCAGCACTGAAGATATTGGCGACCAGCAAACCCCCGATGGCACCAGTACTTGGTGGCTGCAAACGGCGGATATCCCCCCCGACCCACAAAACTTTCAGTTTGTGGGGGAAGAAGGCACGGTCGGTCAGGCGGGAAGTTCGCCCCTTACGGGCGCTTTCGAGTTTGAAAATACGAGCAACATCAACCTGAGCTACACCATCGCCATTGATATCGATCGCAACGGTGTGATTGAAGACAATGGTCAGGATGTGATCTTGGTAGGGACAGCAACCCCCGGTGCTAATAGCGTGGATTGGGATGGCTTAGACGGTCAAGGGAATGCGGTTCCGGCAGGTGACTTAACCTATCAAATCGCTGGGGTATTAAATGGTGGGGAAGCGCATTTTCCCCTCATTGATGTGGAAAACAATGCGAACGGCTTGATCATTAATCGCTGTGATGAAACCATCCGCACCAGTTGTAGTAGTGTTTCTTCGACGGTCTATTTTGATGATGTGAGTGATACCAACCTCATCGGGGGGTCGAAAAACCTGGCCGGTGTGGATAGTTCGAGTGGGGCTCACGCTTGGTCAGGCAATTTTGGCAATATCGCCGGGATTGATACCTGGGTGAATGTCCCTAGTAATCCGTTTACGCTGCAAGCCTCACTGACGATCGCCGAAGCCGACCTAGAACTCACCAAAACCGCCACCCCTGATAGTCTTGCGGTTGGCCAAGACCTGACCTATACCCTCGTTGCGGCCAATAACGGCCCGACCAGTGTCGATACCGTCATCATTAATGATCAGCTGCCCAGCCAAATTGACCCTGATAGCATTGTCATTACTTGCACCGTGCCCACAGGTAGCAGTGCCACCTGTGGTACAGAGGCGATAGATACAGGCACAGGAGCCGTCACACTCACCACTGGCGATCTGCCCAATGGCAGCGAGCTGGAATACACCATCACCGGGACAATTACCTCGATCGGGACGGGGAGCATTGTCAACGATGCCCTGATTGAACGGCCCGACGATGTGCGTGATCCCGACTGTCCTTCGGGGACAAGCAGCAACGACTGCGATCGCAATATCTCAGAAACGGATACCAACAACCGCGACAGCGTCACTACCACTGTCACCGATGGCACCACCCTCACCATTGAGAAGCAAGAAGCAACACCCGATAATCCCACATCGGGCAATGTCACCTACGACATTGTAATTACCAATACCGGAAGTTCCGCCGCCCAAGATGTGGTGTTCACCGACACCATTCCCGATGGCTTTACCTTTGTTGCAGGTGAATCCAGCGGTTGCACCTTTACGGCCACAGCCACAGAAGTGAGTTGCACCCTAGCCGCCGACCTGGCGGCAGGCGATAGCACCACCATAACGCTGGTCTTCAATACCGACGGCTACGACTTTGCGGGCGGCACAACGATTCAAAACACCGCCACCGCCGATGGTAGCAACACCGACCCAGCTACCGATACCGCAGACCTCGACCTCGTTGCCGATATTACAGTCGCAAAAGCATTGGATACCGCCAGTTCCGGCACCAGCGCCGGAGACAACTTCACCTATACCGTCACGATCACCAACAACAGCAACCAATACACCGCCTACGGCGTCACTGCCCAAGACCAACTGGCCACGGGCGCGACATTCGTCAGTGCTTCCGATGGCGGCACAGAAAGCGGCGGCGTTGTGACCTGGGATGTGGGCAACCTAGACCCCGGTGAAACGGTGACACGCACCGTCACTGTGACGCTACCGAATAACGAAACCTACACCAATACCGCTTCTGTCAGCTCCGACAACGATGATCCCAACATTGACAACAATGACGATTCGGTCGATACAACCCTGCCCCTGCTCGGCACCGATATCGACATCCAAAAAACAGCGGCAGGCGACTTCACCGCCGGAGAAACCATTGACTACACCATCACCATTACCAACATCGGTACTGCCGATGCCACGAACGTGGTCGTGACGGACACCTCCCTGGATGGTATTTTCACGCTTCAATCCGTCAGTAGCAGCGGTGGCGAAACCTGCACGATTAGCAGTGCTCCCGACCCGGATGGCTTTAGCTGTGACATTGGCACATTGCCAAGCGATGACGCCCAGCAAACCCGCACGATCACCGCCACCTATCTGGTTCCAGTAGACTACTCCGGGCCCACTGATGTCACCAACACCGCGTCAGTGGATTTTGATAATGATAACGACCCGGATAATAACGACGCCAGCGAAACGGTCTCACAGGATATTGCCGAGTTAACCCTGACCAAAGATGTCACCCCCACCGAGTTTGCCGCTGGGGATACGCTGACCTACACGATTACCCTCGAAAACATCGTGCCGACGGGGGCAAGCACAGCCAAAGACGCCACCAACGTGGTGATCGAAGATGCCGTCTTGCAGCAACTGGTCAGCGATGGTCATGTGACCTTGGCCAGTCAAAGCGGCTGTACGGTTTCCTTTGCAGATTTTGTTTGCAATATTGGCACGATCGCCGCCAGTAACACCCACACCGTCACCTTCACCCTAGATGTGGCCGACCCCTACACAGGCGACACCACCCTCACCAACACCGTGACCGTGGACTTTGATAACGATGCCGATCCGGATAACAACGAGGACAGTGCCACCGCTAACCTCAGCGACTCCGAAGCGGACGTGGTGACGACCAAAGATGGGCCCACCAGTGGGGACTTAGGCGAGTTCACCTACACGATCACCACGCTCAATGATGACAACAGTGCGGCTTTAACGGGTACGGCTGTCACTGCTACCAACGTGGTCGTGCAAGACCAAATCGCCACGGGTGCAGCGTTTGTGGATGCCAGTACCGTCAATGGCATTGCTCCTAGCTTTGATGCCGGGACGGGTATTGTCTCTTGGGATGTGGGGGATTTAGACCCGGGTGAGAGTATTTCTTTTACCGTAACCGTCCGCTTCGACACGAATGGGACTTACACAAACACCGCCTCTAGCACCGCCGATACCACCGATCCGGATACCGACAATAATGATGGTTCCAGTGATGACGCTCAAGTGAGCACCACTGCGCCAGCAGTCAACCCCAACCTCCGTCTGGTGAAGCGGATCACCGATGTGAGCCGGAATGGTTCGAGTCTGGGCAGCATTGATTTCAGCAGCTTTGTGGATGACCCGAGCGATGACAATGACACCGCGGCGGGCTGGGCTAACTTGGGGCAAACCCTGGCGGGGGTCTACACCATTCCCAGCAGTACCGAACTGCAAAGCGGCGACATTGTGGAATACACCATTTACTTCCTCTCGGATGGCGATGCTGATCTGGACACGGTGGAAATTTGCGATGCGATCCCGGCAGGTACAACGTTTCTCCCGGATAGCTTCAGCAGCAGCCAGGGGATTCGCCTCCTACAAAGCGGCATCACCACCGACTTGACCAATGCCACTGACACCGACCCCGGCAGCTACATCACCCCCCTGACGCCCGTGAGTTCGCCTTGCACCCCCACGAACAACCCCAACGGTTCGGTGTTTGTCACCTTCACAACCTTGGTGGTGGATGAGGTGGGCTATATCCGTTTCCGGGTACAGGTGGATTGAGCGCAGGGCTAATACCAATCCGATCTGGTAAACCGAAAAATTCGCCTGCTGTAGGGGCTTGTTTTCCGTATCCTGGGGGGTCTTGGATGCTTGGTGCAGATAAAGCGGATTTCGTATTAAGCCGATTCTGAGAAAAGTCTGGAGTCCGATAGGTCAGCGCCCGGTTGCCTCTGTTCACCATCGCTACGAATGGACATATGTCTATGGTTTTGTCTGTCCTGCTACAGGAGAAACGGAGTGGTACATACTCCCTCGGGTCAATACGGACTGGCTTAATGAAGCTCTCAAAGAATTCGCTCAAGCGGTTGGGGCTTGTGCCGAGAAACGGATTTTACTGACTATCGATGGTGCGGGCTGGCATCACAGTGGCAGGCTGGAGATTCCGGAAGGAGTTCATTTGGAGTTCCTGCCACCCTATTCACCAGAGCTTCAGCCTGCCGAGCGGCTGTGGTCTTTAAGTGATTGAGAAAATCATGAATACATTGACGATAGTGATTTAATCTATCCATGATTGAATCTCCTAATAGATAGACTTTTGCGCGCTGGCTTGAGCCTTGCGGAGCAACATCGCCCCTTGCAATTTCTCGACGATCTCCGGCATTGTTAATGTCCCTAAATCCCCACTCTGACGGGTACGAATACTGAGCGTCTGGGACTCAACCTCCCGTTGACCCACAACTGCCACCACGGGAATCTTCTCCACCTCAGCCGTGCGAATTTGTTTACCGAGGCGATCGCCACTGGTATCCACCTCAACCCGAAAGCCCTGAGCCTTGAGTTGTTGGGCCGTAGTTTGCGCATAGGCACGTTGTTCATCACTAACCGGCAGCAAACGCACTTGAATGGGTGCGAGCCACAGGGGAAAGTCCCCCGCATAGTTCTCCACCAAAATGCCAAAAAAGCGTTCCAACGACCCAAAGATGGCCCGATGGATCATAATCGGCCGCTGACGTGAGCCATCCGCCGCCACGTAGGTCATATCAAACCGTTCCGGCAGATTGAAGTCCACCTGAATGGTGGAACATTGCCAGAGCCGTCCGATCGCATCCTTGATTTTGATATCAATTTTGGGGCCATAAAACGCACCACCACCCTCATCAGTCACATAGTCCCAACCCTTCGTATCCAAGGCTTCTACGAGCGCATCGGTGGCGAGTTGCCAAATCTCATCCGTGCCCACCGACTTGGCCGGACGGGTGGACAGGTTCACTTCATATTCTGGAAACCCAAAGTCCGACAGAATCTGCTCCGTCAGATTGAGCACGCCTAAAATTTCCTGGGCCACCTGATCCGGGAGACAAAAGATGTGTGCATCATCCTGGGTAAAGCCGCGCACCCGCATCAGCCCATGCAACACGCCCGATCGCTCATAGCGATACACCGTCCCCAACTCCGCCCACCGCAGTGGTAACTCACGATAGGAATGTAATGTGTTTTGGTAGGTCAACACATGGAAGGGGCAATTCATGGGTTTGAGTTGGTACTCTTGCGCCTCAACTTCAATCGGCTCAAACATATTCTCCCGGTAGAAATCCACGTGCCCCGAAGTCTGCCACAACGCCAGATTGGCCACGTGGGGGGTATACAGGAGGTCATAACCCGCCGTCAGATGAGCCGAACGCCAATAGTCCTCAATCAGCAACCGTATCCGTGCGCCCTTGGGGTGCCAAAACACCAGCCCGCCGCCTGCATCTTCTTGAATGCTAAACAAATCCAACGCTTGCCCCAGCTTGCGATGATCACGACGCTTGGCTTCTTCCTTCCGCTTTAAATAGGCTTGCAGTTGTTCAGGGGTTTCCCAGGCCGTACCGTAGATTCGCTGCAACTGGGCCTTGGTCTCATCCCCGCGCCAGTAGGCTCCCGCCACACTTTCGAGGGCAAAGGCCTTCGGGTGAATCTCGCCCGTAAAGTTGAGGTGCGGTCCCGCACAAAGATCCCACCACGTCTCTGTGGGGGGTACAGAAACGGGCTCAATCAAGGAGGGCTCCAGCTTTGGATGGGAGGCAACCCCCGCATCCGGAGAGCCAATGAAGTAGCGCGTAATCGGTTCACCTGCGGGGATACTGTCGAGAATTTCTTGCTTATACGGCTCCTGAAGCGTCTGGATCTCTGCGCGAATATCCTCGCGCTCGACGACTTCTCGGATGATGGGCAAGTTGGCGCGAATCAGCCGCCGCATCGTCTTGGTGATGCTCTTGAGGTCTTCAGGAGTGAAGGGGGTCGGGCAATCAAAGTCGTAGTAGAACCCAGTCTCTGTCCAAGGACCAATCGTCACCTTGGTTTCGGGGAATAAGGTCTGGACTGCCATGGCCAGGACGTGGGCACAGGTATGCCGAATCCGCAGCAATGTTTGCGGGTCAGGTTGGGTCGGTAAGGTTTCTGGAGGAGACTGGGTTGAACTCACCATTTGTGTTCAATTTTGAGAATGATTATCGTTCTCGATCTTACCTTGAATGCTCCTGATTCAGGTTGCTGGCGATCGCCCCACTCCAGCAGGATTGAAAACGCGATGGTGGCGATCGTCTGGCAAGCCAGCAGTTCCACGGCAAACTGCACTAACTGTTCGTGGGCGATCGATAGGGGATTTTTCGAACCACTGGCATCCATAAATAGCGGTTTCAGTCTGGGCAAGGTGTTGGGATAAGTTGGCTAGAATGATGCCAATGGCAACCGATGAGATCGCATAAAATGGTCGCCCAAGCCTCCCCCCAACCGAAACCCCTCTGGCTCCAGCTTCCCCAGAACTTGACGTTACGTGTGACACGGGAGCAGTTTGCCCTGCTGGCGGCGGCGAATCGTGACTTGAGATTGGAACTCACTGCAACTGGAGAATTAATGGTGGCTCCTCCCACAGGTGGCAATACGGGTCAGCGTAACCTCAGCATCACGGGTCAACTCAGTGTTTGGTTTGAAGCCAACGATACTCTCGGCCGAGCGTTTGATTCTTCTACGGGTTTTGAGCTTCCGAGTGGTGCAACCCGCTCGCCCGATGCGGCTTGGGTGCGGTGCGATCGTTGGGATGCCCTCACGCCGAAGCAACAGGATGGCTTTATTCCGTTGTGTCCGGATTTCGTGATTGAGTTGCGCTCTAAAACCGATCGTCTCAAAGATCTTCAGACCAAGATGCAGGAATATTTGGCAAATGGGGCGCAGTTGGGCTGGTTGATTGATCCGCAAAATAAGCGAGTGGAGGTTTATCGTTTGGGTCAAGTGGTTGAGGTGTTAGAGAATCCGATAACGTTGTCTGGGGAGCTGGTTTTGCCGGGGTTTATGCTGACGTTGAAGCGAGTTTGGGGGTGATACCAAATCCGACATGGATACCCGAAGATAGCGGAGCCTGAGGTTTCGGCTCCGCTCAACCCAGGACGGAGTCGTTCGCGTAGCGTCCCCAGAGGGGAGAGGCAGAGCAGCCGGGGTTCGACTGCGCTCACCCCTCTATACTCTCCCTTTGCTTTCTGGATTTCGTATCAGTCCTCGCTTGACCGATCGTTGAGCTGCTGCAATATCGCCTGGGTCATGGGATGATCAGAAAGCTGATCCGCTTGCCCTGCCGCGAGTGCCGCCTGCACCATGCCCACAAAGTTATTCAGCCCTGTTTGAATCTTGGGATGAGTTTCGGGCAAGGTTTTGACACGAATTTCTAAGCAACGGAGATACAACGGTTCCGCCTCGCTGTAGCGCCCCATCGATTGGTACAGCCCTGCCAGATTATTGAGGCTGTTGGCGACATCGGGATGGTCGCTGCCCAACTGCTGTTCCTGGATGGAGAGCGAGCACGCGAATAACGGTTCCGCCTCGCTGTAGCGCCCCATCGTCTGGTACAGCAAGGCCAGATTATTGAGGCTGGTGGCGACATCGGGATGGTCGCGGCCCAACTGCTGTTCCCAGATGAAGAGCGAGTGCGCGAACAACGGTTCCGCCTCGCTGTAGCTTCCCTGGTAGTGGTAAAGCGAGGCCAGATTATTGAGGCTGTTGGCGACATCGGGATGGTCGCGGCCCAACTGCTGTTCGAGGATGGCGAGCGAGCGCGCGAACAACGGTTCCGCCTCGCTGTAGCTTCCCTGGTAGTAGTAAAGCGAGGCCAAATCATTTAAGTAACCTGCCAGGGTGGTGAGTTCGGCGCGATCAGTGATCATGTCAACCGCTTCTTTCGCCAAGGGAATCCCCTCGCGGTACTGTCCCAACTCCCGAAATAGGGTGGCGGTTTGACGGAGATAGCCTGCCAGTTGAAAACTGTCGGCAGGTAAGGCAGCGCGGGCTTGCTCAATGACGCGGTTATACGCCGCTAGGGTTTCGGCAAATTTCTGCCGGGCTGCAACCTGGTCGCCACGGGCTAGGGCCGCTTTGGCAGCATCATGGGTCTTGCGGGCGGTTTCAAAGGTGATAGCCAATAGCATCGGCTGCGACAAATGAAAGAGAGCCGTCCTGATGTCGTTGGCTTGGCGGCGATAGGTGGCTTTATTGTCTGGATTGTGGCTGGCACGGGCTTGCTCTTGCCAAATCTGCTGGGCAAGGGTGAAATGAGGTTGCAGAGGGCGATATTGGGCGGCTTTCTCCAAAACTATTTCGGTTTCGGCGGCTTTGTTTTGGGCGGTTTCCTTCCGAGACGTTTCGCTCAGGATTTGGCGGGCATAGTTGCTAAAGGTCTGTGCGAAGGCAAGGCTCCAGCCGTTGCGATCGTGGGTCGATTGCCATTGCTGACTAAAAAATTCTTGCAGCAGGGGATGTAAGCGATAGACTTTGGTCTCGCTGCCTACCGTTTGCAACAAACTCAGGCGATTCAGAGCATCACGAGCGGTGGAGGCATGGGCAATGGGGACGGGCGGGGGTGGTAAGGGGCGTGGCGCAGGTTGCAGTCCCAGCCAACGCTTGATCTGTTGCCAAATTCGCTGCCAACGGGCAAGCCACCCGGTTGGGGCCGGGTGCGGGGTGGCAGCTTGCTGTGGGGGTGGATTCAGTTGCCCGTAGGTGTCTACCACGGCAGTGACCCACTCCCAAGCAATATCTGCCGGAGCAAACAGGCTCAGCACCCTCGCCAACTGTTGGGCATCCACGCTACGGGTTTCCAGTTGTTGCCAGCTAATCGCAAAGGCGGCTTTCAAGCCCCGTTCAGCAGTCAGTTGCATCATGTCCTGATCCCGCTCTAGGGCAGGGGCATCCAGTCCTTCTTTTTCTAACGCGGTGATTAACTCGGAGAGGGTGCGATCGGCATCCCAACTCAGCCAGCATCCGACCAGGGTAATGGCGAGGGGCAAGTTTGCCAATCGTTCACATACCGTGTTTGCCGTGGGGCGCTCGGTCTCAATCCGTGCTTGTCCGGCAAATCGAGCGAGCAACGCCACCGCCGCATCGGAATCCAGTTCGCGGATCTCCTGCATCGGGATTGGCGTAGGGCTGCTCGGGTGCAAGCGACTGGTGAGCAAGAATCGGAAGGAAGCGCGATCCGCTGGGCTCTGCGGCAGATAGGGTTCAATCTGTTCTCGATAATTACTGACATCATCCACAATGATCAGAGCAGGGCGATCGGCACAAAACTGGCTCCACGCCTGCCAACCCACTGCCATCCGCTGCCTGACGGTAGACAATGCCCGCAGATCCCGATCCGGGCAAAACTCTACTTGCAGCCAATCTTGCAGCGCGGCCCCAAAATCCTCGGCTGCAAACCAGGTCACTCCACCCGGATAGTCCTGAAAGTGCGATCGTCCATACTGAATCGCCAGTTCCGTTTTGCCCACTCCTGCCATTCCCACCACCACGACAATGTTGGGTGGCTCCAGCGCCTCCAACTGTGCATGAATTGCATTGAGATCGTCCGCCCGTCCCACAAAATGCTGAGGATTAATGCCGCGATCCAGCAGATTATTGGGATGCTCCCGGTGATTCAGCCCCTGTTCTGAGTTGCCTAAGTCAGGGGCAACTCCTTTTTTGCGGCGGATTTAACCAGCTTCCGAAACGTCGGGAAATGGGTCTGAAAGAACGTCTCTAGGTCAATCTCGCCCTCATAGGTCAGATTCACAAACGGCGGCATCAGGGAGATCGCACTCTTCAGCTTTGCCGAGGCGGGCGTTTCCGGCTCATCCGGCTGATTGAGGCTATCCCGAATCTCTTGCAGCACTTGCAACAAGGCCTCTGGATAATGAGTGGGTGGATGGGATTGCAGTTGGATCACTTCTGCCACAATCTCGTCAACCGCCGCCTCTGCCTCTGCCTCCGGAATGGTCAATTCATTGGCCTGTTGGGCAACCCGTTGCCAATATTCCTCCTCATACGGACGCATATCAGCCTTCAATTCTTTGATGCGTTGTTTGAGACGCACGTGTTCTTCCATCGGCGACAACACCAAGGTTTTTTCCATCCCGTTAAGCTGTTCCTGTAGATCACTTAGACGATTTTCAAGCTGATTTAGACGATCGCTCACAATGACAACCTCTAGGATAGTTAAAAGTTTTCGGGGAAACCGATATTTCCCAAGTCTTATAGCATTCTTTCAGATGGAATCACGGTTTTCCGCATGAATTCTTTAAGTTCTCTTGCGATCATATAGCAGTAGGGTGGGCATCGCCCACCACAACATAACTTAACTCTAGTTCAGTACTCCCTCAGCACTGTGACCCTATGGAGTATGGGTGATAGATATAATTCAGGCAGAAGTACCCCCATCTCGCCCAATGCCAAAGACCCAACAAACCCCTCAGCTCCAACAAGTCCTAGAACTCTCTGCAACCCTCTCAATTGAGGAACAAGCTGCCCTGGTTGAAATTATTGGGCAGCGGCTCAAGCAAGATGAACGCGCAACATTGGTGCAGGAAGTCAGAATCGCCGAGAGAGAATACGAACAAGGTCAAGCCCATCGAGGTTCCGTTGCAGACTTGATGACAGAGCTAGACCGTTGAAGAAATTGAATTGAAGTCAGAAATCGTAAGGTGGAAAAATCAGCAATCTTAAAATCAAAGCATAGATTTTCTATGGGCTTACTCTGAAGCACCCTAACCCTTCTCTGCTGCTCAGGGTAAAATTTAGAAGCAATGTTGAAATCGAGGTTAAGTCTATGGCAGTTCGTCAACGGCGCTATCCCAAAGCAGAATTAGCCGATCGCGAGCAAAAACTCTATGAATCAGGCATTCGGCAGCAAGTCGAAGCGGGCAACGAAGGGAAGATTGTGGCGATTGACATCGAAACTGGCGATTTTGAGGTTGCTGAAACCGTTGTTGCTGCCACTAATCGACTCTTTGAACGTCATCCTGATGCCCAACCCTGGATCATTCGCATTAGCCATCGTGCCGTTTATCATTTTGGGTCTACGATTAAACTGGAGCGCAAAATAACGGACTATCACACGTCCGTGTTGAGTACCTTGTTAGCCGTAACATCATACAAGCTCCCTGAAACATACTTGTGAAGAATAC
>JBMYQW010000138.1:0-11661 GCA_049601735.1 Spirulinaceae cyanobacterium
TTGCCCGCCACCCAAAAAGCTCATTTCTGGAACGCTTTTTTCCTTGGAGTGCTCTAAGAGGACGCCTCGCTGCTCGTCTCTTGCCAAAGTCTTTCGGGTTAGAAATTGTGATCTGGCTCGTCAATCATTAAGATGTGTTTGGGTTGCGTCATCGCGCCGACTTCATCTCTCCCAACGTCAAGGTTAAATCCGACTAATGCCTAAGGTTCGTTCCCTCATTGTTGCTAGCACTGGTGCCGTTGTCGCCCTTGGATATCAGGGGTCGGCGATCGCCCAGCAAGCTCCCTTCCCCTTCACAGCGGCCAATCATACGGTGACGCCAACCGTCAACCCCGCTCCACCGTCGGCTACCCTGCCGCCCTTCCCAGAAGCCACCGCAACTGACAGTCTGGCAACCACCGAATCGCTGCCCCCTTTCCCTGAAGCAGCGCCGTCTGAGCCACAACAGCCGAATGCGACGGCCAATGCTCCGGCTGCTCGGGATACAGTTATTGTGCCGACGACTCGCCCAGCGTCCCCTGCGGCTGGATCACCTGCCCCCACAACCACCGCGATTCGGCCCCACACGCCTGCGCCGATGACCTATCCCACGATTGCCGAAACCGCGCCGAGTCCGGTCACCCCGAGTCAAATCACCCCAGGGCCTACTCACCTGGCAGCGATCGCCCCGAACGAGATTCATCCTCATCTCCTCGACAACGTTGCCAAAACAACCAAGGTGACAGAGTCGGCTGCGATCGCCACAACGGCTCCAACTCCAACTGAGCCGATTGCTGCTGCGCCCACTGCTTCACCTAATGCAACCCTCTCTAACACGGCCCCCGCTAACGCAGTCTCCCCTGTGGCTGTATCACCTGCCCCCGAACCCCAGCATCAGACAGTTGCTGTCGATCGTCCCCAGCGTGCTATCGCCACAATGCCTGCCCGCCCCCCAGAGCCCACTCACCCAATTGCCCAAACCTTCCAAGCCATTCACGGCGCGCCCAACGTAGCGGCTCAAACGGCGAAAACTCCTAAACCAAGCCAAGAGCTGGCGATCGCCCAGACCCAGAATGGCACTGTCACCCGCGCAGATACTGTCAGCGCGGACACGACCATCGTTGATGCAGCCGCAGCGTCTCTCACCTTGCCCCAACCGAATCGAGAGGCTGTCGCTCAAACAATGCCAGTGACAGTGGATGCCACAACTGAGTCAGAAGCGAGGTCAGCGGGCGATGTTGCCCCTAACGACACGGTGGCAGCTAGCGATGAGCTAGAAATGGATGAGCTGGAGATCAATGCGATCGAGACGGCTCAACCTGCGGCGATCGCGGAACCAGCAGTCGAACTGCCTGCGCCAGATGTTGCAGAATCAAGTGTTGTCGAGCGCCCGGCGGGTGAGTCGAGTGAGGCGGCAATTGCTGACCCAGATACGCTACTCCCCCCCCAGACGGAACTGATCATCGGCGCAGAGGAAGCGGTCTCCGGCCCAGAACCCGCAACTCGGGATCAATTCAAAGATCAAAAAAATGCCCAAGCCTTAACGGCTGCTGCCCCGGGAGAGCAGCAGAACGTCCCGCCGCCGGATTTTCTCAACCCCAGCGGCAACCCCATGCTCTTCCCCACTGAGGCCGATGAAGTGGCGATCGACATTACCCAGCCGATCACCTTAGAGCAGGCCCTGGCCCTCGCCCGTCGCAATAACCAAGACCTCCAGAGCGTGCGCCTAGATCTCGAACGAGCCTACGCGGTACTTGATGAGTCCCGGGCCGGACTTTTTCCCTCCGTTGATGGCACGGTTTCCCTCAGCCGAGACAACTCTGCTTCCACCGAGATCTCCGCGCGGCGGCAGGGGGCGCTCAGTTCAGCCCTCGGAACCGATGCCACCACCGACACCTTCAATGCCGAGCTAGCCGTCACCTATAACCTCTTTGACGGCGGTCAGGTCAACGCAGAAATTAACTCTGCCAAGCTCAGTCTGCGCTTCACCCAACTGGAAGTGGAAGAACTCACCGAAGAAATTCATCTCGCGGCTACCCAATCCTATTACGCCCTCCAAGAAGCCGACCAGCAGGTGGGGATTGAACGCGCTGCCGTGGAGCAAGCCCAACAGACCCTCCGCGATGCAAATCTGCTCCTCGAAGCTGGCTTGGGCACTCGCTTTGATGTGATTCGTGCTGATGTGGATCTCGCCAATAGCCAACAGGCCCTAACCCAGGCCCAGGCTGACCAAAAGATCGCCCAACGGGATCTCGTTCGCGTCCTGGGGCTCGGACAGCAGGTCGCTGTCACTACGGCCGATGAAATCCATCCGGTTGAACCCTGGGGTTTACCCCTAGAGGAAACCATCGTGCTGGCCTACCGGAATCGGGCCGAGCTAGAACAACGCTTGATTGAGCGTGAAATTGAAGAGGAAGAGCGCCAGATCGCTCTCTCAACCCAGCGGCCCCAGGTGAGCTTGTTTGCGACCTATGATGTGCTGGACTTTCTCGATGACGATTTTGACGGCTCCTCGGGCTACAGCGTGGGTGCGCAGTTAACCTGGAACTTCTTTGATGGCGGCGCTTCTCAGGCGCGTAAGCGTCAATCTGAGGTGGACTTGATGCAGGCTGAAGTTGCCTTTGAGCAGGAGCGCAACACGATTCGTCTCGAAGTCGAAGAAGCCTATTTCAGCTTTGAGGCTAACGCCGAGAATATCAAAACTGCCACCGCCGCTGTGCAACTCGCCGAAGAGAGCCTGCGTCTGGCGCGGCTACGCTTTCAAGCCGGGGTCGGCACCCAAACCGATGTGATTGATGCCCAAACCGAGCTAACGCGGGCCCGAGGCAACCTCCTAACAGCGATTATTACCTACAACAATTCGATCGCCTCCCTGCGTCGCGCCGTGAGTAACACCCCCGATCGCCGCCTATTCGATCTGCCGTAGCCGTCTGTCCGCTCTCGGATTGTGCGTTAAGGGCCTTTGGAGAATGGCGATCGTGCGTTATTCTTGAAGAAATTTATAATTTCTTTACAAAATGTTGCTGAGTTGAGTGATGTGGTGGGCGATTCTCAGTTCTACCGCTAGGGGAGTCAAGCCGACTTGACTAGGGTTGGATTTTGAGTAGCTGTCCGAGCAGATTGACTGTTGTTCTGCTGCGATCGCCCGGAAATGATAAATCCCCAGCCGTCAATCGGTATCGTTTTCCAAGGAGAGCAAATGGCAAATATCAAGTTTGTGGATGAACAAAAGGAAATTGTGGCCGCAACGGGCGCGAATCTCCGTGAAAAAGCCTTAGAAAATGGCGTAGACCTCTACACGCTGCGGGGCAAACTCATGAACTGCGGAGGCTACGGTCAATGCGGTACTTGCATGGTCGAGATTGTCTCTGGCTCGGGCAATCTCTCGGAGCGCACGGAGGTCGAGAACCGTAAGCTGCGCAAGAAGCCTGCCAACTACCGCCTCGCCTGTCAAACCCTGGTCAACGGCCCGACTAGCGTTCGTACCAAACCCCAAACCAAGCAGTCTAGCCCGGATGCCAACGCCTCGGCAGCCGCATCGTCGTAACCCAGCAGACCGACAAGACAATTTCCGCAAGCGTGGGGAGCCGCCCTTGGGGTGATATTCTTAGGGATGTTGATATCTGGAAGGGGAATAGGTTCCATGCAAGTGAATGACTTGGGCTTTGTGGCAACAATTCTGTTTGTCTTCGTGCCGACCGTCTTTTTGCTGATTCTTTACATCCAAACCCAAAAAGAAGCGAATTAACTGTTTGGGCTCTCCCGTTGAGCACCGTTCAGCCGCATTGTGCCCATCACAGTGCGGTTGCTTTTTGAATGAGCCAGATAGAGATGATCTGAATTCACTCGTGACGGAGGGTTACCCCGAAGGATGAGGGCTAAGGCCTTCTCCTCCGGATTGCTGCCCGAACGACTCTGTTCACCCCAAGGCTTGCGGTCAGTCAGTTTGGGTCAGTCTTCACTTTTGATGGATCCATCAACTGGATTGAGCTGAAGTTCTCAAATTTCTGAAACTCTGCTTGGGTCGGCCATGCTCACCCTGCGCAGCTAGAAATCCAACTGGGCTCATCCATAAAATTCGGCAGTTCACCGAAGCGATGAACTGCCGTTAAAATGCGTGGTTTAGATATTGCTATCCGGGCAAGAAAAGACGCCTTAAACTAGCGCCAGAATGCCATGACGCACGCCATAGAGCATTCGTTTGGCAAGAGCAACTTCATTGTCACCGAGATTTGCCGTTCCCAAGAGTTGAGCGATCGCTTCATGTCGCTCTTGGGAAATGGCGAGGGTGGAGAGGGCTTCCGTGGCGGTCTCAGTGATAAAAGCGTTCATGGTGCTACCTGGGGTGAAATCTTTATATCGTCGGGCTTCTACAAGAACCAGTATCGCGTCTGAGTCCTGGTTTTGCTGTGATGGCGCTGAGTCGTCGGGTGTGATCCTGAAAATCTTGAACGATTGCCTGAGGTCAACCTGAGTCTGTGATGAAAATCACCAGCAGCATTAGACCAGTTCTAAGATGCCATGACGCACGCCGTAGAGCATCCGCTTGGCCAGGGCAACCTCTTGGTCACTGAGGGCATGACTCCCGAGGAGGCGGGCAATCGTCTCGTATTGTTCCTGAGAAATAGCGAAGGTGGAAAGGGCTTGGGCGGCGGTTTCGGTGATGAAGGCGTTCATGATTCTGGAGGGGGGGCGGTACAGACTGTCGCTTGATTTCGACAATTATAGTTTCGCTAAATCTCTCGGGTTTCGCTGTGATGCTGCCAAATTGTGGTAGGTGATTATGGGGTGTTTCAGCCGAGATGAGGATCAGACCCTGGACGTGATAGATGTCACTTAGGAGCAAGCAGAGAATCTCAACTGAGGACGCATCATCCATGAGGGACTGTCATTAATTTGGCGTTCAAACGATTGCTATGTCGAACTTACAGCCCCTTTTTCTGCTTTTTAGATCGGGGGGCGCTCTATCGTCTGTTCCATGAGGCTATGGAACTGCATCCCAGGGGCACATTGTTCTATAGTGATGGGCAGTTTGAGCGATGTCCGACTCCCTTGATTGCCTGCATCGGTACAGCGCATTTCCTATGGCCCCAAACCGTTTCAATCCCCTGCTTCTTCCCAGACGGCTTTACCGTACAGCGTCGAGACTGCCCCAGACCCTGGCCTTTCGTGGCTCCACACCAGCTTACGGCGGGGGGGTGCTCTTCCTGTTGGCCTTAGCGTTTTTTGGGGCGGCGACGAACACCATGGCCGGTTGGCTCTACGTGATCAGTGGCTTGATTTTTGCGCTGCTGGTTATTGGGTCGCTGCTGCCGCCGCGATCGCTCCGAGCCTTACAGGTCTCCCGACGACCGATCCGACCCGTTACTGTGGGGGATGAACTGTGGCTCGAACTCAAAATTCATAATCCCAGCCGCCAGGGGCGATCGCTGCTCCAAATTCAAGAAGATCTGCCTCCAGGTCTAACGCCGCCCTCCCACACTTTTCCCTGGCGCTCAGTGGCGGCGATCGCACCGCAGCAAACCCACCCTTGCACCCTCTATGCCCAGGCCCAACGACGAGGCATTTACCGTTGGCCAGGTGTTACATTGCGCACTGCTGCGCCGCTAGGCCTGTTTTGGGCCTACCGTCGTCGCCCTTTGCCGGCCCGCGCGATCGTTTACCCCCGAGTTTTACCCCTGCGCCGCTGTGCCCTGATCGATACCCTGGCGCAAGAGGAGCAACTACAAAGCCAGCGCGATCGCCAATACCACAACGCCACCGAGGGCATCACCCGGACGCTGCGTCCCTACCGCACGGGCGATCCCATTCGTCTCATTCATTGGCGGAGCAGTGCCCGGTTTGATCAGCTCCAAGTGCGGGAGTTAGAGGTGGTGACAACGGGGCGGGAAGTGACAATTGTCCTCGACAATGGCACGGCTTGGCCCGATGCTGATGCCTTTGAGCAGGCGGTAACGGCTGCCGCATCGCTCTATTTTTATGCCAGTCGCTGCCAGTTGGGCGTGCAGCTCTGGACAGCAGACAGCGGCTTAGTCAAAGGCAATCAAGTGGTGCTAGAAACCCTGGCGGGTGTGCAAATTCAGACTACGACGACGCAGGCGCTCCCCCTTGATGCGCCAGTCCTCTGTCTGACGGCCCAAGTCCGCCGCCTCGGCCAACTCCCGGCCCAGAGTCGTTACCTCTTTTTTGGCGTGGGGCGGGTCGCCAACCCGGACATACAGGGGATTCAAATCAATGACGAACACCCCTTAGAACACCAGCTCGCTCAAGCCTTGGCCGTCTGAAAGATGACACGACTGTTGATGCGGAGAATCAATAACGCGGCATTGTCCTGTTATCAAACTGCTGTAAGGTAGCTGAAGCGCATCCCCTGACTCGAAATGAGTTGGGGGATTTTCAGCCTGACAGCCAGAGCCCTTGGGTTAAGATCACGGCAATTGTGGTTTGAGAGAATAACGGATGCCCGATATTGCGACGGTTCAGGTTTCAATGCCCATTGCCTGGTTGAGTCAGCTCCAGCAGTTGGCCCAGCAGCGCGATCGCGCCACCTCAGACCTTTTGCAAGAGGCGATCGCACAATATCTCGGTGTGCCCCTGCCCCAGCGTGAGGAACGGCTCCACCAGCTCGAAGCTGAAATGGTGGCGATCAAGCGGCAACTAGCCGGTCTGAATCGTCAGTTGAGTCAGGGTCAGCAGCCAACAACCGTCAGGGCGGAAATCCTAGAGGTGAGTGGCGATCGCCCCGCAGCACCAGAGAACTGGGTTGACAACGGGCCCAATGATGAGCCGGATCATTATGAGACAGATGACGAACCGGATGAAATACTCTACGATTTCCTGCCACCGGAGGAGCGGTAGCGGGAACGGCAGACGGCAAAAGCAAGGCCCAATGCCAGAGGCCAGGGCCGTCTGGTTTGGCGCATCTCCATTGCTCTATGCATTGCTATCCCCAGGGAAATGTTTCCCCTATGATGGAGAGCAGCTTATTTTAACCTGGCAACGATTTGGCAATGACAACCTACTACTATATTCTGGCGAGTCAGAAATTTTTAACCGAAGATGAACCCTTAACGGAGGTGTTTAAAGAGCGCACCAACCATTACAGCCAGCAGAACAAGGAGATTGACTTTTGGCTGGTTAAGCAACCCGCCTTTCTGGAAGCTCCCTCCCTTGCCAAGGTGAAGTCCCAATGCCCCCAGCCCGCAGCGGCGATCGTCTCGACGAACCCCCAATTCATTACCTGGCTCAAGTTACGTCTAGAATTTGTGCTCACGGGTGAGTTTGAAGCGCCTTCGGATGAGATTCCCAGTCCGATAGCGTCGTTGGTGGCAACCTGAACTCTCGAAAAGATACCTGGGTAGAGCCTAATAAAGGGGGGATATAGCGGTTTTTATAAGCATGAGGTACGTTAATCTCCCTCGAGCCCCCTCGATCCCCCTTGGAAAGGGGGAAGTTGTGTTCTTGTACTTTCGCAAAAGGCTATAAGGTAGGATTGACCCACCCTACATCCGTGTGAACTTAAGCGTGAAACCCTTTATTCACAAGGCTTCCATGGCGGCCCACACCCGACCCACCCCGGTCATCGCTACGCGAGACCGCCCCTCCCAAGAGGGGATTTTAAGTCGACCCTTGGGAGGAGTCCCCGGTTCGCACAGCGTTCCGGAGGAATAGGGGGAGGTGGGTCAGCCCACTGGAACTCTCACCAGGAGCTGAATACAGCGTTAAGTTCACACCAGTGCCCACCCTATCCCCCTTTAAATTTCTGTGGATTATCGTTGACCCAGCTCCTGGGCATATTCGGCCAACGAGGTTACGGGTGTATAGTCAAAATCGCGCTGGGCAGCGTCAATCTCGCCCGCAATATCAAAGTTGAATTTGCCGATGCCGTGGATCGTGGGATGGAGGCGGCCGAATTTGCCCATGACCGCATCAATGCCCCGCAGGGTTGCGCAGACGACGCCCGGAATGTAGAGCGGCCGGTAGGTATGACCTAATCCCTCACAGAGCGTTTGGTAGATTTCATTAACCGTATAGTCTGGCTTGACATCGCCAATCCAATACCATTTGCCGTAGGTGGCCGGCTCGGTTTCGGCTTGGAGGAAGGCGGCGATCGTGTTGTCCACCAGGGAAATGCTGCGGTAGTTCTGACCATTGCCAAAGACCAGTTGGCGCGGCCAGCCCATCATATCTAAAAAGTCCTGCTGGCGGGGCGGCGCGTAGGGGCCAAAGAACCAAAACCCGCGCAATGAAGTGCTATCGATCGCCCCCTCGGCCGATTTTTCCAGAATATAACGCTCGGCCCGCCATTTGCTCTGGCCGTAGTGACGATAAGGGTGATCGGGGGTCTGGGCGGTGAAGATGCGCTGCTGGGGGTTGCCGTGCCCACAGATCGAGTCTGTGCCCATGTAGAGAATGCGGCGGACACCTTGGCGAATGCATTGATCCACCAGGTTGTGCGTTCCCAACTCATTGACTTGATAGAGGGTTTTGATCTGGGGTGGATAGATTGCGCCCGCTAGATGAAACACCGTACCGATGCCCTCCAGAGCAGCGCCCACCGCGACCGGGTCTCGAATATCTGCCGGGAAGACTTCAAAGGGTTTAGGTAAATCGAGTAGGTCAGCATTACGGGGCTCGACCAAGAGTCGCACGGGCCGTCGGGGCGGGATTTTGCCCTGGCGATCGCCATTGAGCAAAATATCCACAAAACGATTGCCCAGCCAGCCGGGGACGCCAGTAATCAGCAAGGGCGGCAGATCAGTGGCGGGAGCAGCGGGCAGCGACGATCGCCCCAGGGTATATGTGCCCACACGCCGTCTTCGTTCCCCCGTCACCGCCCGTCGCAGGCTCTCCTCAGCTGGGGGGATGGTGTAGCCGAGGGCTGCGATCGCCTTGCGACTGTCGTACCAGCTATATTGCCCCACGACCGTGCGAGCATAGGCGGGCTCGATCGGTGGTGCTTTACCAATTGGCCCGAGCAGCACTTTCAAAACCTGACTGGCAACCACAATCAACGGCTTGGGCAGAAAAATCTGCGGGGGCGATTGGCGCGTTAACTGAGCGAGTAGGGTAAAGAACTGCCGGAAGGTAATATTTTCTCCACCGAGGACATAGGTGGCCTGGGGCTGACCCCGTAGCCAAGCGTTGATATGTCCCTCGGCGACGGTCTCCACGGCAGCGATCGAGATGCCCCCTTTGAAGTAAAATGTCTGGCCCTGGGCTAAAAATTTCTGGATCACCTGATGAGGCGGCGTGCCGCGCAAGTCATCCGGGCCGACGACCCACGAGGGATAAACTCGACGCAGATCAACATTCTGCTGGCGAATCAGGTCTTCGCAAAACTGTTCTGCCTCGACTTTGCCCTGCACGTAGGGACTCTCACAAACGGTGGTGCGATTACTCTCCTTTAACAAGCGCCTGGGATCACTCGATCGCCCCAACACGACCACCGAACTGGTGTAGACAATCGTCTTAACACCCTGCTCAACTGCCGTTTGCAAGACGGTCGCCGTCAGCCCCAGGGTGCTTTCCCGCACTTGCTTTGCTTGATCCAGACGGGTGGTATTCTCCGCCGCCAGATGAAACAGACAATCGGCTTCCCTGATCAGATCCCCATAGGTCGCGGGTTGCTGGAGATCGACAAGATACTGGTTTGCGCCTCGCTGTACTAAGTCCTGAACATTGGCATTACTCCGCCGTACCAGCAACCGCACCGTAAAGCCGCGATCGCAGAGTCCCTTGGCGACGTGATAGCCAATATGTCCCGAAGCGCCTGTAACAATCACGGTGGGGGGCGTAGCTAGGGTCATCCTAATCCTGATGTTAGTTGAGCAAATTCTATAGCGCAGGCGTCTCGCCTGCCGTGGTTAAAAAGTCCAAAATAGTTGAGGACAAATACCATACTGAACTTAGTCGCTGAATGGATGAGCTACTGACACAAACCCTGCCAATCCGTAAGCCAGGCTTCGAGCAACGTTGTCTCTTCTGCAGCGAAAAATTCTAGCTCAATCAAATGCTGATAACAACGGCGCAAATTATCCGGAATTTCAGCCACCCCCGGACGCAATTCAACTCGCTCCAGTGCAATCCTCAATTCATGATTCCGCAAATAACCATCTACCTCTTGGCGAAAGTCTTGCATGAGATTATGTTCATTACGCTCTTGCCAGACCGTGGGCTGATGAAACAAGACCGACCAGTCATTCGCCCAAGCAATTTTCTGAGCAATAAAACTGCGCCAAATATCGGTCATACGAAAGGAGCAATAGGTGGGTAGATACATTAATAAAAAAGCATCTTGCCACCAAGTGGTGTTTTGACTATTAAACGGACACCAACTGCCAGCACTGAGGGCTAAGTTGCGATCGCTCCTGAACTTGAGCGGCAGCGGCAATAGTAAACGATAAATCGCATCTACATCGGGGTTATCATCAGCCAAACCCTGCTGAATCGGGCAGTCCACCGTAGCGGAAGGCAGTTTTTTAAACTCGGGTAAGTCGCTGTTGACTTGATTCAAAGGTAAACCTCTGGGCCAGATTAATGCGTCCGTGAAGTAGCGATACACATTCAGCCAACCGGCTTGGGTACTCTGGGGCAGGGACTGGTGGCGATCGTAAACTGGCCAAAAACTCTCGTAGGGAAAATTATCATCATCAGTTTCCACAATGACCGTTGCGCCCTGCTGGGCAGCAAGCAAATAACCAATGTTTTTGCGGGAATATTTCTGCGTGGGACAAAGCCGCGCAAATTCCAAACCACTTTCGAGTTGCTGGGCGATCGAGAAAAACTGGCAGCCGTCTAGCTTGAAGTCGTCGGGACTGCGGGTATCGCCCACCAAAATGAAGGACATATCCTGGGTCTGGCAACCCTTGGCTAAGGCTTGCAGCACTAGATTGGGTTCGGAAATCGACGTAACGACCAATGTCGGATGAAGATTGGAAACGGTTTTCATCTTGTGAATTTATTTTTGAGTCGGAGCGACGTTAAACGAAAGAGGTTTTTAAGGGCATCTTTGATCACCCGATTATTTACCCTGGGGCTCGGAGAACTATAGGAAATAGGGACTTCTGTAATGTTTAGCTTGCGGCAGTGAAACTTGATCTCAGTTTGAAAAAAATGCCCTTTAGACTGGATTCCGGCTTGGAGAATTTGCACCAGCGCAGCATGGGAGAACAATTCAAAACCACTGGTCATATCACTTAACTTTGTCCCCAGCAAAACATTGGACGTTAAACCGCCCACACGACTGAGACCATAGCGAAAGAGCGAAAAATCCGTAATTTCCCCCCCTCGCATAAAGCGAGAGCCGAAAACGCAATCATAGCCCAAGCCCATGGTATCGAAGAACTTTACCATGTCTTTGGGTTTATGGCTATAGCCCGCGTCCATCTCCAAAATCCAGTCACAGCCCGCTTGCAATGCCTCTTTATAACCCCGGAGATACGCATCGACCACAGAGCGGTTTTCTGGTGCCCAAATAACTTTTATTTCTGGATGGATTGTGGCAATTTCTTGTAAGATCTCAATCGTTCCGTCTCGACTTACTCGATCAACCACAATCAGAAAAGACACCTTTTTAAACCCCTTGCATTGGTCTAACACTTCGACAACCAAAGACGCTGCATTCTCTTCTTCATTTGCCATCGGGCAAACGATACCCAAGTGCAAGTCGCTGCATGATAA
>JBMYQW010000139.1:0-11624 GCA_049601735.1 Spirulinaceae cyanobacterium
GGTTTTTGTATGAGATTGATCAGCCTGAAAAGTGACAGAATGAACTGCCTAGGCAGTGCCTACCCGTCAAGGGTTTCGGCGTTTGCCAAATGTCCTAACCACCGATATCGCTGCTATACAATTCAGATTCAGTATCAGTTGAGCATTCCGCCGCCCGTGAATTGGCGATCGCGTCGCGTCAGTTCAGCTTGGAGTTTGGGGTAGCGGTCTAGGGTGGGTTCGGTTTTCAGGAGTTCTTCAGCTGCTTCTCGGGCCAGGAGCAACACGTCTCGATCTTCCACCAAACTCGCCAGGGCAAAGTCCGCCAAGCCCGCTTGCCGTGTGCCGAGCACCTCACCGGGCCCCCGCAGGCGCAAGTCCATCTCCGCAATAAAGAAGCCATCCTGAGATTGAGCGAGAACTTCGAGGCGTTCTTTAGACTCGGGGTTCTTGCCGCTGCTCATCAGTAGGCAATGGGAGGAATGGCTGCCCCGACCGACCCGTCCCCGTAACTGGTGCAGTTGCGAGAGCCCAAAGCGTTCGGCATTTTCGATCAGCATTACCGTGGCGTTGGGTACATCCACGCCCACTTCAATCACGGTGGTTGAGACGATGATTGGCGTTTCATTGTCCCGGAAACGGCGCAGGGCGTCTTCTTTTTCCGCAGAACTCAGCCGACCGTGGAGCAGACCCACTTGCACTTCCGGGAAAATGGTTTCCTGGAGGCGCTCATGTTCCTTGACCGCCGCCCGCACGTCCAGCTTTTCCGACTCTTCAATCAGCGGGAAGATAATGTAGGCCTGACGATCGCCCGCCAGTTCCCGCCGGATCAGGTCATAGGCCTGCTGCCGCTGCTTGGCCCCAAGCACCAGGGTTTGAATCGGTTGCCGACCGGGGGGGAGTTCATCAATTTGCGACACATCCAGATCGCCATGCAGGGTTAAAGAGAGGGTGCGGGGAATCGGCGTCGCGGTCATAGTCAACACATGGGGCGATTCGCCTTTGGCCAGGAGGCGCGATCGCTGTTTCACGCCAAAACGGTGCTGCTCATCGATCACGACCAGACCCAGCTTGCGAAACTGCACCGGATCTTCAATCAGGGCATGGGTTCCCACCAACAGCGGCAACTCGCCCGTGTAGAGCTGACTATGAATCTCCCGCCGCTTTTTCACCCGCGTCGAACCCGTCAGCAGTTCCACGGGTAGGTAGAGCTGGTTGAACCATTCCACCAGCTTGCGATAATGCTGCTCCGCCAAGACCTCGGTGGGGGCCATCAGGGCCGCCTGATAGCCCGACTGCAACGCCGCCAAAATCGCGAAGACCGCCACCACAGTTTTCCCGGAGCCCACATCCCCCTGCACCAGACGGTTCATGGGTGTGCTGGACTGGAGATCCTGGAGGATATCGCTCACGACCCGCTGCTGGGCACCGGTGAGGTCAAAGGGCAACAGAGTCCGGAAGCGATCGCTCAACTCGCCCTGGGGCACGAGCACGGCGGCATTTTTCTGGCTGGCTTTATGCTGCTGACGCCGCTTGAGGAAGCTCAGTTGCAGGTAGAAAAATTCATCAAAAACCAGACGGCGACGAGCTTGGGCCAGCCGTTCGTGGTCTGGCGGGTAGTGAATTTCCTGGATGGCGCGGGCCAGGGGAATGAGGTCGTAAGCCTTCTGCAGATTGATGGGCAGGGGATCGACCAGTTCAGCCGCAGTGGGTAAAGCCGCCAGGACAACGCGCCGCACCACATCAGCGGAAATGCCGTCCGTGAGGGGGTAAACCGGCAAAATTCGCCCCACCTTGAGCGATTCAATTTGCCCGTCGGGGCCATCCAGGACTTCGATTTCCGGATTCTCCAATGTGCTGCCATATTTATTGATCTTGACCAGACCGGAGGCGGCCACCAGCGCCCCCCGCGGATAGAGCTGTTCTTGCTTCTTTTGCCAGCCGCGATTACTAAACCGCGCCCCGTGGAAAAAGCGACTGAGCTTGATTGAGCCGGAGCGATCGCGCAGCCTGAGATCCATAATCGTCAGACTCTTATTCTTAGGACTGGTAAAAAACCGACAAGTTTTGATATAGCCCATCACCGTGACGGTTTCGCCGGGCGTGAGCTGGGCAATTTCGACCTGACGGGCGTAGTCAATATGGTCGCGGGGATAGTAAAAGAGGGCATCGCGCACGGTGTAGATGCCGAGTTTGACCAGGTTCTCTAGGTTCCGCTTACGCTTGAGTTCGGGGTGCGCTTTGAGGGGGCGATCGAGCAGGGGGAGTTGATACGACGATTTGGGTTGCTCTACCAGCGGCGTGGCTTTCGGCAGTTTGGGCGCAGGGGGCGGAGTGGTTGTCGCTTCGGCCGCTAGCATGAGTTCCTGTACCAGGCGGCGGGCGATCGCCACAATGCCCTGGCGCTGTTTGAGGGTGAGGCTGGGATATTCAGCAAAGTCTTGGGCCAGTTTGGCCCAGCGGCGACGTTGATGCTCGTCGCCCCCTTTGAGGGGTTCGCCAAAGGTGAGGGTCATGAACTCACTAAAGCGATATTGGTTGCCCTGGAGATCGGCAAAGCCGCGATCGGCCTCGACCGAGAGGGCTTTTTTGATCCGGAGCCAATCAGGAGGAGCCATGGGCAAAATTCCAGAATCGATTGCGACGCGACACCATGGGTTACAGTCTAGACAAATGATTATTTGTTGCGTAGAGAAATATCATGCATTGGCTCAGACAACGGGTACGCCCGAGTCTTAAAATTCCCACCATCCAGGACTGGCGACAAACGGTGATTGTGTTGGCAGGGTATGGGGCGATCGCCCTCCCCCTGGCGCTCCACACCGGACTCTTCACCTGGTCGCCCTGGCCTGCCCGCCAGTTTTGGAGCCTAGCTGGGTTGGGTTTGATTCTCGGCAAATTTTGTCTGCCTGCGTTGGCGGAAGAGTTGCTGTTTCGGGTGCTGCTGCTGCCCCATCCCAGCGAGAACGTGCGCTTACGCATCGTGCTGCTCTGGCTCGGCACCAGTCTAACCCTCTACATAGCCGCTCATCCGCTCAATGCATTGACAATTTTTCCGCGGGGCAATCCGACGTTTTTGCAGCCGGACTTCTTGACTCTAACGGGCTTATTGGGGTTGGCTTGTTCACTGTTATATCGCCAAACGGGTTCTCTGTGGGTAATTGCGCTGGTGCATTGGTTCGTCGTAGTGATTTGGCTCGGGATTGGCGGCGGTGAGGCGCTTTTGGGGGGGAGTTAGAAAAGTTAGAAAATATTGCGTAGGTATTGTAGGGGTAGCATTACTCATCATGTCAGAGGTTCAGAGCTCTTGAGGATGTGCCCCCAATTAAGGTGTGCCATGACATTAGCCTTCGTAAGGGGCGATCGAGCGAGGTGCTATTGTTGATGTGCTTCCATGTAAGCCCGTAACAACTTGTTGATTTCGGTTTGATAGCTTCGCCCTTGAGACTTAAACCACGCTAAAACATCATCGTCAATGTGGAGTGTAACCTGTTTTTTTGCTTGAGTAGTCGGTAGACCGTGCCGTATCACTGCTTGAGAAAACATCTCTGGTGTAACCTCCGAGCAATCAGAAAAGGTGAGTTGTTGGCGAATTTTGCTGGCTAGGGCATGGTGAACATCCGGCCAGAGATAGCCTTCAAGATAGGGATCCATGCCAGAAAAGGGAGAGGGCATTGTGTTTGAGCCATTCGCAAGGGGAGGTGTGGCTATTACCGTAGCAAAAAAACATGACTCAACTTGTTAGGGGCTGCCATCATTTAGATTTCAAGCTCTAATTTTGACTGGCTTACAGCCCCTTTTACTGTTGTTTGGGTCGGGCGCTCTATCCCCTGTCCCATAAGGCTTCTGCGGTTAAATGATGATACGCCCTAAGTTGCGATCGCCCATCCCGCCCGGTCGTGAAAATCTGCTTCATTTCGGGGATGTTTGATTGCCCAATAACTGAGAACGCGGTCTCTCCGTTCTACCACCACACAGATTCCCAATTCGATGGAGGTTTCCGGTGGCAAAATCAAACTTAAATCCAGCTCCAAAGTCACTTGCAACCAGTTAAAGTCCCGCTGTTCCCTAGAGCGAAGTTGGGTGATTTTTTCCTCTTCTTGCATCCCCGCCCGATAGGCATCAAAGCGATAGACATTCCAATCACCCGATGGCAATAGATTTACTTCCCAATAGTGAGTCTGACCCAAGGGTGCGAGGAACAACTCACAGCAAGTCTGCTGCCAAAGGTTATCTTGGCGCTTGGGCCAGTTGTGGGGCACAGGGAGCTTGACCTGGGAGAGATCTCCGGTGAGTTCGTAGGCGATCGCCAACCGCTCACCGCTACGCTCCACCGTTCCCGTCACTTGCAACTCGGGTGCATCTTGGGGGTTAAAAGCCGTCAGGGTAAATGCAGTCATAGCCAGTCTTATACCGATTCTCAACAATAGGGCTTCAGAGCCCTGACTCGCTCCAGTTGGCTGTAGGGGCAAGTTTGAAACCTGCCCCTACCCAGGATCTGTAGCTTTAATTCGACGATTTGGTCTTAAGAGGTAATCTCAACGAGCGGCATCGATACAGGCTTGAATCTCGGTCGCCTGAGCCTCAATACTCTCCAAAAGTTTAAACTGCACCAACGCCCGCCGTAGGTTTTGCTCGGGATCTTGCACCGCAAAATACACATTTCCTGCCAAGTAATCGGTGAAGAAGCGCAGCCCTAGCTCCCACGGCAGCAGCCGAATTGCGGGATAGAGAAACTCGTATTCAGGCTGACAGAGAAAATCCTTAGCTGTTGCTAAATACCCCGTCAGTAGACTTTGGCAGCGCCCTAGATCAAATTCCACGGCTTGCCAGTCTGGGGTTTCTTCGCCCAGGGGGTTGCAGGCCGAGCGCAGACAGTCGCCCACATCATAATGAACCAGGCCGGGTTTGACCGTATCGAGATCAATCAGGGCGATCGCATGACCCGTGTGCGTATCGAGCATAATGTTGTTCACCTTGGGGTCGCCATGCATCACCCGCAGGGGCAGCTTGCCCTGGGCCTTCGCCGTCTCCAAAATCCCGGCCAGCTCTTCACGCCGTTCGGTCACCATTCGCTGACAATAGTCGATCTCAGGGCAGGGCTGAATCTCCACTTGAGCGGCAATCGCATCATAGAGTTCCAGGTATTCCGGTGTGATGTGAAACCCTGGCAGTGTGTCTATCAATTGGGTGGGGTCAAGGTCGCTCAAGAGCTGATGAAACGTGCCCAGCCCCCGCCCCACTTCGCGGGCTTGCTGCTCCGTTTCAATCACGTCTACGGTTTGGCCGTCAATGAAGGCGATCGCCCGCCAGCAGTCCCCCGTGGCATCGATGTGATGATTGCCCCCATCCGCCACACAGAGCACATCGGGCACTCGCCAGTGAGCCAGCTGCTCGCCGTGGAGCTTACCCTGGAGGTGCTGGCAGAGCACCTGCAAGTTCTGCATGATGCCCCCTGGATTGGGGAAGACCTGGGTATTGAGACGCTGCAAAATGAAGCGATCGCACCGCTCGTCAGTACAGCAGACCCGGAAGGTATGGTTGATATTGCCGCTACCCCACGCGCAGATATCGGTAATATCGCTATGGGGTTGAAACTGGCGGATAACACGCTGGAGTTGAGCGGGGGTCTGGAGTTGGGGCGTCATTGGGGTTGCACAGATAACAGTGACACGCTTGAATGCGCCTATCGTAGGGCAGAGCTTGAACCACAGACAAGCAATCTATCCCATCGTCTTCCCGCTCAGAAAAGGCAGCGGCTTCCTGGCGGGTGATTTTTGTCCAAGACCTTCTCTCATTTTTTGGTCATATTCTTCATATATTGAAGATATGATAAACCTATCTGTTTTGCCTAGATTCAATGGAGTATTTCAAACACCTGATCGCCAAACCAAATACAATTTTCACGACTCTCCATAATGGCTTGTCTATCAGATGGAAAGCCTTGCTAGCCATCTTGATGGTTGTAATCGTATTTGGTTTGTTATTTGTATTTTACGGTTATGAGCCAACCTGGCGATTGTGGAATATTCCTGTAATGTCTCCCAATTTTGCGGATTTACGTGGCATTACCCATGGCGCAGATTCTTTCGCTCAGGGCTTCGACCCATTAATACATAATCCGAGCGATTTATGGAATCGCCCCCTAAACTATCCCAGAATTTGGCATTTACTCTATTGGACTGGCCTGAACAAGTCTCACACAGTCGGTTTGGCAGTAGGGGTTATTTTTGCTTTTTTAGCGGGTGTTGTTATCATCCTACCTAACGTAAGCAATGTAACAGTCTCTCTGGTGATCTTGGCACTGGTTTCTCCTGCCGTGCTCCTCGGAATTGAACGTGCCAATATTGACTTACTGATGTTCTTCATTGTCGCCTTGACGATTGGATTTGCTCAACGATCCGCTGTGTTGGCAGATATTGGCATTCTCTTGGGCACTGCTTTAAAAATATTCCCCTTTTTCGGGATTTCACTGTTGGTAAGATTGAGGAAACAACAATTCATCCAGCACGCCTGCATTATCCTCTGTCTTTCATCCTTATATGTTGCCATCAATTGGTCAGAGCTAAATCTTATTTCTCAATCAACACCCAGAGAAACCTATTTGAGTTACGGCATGAATGTACTTTGGTTGGGGGTTAGCCAAAATATTAGTCCGTTGCTGGGAAAAATAATATATTTACTCTCCCTTGCATCAATAGCTGCTATCTTCTTACTGATATTCTTCACCTTGGTACAACCATCTCGCTTCGGTTTGGCGAATCAAGAACTTCATTTCAATGACGGAACGCTCAGTCTTGACGCTTTTAGAGTTGGCACAAGTATTTATCTGGGAACATTTCTAATTGGCAATAACTGGGACTATAGACTATCGTTTTTGATTTTCGTCATTCCTCAACTGTCACTGTGGCTGAACTCTTCTAGTCGGCGACTTCGATGGTGTTCTAGCGCAACCTTGCTGGCAACGTTTGTATCCATGTGGTATCTGGGACTCTCTGGAGTTTGGGATGCTTTGCTCTCAAAATTTCCCTTTGTCCTTCCTGGCGCAGCGTTGTACCCCTGGTTTCTGAATGAACTCTCCAACTGGTTACTCTTTGGGCTACTGTCTTATCTCTTTACGCTTACGCTCCCCCCCTGGTTTAAAGGTTGGGTTGCCTCGCCCTTCCATCAAAATTAGAGATTACAACTTCTAGGGGGTTTATGCCGTTTTTTCGCGTAAGTCATAACTGACAATTTGCCAGGGGCGGATCGTATCTTGCGTTGGGAGGGGATCTTCTAAGAGATTGGCCTGGCTTTGGGGGACAAGGGCTAATTGGGTTTCAACTGGCGCAGCAACGGCTTCACCATAGGCTTCATAAGCCCGCAGGATGTAGCGTTTCGGGTCTTGCTCACTGGGTTTGAAGGCCATCAGCATGAGGTGCGGGTCGAGAGTGAAGAATTGGCAGGTTGGCGGGAGGGTTTTATCCCCCCTGCCTCCCTTGGTAAGGGGGGTTGTTTCGAGGGGTTGGTTGAGTCGTGCCGCCCAATGGGGCGTCTGGGCAGCTTGCCAGGTTCCAGCGTGGGGATAGAGAGCATAGGTGAATTCGTGCCGTCCCACATCACAGCCGGGGTCGGGCCAGCGGGGGCTCCGGAGGAGCGTGAGGCGCAGTTGGCTGGGCTGGGCGTCGTAGCCATACTTGCAATCATTCAGCAGGCTTACGCCGTAGTTCTCATCACCGAGATCGGCCCATTGCAGGGCAGGTACTTCCCATTTGGCTTTCTCTGCGGGGGTTTGGGGATCAGTCAGCCGGGTGATCGTGCCGCAGGGCATTTCATAGCTGGCATGGTCGCTTTGCACCGTGAGGGGGAAAGCCGTCTTGAGCAACACATGGGTCTCTTGCCAGTCCACGATCGCGCTCATTTTCAGCAGGGGTGAC
Source organism: Spirulinaceae cyanobacterium (assembly GCA_049601735.1). Taxonomy (GTDB): domain Bacteria; phylum Cyanobacteriota; class Cyanobacteriia; order Cyanobacteriales; family Spirulinaceae; genus SIO3F2. Next base: position 7,896 of record JBMYQW010000139.1, read on the forward strand.
TGTTGCTCCAGAATATAGTCCTGCGTTAAATGCGACTGCCCGAACTGCCATTCGACCCGCAGCCGTTGGCGGACGGGGCCGTGCTCTAGCCATTGCCATTGGCTTAATTGGGGCGCAGGCAGGGGATGATCCGCATAGTTGGGGTCGATGTTCCAAGCATCCCAATATTGCCCTTCGTCTTGGAAGAACTGGAGAACGTTGCCTGAACTGGATAAGACCTCTCGCTGATTGAGGTGATCCCAGAGCCGAGCGATCGCCCCCGTCTCCGGATCAATCTCGACCCGTAAATATTCATTTTCCAGAACCGGATCAGCAGGAAACTGCGAAGAATTAGACTGTTGCATTGGCAACCGAGATCCAACCCACCCCGGTCGGCGCTGCGCTTGACCGCCCCTCCCAAGAGGGGACATTAGCCCAGAAGTCTCCTCTTGGGAGGAATACCCCGGAGGGGGGAGGTGGGTCGGCCCATCATGTTTTTCAGCAACCGTTTCTTCACTCGGTTCCAGCCAAATCAGCGCATAACCGATCGCCGGAACCGTCACCGTCACCACCAAGCGACCCTCCGCTGTCTTCTGACAGGGTAACGGCTGATGGTTGCAATCGTGGGCGATCGCTCCCGGTGCTGACCAGTTGAGTTCGACTACATCGGTGCGATCGGCATTGACACTATTGACCACCAACCAGGGCTGGGCGTCTGGACTTGGGGGGTTGGGGATTGGGATGCAGGACGCAATCGCCGCCAAGGCCTCACCGCTCAATCGGGACGCAATATGCAGCGCCCGATGCCAGTCTTGGTTTGCGGTGACAAAGACCTCGGGGATAGAGGTTCCGGGCAGAATGTCATGGAATTGATTAAAGAGCACTCGTTTCCAAGCCTGCTCGATCTCGGTTTTGGGGAAGGGAAAATCACCCAGCAAATGCGCCACGGTTGACCAGAGTTCCACTTGCAGAAGCGTGATTTCGCATTGCCGATTCAGCCATTTCTGGTCGGCATGGCTGGTGTAGCAGCCCCGATGAAATTCGAGATAGAGTTCATCGTCCCAGATGGGGGCGGTTTCGCCGTGCTCGTTACGGAGCAGGTCGAGGTAGCGATCGCTGGTGCTGAAGCCACTGCGCGGGAAGAACGGCGATTCGGCCCAGCGGCGCTGCACCGTGAGCATATCCCGCGTCGGGCCGCCACCATGATCGCCCACCCCCGGCAGCCAGAACATCTCCGGGATCTGGGTTTGCTGCTCCCACTTGACGGCGTAGTCGGCCATCGGGTTGGGGTCGTTATCCATCACGCCCGCAATGTTGGGCGGCGACATGAGGGTAAAGACCGCTGTGCCATCGGGCGATCGCCACCAAAACGCGCCATGGGGGAACTCGGTCGAGTCATTCCAATGCAGCTTCTGGGTGACAAAATAGTCAATCCCGCCCAGGGCCAGGAGTTGGGGCAACTGCCAGCAGAAGCCAAAGCTGTCGGTGAGCCAAGCGACCCGCGTCCGTTTGCCGAAAGTGGCTTGGGTATAGGCTTGACCGTAGAGCAATTGACGGGCGATCGATTCCCCACCCACCAAATTCACCTCCGGCTCAACCCACATCCCGCCCACCGGGTCCCAGATTCCGGCTTGGTGCGCCTGTTGGATCGCTTGAAATAGCTTCAGTTGGGCAGTTTCGAGCCATTCATAGATCACCGGGCTGGTATGGCAAAAGGTCAACTCGGGGAAGTCTTCTTGAAGCTGGAGCACGGAGCGAAAGGTGCGCTCGGCCACGTCGTAGGTTTCGGCGGCTTCCCAGAGCCAGGCCATGTCAAGGTGGGCATGGCCCATGATATGGAAGCGGCGCTGTTTGATCAGTTTGCTCAGGGGCAGGAGGCGATCGCGTAAGCGTTGCAATTCGCTCAAAAATCCGGCTTGGCCGCTGACGGTAGACCAGTCCAACGCGGCGACTGCTCCCTCCAAAAACTCCGCTTGCTCGGGATGGAATCCGCTGATGTAGCGTTGCAAGACGCCCAGCTCATCGGCAACAAAGCCAGGGTCAATGCCTTTGGGGGCTTCGTAGAGGAGGCGCGATCGCATAAACCCGCCCACATCATGCCCCGGACTCACGAGCCGAATTGTCATCGTCATCTCAGTCCCCGGCTGGCTCTGCTGGCTCAACACCACCCGCGCAGCGGAGTCGAACAGATCTCCGGCTTGGACGAGCTGACCATCAAGGAAAATCTGGGCATCGATCGCCCACCAGCTCAGGGCTAAACGCAAGCAGAGCTTCTCCAGCGGGAAGCTGTCCCAGGCTTGCGGCAAGGTGAATTTCTGCTGAAACCACCGCACTTGGCAGTTTGCCGGCCAGACGATCGCGCCATCTTCGCGCAGCTCGACTGGGATGAAGGAGTTCGGGGGTAGGGGGTCGTGGTGTTGACCATAGTCCACGTCCTGATCGGATACTTGCCAATCCGCTTGGACATCTTTTTGGACAAGTTGGCGCAGGCGGGCGATTGCGGCGGTGGTTTGGGGAAGCGGAAGGTCGGCCATACCAGTCAGGGAATACATTCACCTTTACGATAGTGGGTTTTGTGTCCAAATTTTTAAGACTGTTTTTCTGAAATAACAGACTCTAGAAAAGCACGAACGAACAGCGAATATTCTTGATCGGGTTCAGCTTCTCGATGAAGACTCTCTAGCGCAACTTTCCGCAAAGATAGATTTTTAGTCCGGTAGCAGGCATCAACTGCCCTGCGAATCGCTTCGATTCTAGTTAAGCGCTTCTCCAGCAGTTCAGGACGATTGAGTTGGATGGTGGCGATCGTCAATTCTCCCCGTTCGCTGCCTTGACGCTGAATGAAGAATTTTCCCCAGGTAGACAGGTGAATTTCTGGATCTTCCGAATAAGGGTCAATCAAAGACGTGTTTTGATCGTACTGATTCCCTTTGGCATTGTTGAACCTTGAGCAAACATAGCCTAAATTCTTCCAAACATAGGTCAGTTCTGGGTATTTGGACTTAGGTTTTATGTGCTCGATCTCGGCATGATCGACTGCGGCGACTTTGCTCTCGCAGTACATACATTTATCTGCACTGGCTCCTCGCAGGGCTTGTTTATTGTCTGGATGCTTGTAATTACCGTTTTGGAGGGCTTGCTCATTAGGACAAGGCGGACGATGGAGCCGGATCATGAAGGTTCTTGTTCGACAACAGATTGAATCGCGGTGGGCATCAAACGTTCAAGACCCATTTCTTGCAAATCTGCTCGCATCTGGCTAAACTTTGCCTCATCCATATTGTCGGCCGCATATTGCTGCACGATTTGAGTGAGTTTCTCTTCAACCCAGATGGGCATTGTAAACGAAACGCCGAGCACTTCATCAAGGATTTCTTGAGCAGTTTTGGCTTTGTTGAGTAAGTCTAGTTTGTGAGATTCGATTTTGTTGCGATCGTTATACCTCAGAGCATAGACTGATGAGTCTTTAACTGAACTGACAACTAGAGGACTATGGGTTGTGACAATAAATCTTGCTTGGGGGAAGGCATTGACTAAATCGTAGAGCACTCGACGTTGCATGGTCGGATGTAGATGATTTTCGATTTCATCAATCAATACAGTGAACTCTCCTCTTTCTTGCAAAGAAAAAGTATAGATCTGCCACGAAAGCTCAATCAATGAGCTAATCCCACCAGACGCGGACTCTAAAATAAATTCATCCTTCCCCTCGTTGCAGACAAAGACAAGCTCCATTTCACGTATTTCAAT